>DATKWA010000065.1:0-35398 GCA_035529815.1 Occallatibacter sp. | reverse complement strand
TCAATACCCTGTCCCTTGCGAGCCATCTGCTTCCTCCTTGGAAATGTCGTCTTGTAAACAACATCCTAAGGAATGAAACGGGTGGCTCGCTGACGCTCGCCACTCTGACGCTTCTACAGAACTTTACGGGCTTAATCTGCGGTAAGGCTGCAGCGGATTAACCCTAGTAACGCAAACAATGCATAAAGAACACGTGAGGATTCGGAAAAGAATCGGTGCTGCCCTGCCGGGCAGTGCGTTGGTGGCGGCATAGCGATGATTTTGAGATAGATAGAGAGCGCATGGCCCACGAGCGCGAACGTGCAGTCGTATAAGGATGAAATGAAGAACCTGCTAAAATCCTGTTACGCTTTCGCTGGTTTGTGACTTGGCTCCGCAAGAAGCTTTTCCGATGAAATGGTCCGGGCCCTGCGAGTCGATCGGCAGAGCTGTTCTGCCTTCGATTTGAGCTCGGCCTGACCGGGGAGCGCGTGAATCCATACGCTGGTTTTGTTTGGAAGGTGGTTGGCGGTTGGATACGAGGTCGATACCAGGCCGATTTATTTTCGGTCCCAGAGGCCCCAGGGGCTCCGGGTTACGCGCGCTGCTGTTTACGCTTGAGTGCGCTCTTGGAATTATTGGCGTGATTCTGGTTGCGGTCCTTGCACATTGGTTCGGGTGGCTGCTGCCGGTAGTTCTGCTGCTTTATCTGCTAGTCGTTCTGCCGACTGCGTTGTTGTGCGGGTTCTGGCAGGCGGTGGTCGTGTCTCTGTGTGCTGTTGTGGCGCACGTCTTCCTAACGGTACGGCAGCCGGATCTGAAGTTGGCTGCAGACCCGGCCAACTCGGTGGCACTTCTGGCATTCGTTCTGGTTGCGCTGATCGTGAGCCGGTTGTCCTCGCGAGTGACGGGCCATGCGCGGGAGGCGGAGTCGTGGGGCGGGCAGATGCACGATCTCTACGAATTCACGCGCCGAACACTGCAGATGAATCTGCATGTGGAGCCTGGGCCCCAGTTGGCCGAACTCGTCCACGAGATTTTTTCACTTGAAGCGGTTGCAGTGTTCGATGCCGATTTGCACGACGTATACCAGGCGGGTTACTGGAATATAGACCCTCAGGAAACGGCGCAGAATGTCTACTACTTTGAGACCTCCGACGACGATCCGGAGACTGGCGTTGGAAGACGCGTGGTTCGATTGGGAACGGTTCCGGTGGGCAGTCTGGTCGTGCGTGGGGATACCAGCCCACTGACCAACAACGCCATTGCATCGCTGATCGCTATTACTTTCGATCGCTATCGGGCGTTCGCCAATGAAAGCCGGATCGAGACTGAACGCCGCACCGAGCAGCTGCGGGCCACGGTGCTTGATAGTTTGGCTCACGCTTACAAGACGCCGCTGACTGCAATTCGAGCTGCCAGCACTGGCCTTGGTGAAATGGGACACTTATCACCCGGACAGGCTGAGCTTGTGGCGCTCATCGATGAGCAGACAGGGTTGCTTGGGAATTTGACGACGAGGCTGCTGACCACGGCACGCCTGGATGCAGGCGACGTTGCAATCCATGCCACGCCGGTGGGAGTGGGGCCGCTGATCGACGAGGTGCTTGCCAGCCTGAGGGACCGATTGGCAAGCATGAAGGTGAAAATCGATCTCGAGGATGAGGACCTGACAGTTTATTGCGATCGCCAGTTGATGTTGATGTTGCTGACCCAGTACATTGACAATGCATGCAAATACTCCATCTTCGGCACAACCATTACGATCCGAGTGGTACACGACCAGGCCGAGGTGATTTTCTCCGTACACAGCTTTGGGCCTGTGATACCTGTGTCGGACCGGGAACGTATCTTCGATCGTTATTATCGTTCCGCCACTCACGCCAACCGCGCCTCCGGCACCGGCATTGGGCTATCGGTGGCTAAACGCGTGGCGTTGATTCATAGCGGTTATGTCTGGGTGACCAGCGATGAGCATGAGGGGACCACATTTTTTGCAGCGATTCCGGACACAACAGCAAAGGGGAAAACGCAATGAACCAGTCAGCAATTCGCATCCTTATTGTCGATGATGAATCGGCAATCCGACGGGCACTTCGTCCCCCGCTTATTGAACTGGGTTTTCAGGTAGCGGAAGCCTCGCGTGGCGAGGAGGCACTGCAACTGCTGCGTGCCGGGACTTACGATGCGGTGCTGCTGGACGTTAATATGCCGGGAATTGGTGGGGTTGAGACCCTTCGCCGCATTCGGGCGTTCGCGCCCAGATTGCCGATTCTGATGCTTACGGTGCGCGACCAGGAAGAGGACAAGGTGGAGGCACTGGAGTCCGGCGCGGACGACTATGTGACCAAGCCTTTCAGCACGCGGGAACTAATTGCGCGTATTCGTGCAGCGGTGCGGCGTGTTCATGCGCCAGCCCGAGCTGAGGATGCGCCGATAGAGATTGGGGAGATCCGTCTGGAACCTGTGAAGCGGAGCGTGACCAAGCGGGGTCAGACCGTGCACCTTACCCGCAAGGAATTCGATATTCTCCACTGCCTGATGAGCCGCGCGGGGCGGGTTGTGACCTACGCCAAGCTACTGACCGCAGTGTGGGGAGCGGACTGTCGTGAGGAGGTCGAGTATTTACGCACCTTTGTGCGGCAGTTGCGCAAGAAGATTGAGGACGATCCTTCAAATCCAGTTTATCTGCTGACCGACGTGTATGTGGGATACAGGTTTGCAGATGCACAGATGTTGCAGGGAGAATCAGCCGAGGGCCTGCATGGCGCGAACCAGGCAGAAGAGACCCCGCAAGCGGCGCAGTAGTGGCTGGTCGGGATCGCACAGCGTTGAGTGGCGGCGCGAGATGCCTACATAAGAAGGCATCTCGGAGTGAGGCTATTCGTCGTAGTGGAGCAGGCTGAAGACGTCGTACTCAGTGAATCGGTCACGGCCCTTCAGGAAGTCCAGTTCGACGGCAAAGGCCAGGCCGGCGATGTTGCCGCCCAGTTGCTTGACGAGTTTGATTGTCGCCTCCATGGTGCCGCCGGTGGCGAGCAGGTCGTCGACGAGAACGACGCTCTGGCCGAGTTGAATTGCATCCGTATGAATCTCCAGGGTGTCGGAGCCGTACTCGAGGTCATAGGTGACGCGCGCAACCGGGGCGGGGAGTTTGCGTGGCTTGCGGACAGGCACGAATCCGGCGTTGAGCCTGTAGGCGAGCGCCGGTCCGAAGATGAATCCACGCGCCTCGATGCCCAGGACGAGATCGATCTTGCGCTCAAGATAGTGCGCGGCCAGGGCGTCGATCAATTGCGCAAATCCTGTCTTGTCCTTGAGGAGCGTGGTGATGTCGTAAAAGAGAATTCCGGGCTTGGGGAAATCGGTCACGGTTCGTACAAGCTTCTTGAGATCTTCTACGTTAATAGGCTTGATTGCTTCGGGCATTGCTGCTTTCGCTCCTTGATTTAGCTTCCGGACGGCGTGGAACTATTGGGAAAGGAACAGGTGGGATAGAAAGTCGTGTTCCATAGAGATTATAGAGGAGCAGGGAATCGTGCACAGGGAAGAGGGGACGGGTTGATGTTAATAAAATAGATCCGCGCAGGATTCTTCCTCTTCTTTAGCTTTCTCACCATGCGCCGTCGATTCTGAAGGAGATGAGGCCTTCAGCTTCGCTTTCTTTGAGGGAGTGCTCGATGAGGCGGTCGACGCGACTGCCACGGGGACCGCGGCGGAGGCTGGTGCGGAGTTCGGACAGATCGGCCTCGTCTCCGGAAGCCAGTACTTCGACATTGCCGTCTTCGGTGTTGCGTACCCAGCCGCGCAGGTCGAGTTCGCTGGCTTCCCGCTGAACAAACCAGCGAAAGCCGACTCCTTGCACGCGTCCTTGAATTAGAAAATGAATAACCATTAAGAGTGACCTAGGCCAGTTTGGCAGATGCGGAAATATCGCGCAACTGCGTCGCGCGTCAGAGCCCAGTGAGTTTGTGTTTTGATTTGACCGCACAGAGCATATCTTCATCACCAAGAGCCTGAATCCAAATCTTCTCAATGCAAAAGCCCGGTGAGAGGTGGTAGAAAGTTAACGTGCAGACCAGCGAAAGGCCGAGACTGATTCTCGATGCGATGGTGCTCGGTGTCATTGGCGGACTGAGCGCTCAACTCTTCATCTGGATGCTGCGGCTCTCGAGTCATGTATTCCTTGGCTTGATAGCAGGTTTTCAACCGCCGGGCCTGCCGGCAGACGGCCAGGTGCTGCGCGAAACGGTTGGGCCGCATGGATTGTGGCTGTTGCCGCTAGTGACAACCTTGGGCGGGCTGATCTCCGGCATTCTCGTTTATGGGCTGGCTCCGGAGACCGAGGGCCACGGCACAGACACAGTGGTAAAGGCTCTGCACTGGACAGGTGGCACGATCCGGGCACGCGTGGCACCGGTCAAAATGCTGGCGTCGGCGATCACGATCGGTTCAGGAGGATCCGCGGGCCGTGAAGGTCCCACGGCGTTGATCGCCGCAGGTATCGGTTCGATGTATGCGAGCCGTCTGCATCGGCCCGAGAGAGAGAAGAGGTTGATTGTTCTGATGGGGATGGCGGCCGGCCTGTCCGCCATTTTCCGTTCGCCAATCGGGACGGCTCTGTTTGCCGTCGAAGTGCTCTACGGCGGTATTGAATTCGAGTCCGAGGGATTGCTGTACTGCATGCTGGCCGCCATCGTGGCCTATATGGTCAACGGAGTCTTCGTTGGCTGGCAACCACTCTTCAATGTTCCTGCGCAGACGGCTCCGACGGGACTCGCGGACTATGGATGGTACGCAATTCTCGGTGTCACAAGCGGTATTGCGGCGACCATCCTGCCGGAGACGTTTTATCGCATCCGGGACGCTTTTCTGGCGCTACGCGTTCCCCCGTGGATCAAGCCGGCGATTGGGGGACTAATTCTGGGCTGCATGGCGCTGTTTCTTCCGCAGGTGCTGGGCGGCGGTTATGGATGGATTCAAGAAGCAATCAACGGCCAATTGGCGCTTCATCTCATGATTCTGCTTCTTTTCGCCAAGATGCTAGCGATGTCTTTCACGGTCTCATCCGGCGGCTCTGGTGGAGTGTTTGCGCCGAGTCTTTTTGTCGGGGCCATGCTTGGCGGCATTTTTGCCGCCGTTGCGCATCAGACGGCTGCGGGAATGGTCGTTGTGGGCATGGCCGCAGTTTTTGGAGGGGCTGCCCGGGTTCCAATTGCAACGCTTTTGATGGTTGCTGAAATGACAGGTGGCTATCAGTTGCTTATCCCGGCTGCCCTCGCCGTAATGCTCAGCTTCGTTGTGGAGGAGAATCTTTCCACCTTCTTTAAATACACAAGTCTGTACGAAGGCCAGGTGGCTGGCCGCGAGCATTCGCCCGCGCATCGTGCCGAGCATGTGGAGATAGCACTGCAGCTCTTGAATAAGGGGGATCTCACCCTGCCGCCGGAGATGTCGCATCTGCAGCTTGCAACCTTGTTGCAATCCGGAGTTGCCGTCGATCTCCCCGATGGTCTCCAACTCACAGTCGGCGCGCTCCGCCCCGACAGCCCCTGGGTTGGAAAATCGATTGAAGCATCTGCTCTGAGCAGGACGGTCGCCGGCGCTCGGATCTTTGCTTTGCTGCGCGGCAGGACGGCGATCTTCCCGCGCCCACAAACCGTGTTGCAGCCGGGCGATCGTCTGCTGATCATCGCCGCGCGAGAAGCCCAGGCCCAACTGGCCGAGCATCTGGTTGCGCCCTCTGCAGAACAGCAAAACGCCAGCATGACCGGGGCGTCGTGACGATTGCTTTCAGGGCGGAGGCAGCCTTGGGCGATCATGGCCGCGGCGAAGCAAGATCCCTCAACGCAACTGGCTTACCTTGAGCAGTCGGTTTCAAAACCTGCGGCCAATGTCAGCAGGTACCTGTCACTGGATCTCGAACCTATGCCGACGAACATGGTCCATCGCGCTACACTAACTTCACAATGGTCTTCGTTCTCGACAACTACGATTCTTTCACTTACAACCTGGTGCAATACCTGGGTGAACTGGGCGCGGAAGTGGTGGTTCGCCGTAACGACGAGCTGACGGTGGATGAGGTCGAAGCGCTGCATCCGGAGCGCATTTTGCTTTCGCCGGGCCCGTGTACGCCAAGGGAGGCGGGGATACTTGTGCCTCTGATACGGCATATGGCGGGTAAGGCTCCGATATTTGGCGTTTGCCTGGGGCACCAGGCGATCGGCGAGGCGTTTGGAGGCGAGGTGGTGCGCGCCCGGAACCTGATGCACGGCAAAACCAGCCTGGTAGAGCACGACGGCAAGGGGATTTTTGCGGGCCTGTCTACTCCGCTGACTTGCACGCGCTACCACTCGCTGATAGTGGCCGAGAAGTCACTGCCTGGCGAACTTGAGGTTACGGCCCGGACGTCAGAGTCGAACGGCGCGGGGGGCTCGGTGATCATGGGTCTGCGGCATCGGCACCTGCCCATTGAGGGCGTGCAGTTCCACCCGGAGAGCGTGCTGACCGAGGGCGGGCACCAGATGATTCGCAATTTTTTGGACATGTAACGGCAATGCCAGGAATCGCAGGAGCAAACGTGCGCACGTCTGGATTGGTCTGGCTGGCTGGAATTCTTTTAGTGGTGGGCATGCATGCGATTTTGGCGCAGACTTCTGCTGCTGCTCAGACGCCTGCGCCTCAGGTAGGACCCATCGCGATCGTACCGATCGACAGCAGCAATCCAGACCAGGCAGCTACCGTGACTGGTGCGCTGGAAGTGACTGGCGGCAAGGCGATTATTGCGGGCAGCGGTTCGGTGACCGCGGCTGGGAAGACTACGCGGGTGATTCTGCCGCATCGGGGCGAATTGCAGATTTGTGCGTCGACCACGGTGAAACTGGCGGCGGATTCCAATGTCGCTTCGGGAGAGACTGCGGGATTGCTGCTGGCGATGGATCATGGCGCGGTCGAAATGAGTTTTGCAGGCGGCGCGGCGAACTTGCAAAACGCGGATGTTCTTTTGACGCCGGACTTTCGGATTATGATCAGCGGATCGGGCGCGGCAGAGGTGAAGGTGCGCCTCGCGCCACAGGGAGATACTTGCGTGGATAACGCCGTGGTACCCGGCGATGCGGATCCTTCTCAGGCGTCGACCGCAGGCGCTAACGGTCCCTACGTGCTGGTTTCAAGCGTGTTCGACGGCGGTGCTTACAGGGTGCAGCCGGGACAGCGGGTGATGTTCCAGCATGGCAGTCTGCGTGAGGTTGTGGATCAGGAAAAGGAGTCGTGCGGGTGTCCGCCGGCGGCGCCCAAGGGAAATGAGTTTCCGGTGGCGCAGAGCATGGGGCTAGCACCGCTGCCGACACCGGCGCCGAGCCCAGCACTGCATGGCGGAGCAATATCGGCGCCAGTCGCACCGATGGTTTACAGGAGTGCAGATCATGCCCCGCCGACTGCAGCGGCTCCGGAGTCAGGCGCAATGCCGGCTGTAAGCGCGAAAGCACCCGTGGCGACAGCTAAGGCTGCAACGAAGAAGCCGGGCTTCTTCAGGAGCATTGGGCGGTTCTTCCGGCGCATTTTTGGTGCGGAGTAGAGTTACGCTGCACGCTTGCGATTGCCCAGATTATGAAGGAGTTTAAATGCTTCTTGCGCGTTCGATAGCGCGGATGACCGCTTGTGCTTTGTTGATGGACTCTTTGTGTTCGAGTTCGGGGACGGAGTCGGCGACGATGCCGGCGCCTGCCTGGATGTAGCCTTTGCCGCCGACGGAGAGCATGGAGCGGATGGCGATGCAGGAGTCGAGGTTGCCGGAGAAGTCGGCATAGAGGACAGCGCCGCCATAGGTTCCGCGGCGCGCCGGCTCAAGCTCTTCGATGATTTCCATGGCGCGGACTTTGGGTGCGCCGCTGAGCGTGCCGGCAGGGAAGCAAGCACGGAGAGCGTCAACGGCAGTCAGCTCTGGACGGAGGCGGCCTTCGATGGAGCTGACAATGTGCATGACATGTGAGTAGCGCTCAACAAACATGAGCCGGTCTACCTTGACGGAGCCGAATTGGCTGACTCGGCCGACGTCGTTGCGGCCCAGATCGACAAGCATGACGTGCTCGGCGCGTTCTTTTTCGTCGTGCATCATTTCATCGGCAAGGGCTTGGTCTTCCTTTTCGGTAGCGCCGCGAGGGCGCGTTCCGGCGATGGGGCGGTACTCGACCTTGCCTTTGTGGACGCGGACGAGAAGTTCTGGGGATGAGCCGGCAAGCTCTATTGGCGGCACCGCACGGGATTTCGAATTTCTGGAGGAGTACTTCGCCGATTCAGGCAGGCCGCCCAGCGGGCCTTCTGGCTCGAATCGGAGGAAGAACATATATGGGCTGGGATTGACGGTACGCAGGGCGCGATAGACTTGGAAACTGTCGGTTTCTGGCTCGACGTCGAAGCGCTGCGATAGGACGGCCTGGAAGATGTCGCCGGCGGCGATGTACTCTTTGGTGCGGGCCACGGCGGCCATGTAGTCTTTTTTGCTGGTGCGGTACTTTACTTTGAGGTGGGCCTTTTTGCCTGTTGTTGAAGGCCGGGGCACAGGTAATTTGGGCAATGGACGGGCCAGGCGCTTCTCGAGTCTGTCGAGGCGCTTGACGGCTTTTTCATAGGCTTCGGAGGGCTTGCCGTGAGTCACGTTGGCAGTAACTACGAGCCATATCTCCTTGCGCACATGGTCGAAGGCCAGGACTTCATCAAAGAAGAGCAGACATGCGTCTGGGACGCCCAACTCGTCTTTGGCCAGTACGGGGAGCTTCTCGATCTGACGGACGGCATCGTAGGCGAAAAAGCCTACCGCACCGGCTGTAAACGGAGGCAAGCCTGGAAGGCGTGCAGGCTTGTGACCAGAAAGAGCTCGGCGAAGAACGGCAAACACGTCGTCTTCTAGCCGGACGACTTTTTTGCCTTCTGTGATGGTGATCTGACGGCCGCGCGCAACAATTCTTTTGAACGGAGACAGACCGATAAAGGTATAGCGGCCTACCTGCTCGCCACCTTCGACCGACTCCAGCAGAAAGCACTCCCGTTCGGGCCATGCTGCGCGCAGAAAGGCCGAAACCGGGGTTTCGAGGTCTGCGGTGAGGGTGCGGCAGACGGGCACCAAGGTGTGCTCTTTGGCGAGCGCCAGAAACTCTTTGCGTGTGGGCAGGACGGGATGGCTAGAAGCTTTCACAGCCTCCAGTGTAACTGTTTGGATGTGTGCGGCGACGTTGGGATAGCTAACTTGTCCCGTGCGGGTTGACGTGGTGCGGTTGGGGCGGAACATGTGGGTGGAACGGCGGTCAATTCTCAGCTTGAGTCGCCGTTCTGTGCCGAAACCATGGGCTATGAGAGGCTGGGTAAGGATGGTGATGACGGCGCACGTGGGCTTGACTCACCGGCGGGTGTGGCCTACACTCAACGGGGTTTGGGCCAGTTTCTACAAAATTGGCTGGCTAGTAAGCTGGTAGGCTGATAATGAGGACTGGCAGGTAGATTTGCACTGTGCCACGAAAGCAAGTGCTGGTTAGTCTTAAACTTGTAATAATGTTCCTCAAGAGATCAGTTAAGTTATGACCAGCGCCCGGAATTGGAGAATTTATGTCAACAGGTAATCCCGCACTTTCTTTAGATCAGGAAATAAATCCCTGGGAGGCCCAAAGCACGCGGTTCGACTTTGCGGCCCGCAAGCTGAATCTGGATGAGGGCTTGTGGAAGCTGCTTCGAATGCCGGCGCGGGAGATCATTGTTCACTTTCCTGTAAGCATGGATGACGGCCGGATTGAAATGTTTACCGGCTTCAGAGTGCAGCACAACATAGCGCGTGGCCCGGCGAAGGGCGGTATCCGCTATGCGCCCGATGTGACGCTTGACGAGGTGCGTGCCCTTGCGAGTTGGATGACCTGGAAATGCGCTGTGGTGAATATCCCGTTCGGTGGCGCCAAGGGTGGCGTTATTTGCGATCCAAAATCGATGAGCAAGGGCGAACTGGAACGGATGACGCGCCGCTATACTTCCGAGATCATAGATTTCATTGGGCCGGAGAAGGATGTGCCCGCGCCCGACGTGAATACCAACGAACAGACTATGGCCTGGATCATGGACACCTATTCGATGCACATGGGGCACACAGTTACCAGTGTTGTGACTGGCAAGCCTCTGAATATTGGTGGTTCACGCGGACGGGTCGAGGCCACCGGACGCGGCGTGCTTGTGATTTGCGGAGAATGCCTGCGCTACCTGAATATGCCGGTAGAGGGATGCCGGGTAATTATTCAGGGTTTTGGAAATGTCGGCTCCAACGCTGCGCGTCTGATGATGGAACAGGGCTATAAGATTGTCGGAATCGCCGAAAAAGATGGCGGACTTTTCAATGCCGCGGGCATCGACATTCACCAGCTCGTTGAGTACAAGTACCGCAACGGGACGACGCTAGGATTTAAAGGCGCAGAGGCGATGCCTGGCGAAGAACTGCTGGAGACAGATTGCGAGATTCTGATCCCGGCGGCAACCGAGAACGTGATTACCAGCCGCAACGCAGAGCGGATCAAAGCGCGGATCTTGGTTGAAGGCGCCAACGGCCCCACAACAGCAGTAGCCGATGAGATTCTGGCTGAAAAGCGGGTCTTCGTAATTCCGGACATTCTGGCTAATGCCGGAGGCGTGACCGCGAGCTACTTTGAGTGGGTGCAGGACAGACAGGGCTACTTCTGGAAAGAAGCGATTGTCAACGAGCAGCTGGGGAGTATTCTCCGCGATAGCTTTGAGGACGTAGTTCGGTATTCCGAGGCGCACAACGTCAACAATCGTATTGCAGCCTACATGCTGGCTATTGATCGGGTGGCAATCACGATCAAGCAGCGCGGGATCTACGCATAGCGCAGCGTTGACTGGCAGACGAGAAGGACGGGGGGATGGACTTTGAGGCTGTCCTCCCCCTTGTTGTTTTTGAGGCCGAATTGAAACACGCGTATCGAAAACCAAGGCAGCGTATTTGCCGTGATGTCCTTCGGTGCAATAATGAAGCTGGACCGGGAGAGATTCCGGCGCGACGCCCAAGAGATGAATCTACCTAATTCAATCACGATGAGCCGGATCGTCATGATCCCATTGCTTTTGTGGATACTTTCTTCGCATTTCCCGTGGCAGGCAAACGGTGCGCAGGAGATTCTAGCCTCAGTGCTGTTTGTGATGGCGTCGATTACCGACGGCCTTGACGGTTATCTTGCCCGCAAACGTGGCCAGATTACGACCATGGGCATGTTGCTTGACCCGCTAGCTGACAAGATTATGGTTACGGGTGCGATCATCGCACTGGTTGCCTATAATCCCGAGGTGGTCAAGGTCTGGATTGCGGTCGTGATTGTTGCGCGCGAGTTCCTGATTTCCGGTTTACGATCTATCGCTTCTTCTGAAGGATTTACTATCCAGGCGAGCGATCTGGGTAAGCTGAAGACGGTCGTGCAAATCGTTTCAGTGACCGCCGCGATCCTTGCTCATCGCTGGGACCACTGGCAGATCGGCGTGCTCGTAATACCTGTTATGTGGTACGCGGTTGCGGCCATTTACTTCACTGTTCTGGTGTCGACGATCTCCGCGATCGACTATTTCATTGGGTTCTGGAAGCAGATCGACCATGCGTCGAAGGATCGGCGCAAAGCTTCTGTACTTGCCAGCCGCAAGAGCGCGAGCATTCTGAAATAGAGTTTGCGCTCCTGCGGTGTCCTACTGCCCGAGTTGAAATCTCAGTTCAGCCAGCGATGTCTGGTAGGCATAGCGCGCGGTGGTATACGCAATTTGCGCCTGAGTCTGCGCCAACTGTGCCTGGGTCAATTCAACAATCCCGCTGAGGCCAATCTTGTAGCGGGCATTCGAGAGATCGAGAGCCATGTTCGACTCGTTCAGCATTTGTTGGGTGACGGCGATTCGCTGGAAGGCGTTTTGGGCATTGAGTACCGCAGTGCGGACGTCACGCGCGATTTCGTCACGCAAGTTCCGGACCTGCTCGTTAGCAGCGTTGGCGCGTAATTTTGCCTCCTTTGCGCGCGCGTTGAAGAGGAATCCATTGAAGATCGGAATGTTGATATTGGCGCCGGCTGCGCCGTACCAGTTGGATTGAATCTGGTCGGCGCGAACAGGCGTGCCGCCGACTGCGGCCGAAGCCGACACCGTAGGCATCCAGAGGTCTCGTTCGGCCGTGCTGAATTGGCGGGCCGCCGTGTAGCTATCGTTGAGCGAAGCCAGATCCGGACGCGCTCCAAATGCAGTATTCAGCAGTGAATCAGCGTCTTGTGGTGGAGGTTCGGGGTTAGAGGTGGTTTCGTCGGTCAGGTTGTATTGCAAATTCTGCTCGGAACCTAGAACAGTGTTCAGATTCGTCATCGTGTTGTCGGCGTTGTTCTGTGCGTCCAGTAGCAGCAGCTGCGCCTGCGAGAGCTGCACACTTGCAAAGCTCAAATCGAGATTTGAGCGGAGTTTTGCGTTAGTGAGTGCTGTGACCTGGTCAACGGTGGCCTGCCGCTCGGCTACGGTCTCCTGAGCCACCTTTAGCACTGCCTGGCTGGTCAGAGCCTGATAGAAGGCCTGATCGACAGTCAGGGTGATGTCCATCTCCGTGGCGCGCTCATTTTCAAGCTGCGCCTTGGCACTCGATTGCGCGCTGCGCACCAGGTTATGGGTGCGCCCGAAGTCGGTAATCAGCTGACTTACCGTCAGACCGCCTGCGGCGCGTTCGTAGACGGAGGGGTTGTTTAGCAGGCCGGCGGTAACACGGCTGTCCGAGTGCGCGCCGACGGCCGTCAGGTCGCCTGCGGCGGTGGGCAATTCGGCTGAGCGCGTTTCGCGCGTAACCTGCGCCTGCGCCAGGGCAATGAGCCTGGCCACGCTGATGTTCGGATTGTGTTCGATAGCGATGCGCTCGGCCTCTGCGACTGTAAGCGTGGGTTGTGCCCCTGCTGCATGCGAGGCCACTTGTGGAGCGGCAGACTGTGTCTGCTGAGGCCGCATAGCGCAGGGCCATAAGGCTACGATGCAGAGTGCGCACGCGGCAGGAATCAATCGTGGTAATTTCAGTTCACTCATATTTCTTCCTCCGCGACGCGAATGTTGCTTTCGTCTCGTGCATGAATCACCAGGTACACCGCAGGGACAAGGAACATGGTGACGACGACGGAAAGCGCCAGTCCGCCAATGATCGCACGCGCGAGCGGCGCATACTGCTCGCTGCCCGCCTCAATGCCCAGCGCCATCGGTATCATGCCGAGCAGCGTGGCCAGCGAGGTCATGAGAATGGGACGCAGCCGAACTTTGCATGACCTGATCACGGCAGCCTTAAGTTCCATGCCCTCACGATGAAGAATGCCGGCGAACTCAACGATGAGGATGCTGTTCGACACCACAATGCCCGTCATCATGATGACACCCATCAACGACATGACGTTCAACGAACTGCCAGTTAGTAGGAGTATGAGCGCAACGCCGGCCAGCCCAGGAGGAATTGCCATAAGGATGATGAATGGGTCAACGAAGGAAGCGAACTGGGCCATGAGAATCAGGTAGACAAGCAAGACGGCGACGATCAATCCGATGCCGAAATCGTGGAATGCCTGGTTCATACTGACTACTGCGCCGCGCACATTCAGTACAGTGTTTTTGTCGTGTTTGGTTTCTGCCAGCAGGCGATCGATGCGCGCGCCCACGCCTTGCAGTGCCTCTGTTTTAGTCGCCACGTAAATGTCGGTTACGCGGCGAATCTGGTTGTGGTCTACTTCGGTTGGCGTGTTGATTTGCTGGATATCAGCAACCGCGCCCAATGGCACGTAGCCGGCTGCACGATCGCCGCGCAGTATCTGCGAGGTTGCCGACCCTCCCTCCTGCATCGGATCGTAGCCCGCAGGCCGCACGCCGCGCAGAGGTATGCTCTTCATATCCTCCATCGACATGTTATCGATCCATCTATTGGCGTATTGCACGGTAACCATATAATTATTGCCACTCTTCGGATCGATCCAATAGCTTGGCGCAACCATGCCATCGGATGTGAGGGCGGTAATTACGTTATCGACTATCTCCTTGGCAGAAAGACCAATCAGGCTTGCGCGCTCGCGGTCGATGTTGAGCGCCAGGCCGGGATAATCAATACTTTGTGGAATATAGACATTGCTCACATTTGGCATAGCCTTGATTTTGGCCGCCAGTTGTGTGGCGAGGGCCATTGAGCCCTCCATGTCCTGCGACTGTATCTGAATATCGATGGGCGCTGGTAGACCCTGATTGATGACCGAATCCACCAGCCCTCCAGCCTGATAATAGGCGGAGAGTTCAGGCATCTCACGCGAAATCTTCTCCTGAACGCGGTGCATGTACTCATAGCTGCCGACCCTGTGGCCCTCCTTCAAACTGGTTTGCACAAATGCAGTGTCCATGGATGCATTGGTCGTGTAGATTGCCGAAAGATCCGGATAGACGCCGATGTTTGAGACGATCATGCCAAGATCTTTGGCAGGCACTACGCTGCGAATGATGTTTTCAACCTTGGCAATGTCGTCGTTGCTCACCTCGAGGCGCGTGCCGCTTGGCATGCGCACGTTAATGATGAATTGACCGGGGTCGGTGCGGGGAAAGTATGCGCGGCCGATGAAGGGGACCGTTACGAGCAGGAGCACTATTACGCCGCCCAAGATGGTTGCCGCAGTAAAGCCTGGCCGTTCCATCGCCCGCATGGCAAGACCTTCATACCAGTTGAGCATTCGTTGGAATTTTGCGTCAAACCAGGGTTCAAATCGCGCGAAGAACGGCTCTCTCAGGTTCTCGGGAGCTTCTTCCTCGTCGTCGCGCAGAGTGATAAATCTGGCGCAGAAGAGCGGCACCACGGTCATAGCAAAAAAATACGAAGCGAAGATGGAAAGTACGACGCCCAGCGCCATCGGAGTAAAGATATACTTGCTGACGCCGCTGAAGAAGGTCACGGGGAAGAAGACGATTGAGGTTGTGAAGGTGGCTGCCAGCACAGCCATGGAGACTTCCGATCCTCCGGCATCTGCTGCGATCTGGGGCGATTCGCCCATCTCCATGTGGCGGAAGATATTTTCAAGCACAATGACGCCATTGTCGATCAGCCTGGAGAAGACCAGCGCGAGTCCGCCCAGAATCATGGTGTTGATGGAGCCGCCGGTATAGTCGACGATCAGCAGGCAGACGATCATCGAGAGCGGAACGGAAAGGATCACGGCGATCATGGCGCGCGGACTGCCGAGGAAAACAAGAATCATTATTCCGGTCAGTACCAGGCCAATCAAGGCTTCCTTGGAAACATTCGTGATCGCCATCTTGACGAAGATCGACTGGTCGAAGACCACGGCTGTCTTGAGTGATTGCGGAATATCGACCAAGTGCTTGATGGCGGCTTTAATTCCGTTGACGATGGTGATGGTGTTGCTATCGCCGCCCTGCTTGAATACCGGCACGTAGACCGAACGCTGTCCGTCGATGCGCACGATGTTGTATTGCAATGCGCCGGAGTCGATCGCCTTGCCGATGTCGCCTACCAGCACCGACGAGTTGCCCACCGATTTAAGTGGCATCTCGTTCATAGAATTCGCATCAGGAAACTGGCTGTTGGCGTAAATGTTGTAGTCCTTGGAACCGATGCGCACATCACCTGCCGGCAGAATCAAGTTGGAACTGTCGACTGCTTGCACGACATCGTTGAGGCTGAGGTTGCGCGCCTCCATTTTGAGTGGATCGACATAAATCTGAATTTGGCGATACGTGCCGCCATAGGGCTGGGGCACGGACGCGCCCTGTACATTTGATATCTGGTTACGCACCTGGAACTGTGCCAGATCCTTGAGGTTGGTCTCGTTGAGCCCCTTGCCCTTGAGGGTTACGAGGCACACAGGCTGCGTTGACGCATCCATGCCGAGCACCACGGGCGGAAGGGTCCCGGGCGGCAAGCGGCGCAGGTCGGCCATGGCCAAGTTGGCAATGTTGCTCAGGGCCGCGTTGGGATCGGTGCCGGGCTTGAAGTAGATTTTGATAATGCTTACGCCGGTCAGCGAGCGCGATTCGCTATGGTCCACGTTGGCAGCCAAGGTAAAGAAGCGCTCAAAGGTATTTGTGATGTCGGCTTCGATCTGCTGCGGCGGCATGCCGTTGTAGAACGTGGCCACAACCACAACCGGCATGTCGATCTGGGGAAACAGGTCCACCGGCATCTTGGAGATGTTGACGCCTCCCACAAGCGACACCAGCAGGCAAATCATGACAATGAAGTAGGGGTATCGAAGCGCAAACTTCGGCATTAGTGTGCGCCTCCATTGTCTGCTTCGGCTTTCATGTCGATCATGCCGCCTGATTCCTGGACGGTCTCAGAGGCCGGTGCAGCCGTGAGCAATGGGTTCACTTCCTGGTTTTCATGGTACTTGTCCTGGCCGCCCATGATCACACGGTCACCGGGATTGAGGCCTCCGGTGATCTCAGCAAGCTTCGATCCCTGCAGGCCGACCGATACGTTGCGAATATGGATGTGATTACTATCGTCGAGGACGTAGACTGTCTCCTGCTGTCCGTTCAGAACAAGGGCTTCTACAGGAATTGTGACGACATTGGCAACGTGCGCGAGTTGCAAAAGCGTGTTGGCGTACATCCCAGGCGCGATGGAAAGATCCTTATTCTCCACGTCTACTTCGGTCTCCATGGTCCGGGTCTCGAAATTGACGTCGCGCGTAAAACGCACAATTTTTCCTGTAAACGATCTGCCGATTGCATCGACGCGGACCTGCAATTGGTCACCGGTGTGAACGTATTGGACGTCGTCTTCTGGAACAGGAATACGGAGACGGAGAAGATTGCTCTGGGAGATGCGGACGATTGGTAGGTCCTGACTATTGGAGTTGGTGCCACCTTGGATCAATGCGCCGGTATCGGCGTAACGCCAGATCACAACGCCGTCTAGAGGTGCTGTAACATTGGTGTAGTTTTCGAGCGCCTGAACACGCTCATTATCCGAGTGCGCGGCCCCGGATTGCTGCTGTGCTGCAGCCATGGATGCTTTGGCCGCGTCTACCTGAGCCTGGGCAGACAGATCCCTGGCTTGCGCGTCGTCCAGTTCTTGTTGGGCAATTAGTCCAGGCCGCGCGGCAGCCGCCTGCTTCAGCCGTACAGAGGCTGCATGCAAAGCAGTGTAAGTAGCCTCGGCCCGATTGATCTCATGCTGAGCCCGTGCGATCTCTTCCTTGCTTTGCTGCAATTGGAAGGCGCTGCCCTGCAGCTGGGCCTTCAGTTCGGGAACTTCCAGGACGGCGATCGTTTGTCCCTGGTGGACGATGTCACCAATGTCGACGTTGATGCGCGACATGTATCCGCTCACTTTTGGGTGAACATCCACGACTTGATAGGGCTGGAACTGTCCGGCCAGAGTTAGCACATGCGAGATATCGCCACGTTGCGCCGCAGCGACCTTCGCTGTTGGAATTGAGGCCGCATTAGCATCGGAAGTACCGGCGCTGGAATGGCAGGCGGTGAATGGCAACAGGGCGCAGAGCGCCATAGCGGCTGCCACCGTTGCGAAGGGTTGATTGTTCATATTCCTGAAGCTCCTGATTACGTCAACTGCTCGCTTGTTGCTACGTGTATCTCAAAGAGGAAACTGGAGCGATGAGATGCGCATGGCGTCAAGTTGGATGAAATGCGATCATCGTAGTTTACCGCTGCAATCCACTGGCTTTTACAACAATCGCAATGGCGTGCCGGCTGCCTAAGTTGTGTCTATTGAAACTCACAACAAAACACACTATTGGCTAAACCGTGGGCAAAACTCAACACTCAGCGCAAAAGTGACTAACTTGTGGGAGGGGGACGGACGAAACAATGCGGAGAGAAATATGCAGCGACATGAACGTGAAAACGGCTGTGCGCGGCTTCTCGCTTGAGTTGGACGCTTGTGCGTGAACACCCGGTTGCAAGAACGAACAGGAGAGCACAAGGGAAGAGCGGTCCGAAGGGGTTCGCAGCGGGTGCCCCGTGTTGAATCAGGGCGGGCACATCAGCGGGCAGTGCCTTTGCGGCACTTATATCGCTGCCAGTGCCGGCCTGAGGGCCGTACCAAGCCAGCTTTGCTTCCATTGCAAATGAAAATGCCAGTAGACACAGGCCGAAGGCTAGTGCCGTGCGCTGGAATGACCGGGAAGCGGCTGAAACTCCTAGCATGATCGGATTCTATCATGGTTGGAAGAGTATGGAGGGCTCACGGACGGCCACCCTCCCCACTTACAGTTATTCGACCCTAGAGGTGAATCCAGCCGGTTCGAATGAGCTCCAAGGAGCCTACGGCGACAACTATCCAAAGGAGAATCCCCTGAACCAGAGGCCGCACTCCTACTTCCTTGATAGTCTTCATGGACAGGCCCGTGCCAATGAGATAAAGCGTGACGGTCAACCCCAGGATGCCAAGATGCTTGAGGGTGGGATAGGCTGGCTGGAAGGCGTGAATATACGTATTGGCGACCGCCGCGAGACAGAAGAAAAGGATGAACCAAGGCCAGCGAATCCGAGCTTTGCTTTTCCTGGATATTGCGGTACCGATCGACATAGGCACGATCCACAATGCGCGGGCCAGCTTAACGGTGGTTCCGACCGCCAATGCCACAACGCCAAATTTTGCCGCTGCTCCGACAACGGAGCTTGTGTCGTGAATGGCGAGCGCGGACCAGAGACCGAACTGGTTTTGTGTCATGTGCAGCATGGTTCCAATGGCTGGGAACGCAAGCAGTGCAACCGAGTTGAGAACGAAAACTGTTCCCAGCGAGACGGCGATCTGCTCCTCGCTGGCATCGGTGATGGGTGCCACAGCGGCAATGGCGCTGCCGCCGCAAATGGCGGTTCCGACGGAGATGAGGAAAGAGGTTCTCCGCTCAACGCCAAGGAGCTTGCCGAGCGCCCAGCCCAATACCATGGCAAAGCTTATGCTTGCGGCAGTGTACACAAAGCCTGATTTGCCGACCCTAATCACTTGCTGCAAATCCATGCCGAATCCAAGACCCACGACAGAAACCTGAAGCAGAAACTTGGATAGCTGCTTAGCTTCGATATGAAACGGGTGTGCGAAGGTGAATCCGTAAACGAGGCCGCAGGCCAGTGCTACCGGCGGTGAAAGCAACCCACTGGCGGCAAGGATCATTCCGATGAAAAAAAGTTTTTTGGACACACATTGAGTGTGGCGTGAGCCAGGGCGCTGCGTCCAAGCAGAAGTATTGATGGCCCATAGGCAATTCTTATCGGGTGCGGTGATTTACTTTCTATCTTTTAGGGGCACAATTCGCCGCTCTCCGGCAAGCGAGAAGAGGAATCTGCGGAATGTCTGAGGCAGGCCGGTCGGTTCGGGGCCCGAGGGGTAAACAAGGAGAAAATCGCGTTGAATGCGCAACCCCTCAACTTCGACGATCCTGAAGCTGGTATCAAGCCTCAGATCCTTGGCGATTGCCGAGCGCGAAACGAATCCGATTCCCAGTCCGGCTTCCACGGCAGACTTTATGGCCTCGGTGGAGTCCAGTTCCATGAGGATACGGAGCGAACTGCGCTTTACACCCTGCCGCTCCAGCGCCATCTCGACCACTCGGCGCGTTCCTGAGCCTCTTTCGCGCAATAGCATTGGAGCGGCGCACAGGTCGGATGGCGGGATGGAAGCGCGCTCTGCCCATTCGTGTGCAGTTGAGGCAAGCAATACAAGTTCGTCTCGCAGGAATGGCTTGGTCTTGACGCCGCGGCTACGTGCAGGCCCTTCGATGAATCCGAGTTCAATCTTCCGGTTCTCAATGGCTTCCACTATCTGTTCGGTGTTGCCACTGATCAAGGTAGATTGCACGCGTGGATATTCATTGTGAAATTTGCCAAGCAGGCGCGGCAGCACATATTGGGCGATGGTGGTAGAAGCGCCCAAGGCAAGGTGGCCGGCATGCTCGCCGCTGAGGGCTGCGATCTCGTGTTCGGCCTGGGCCAGCAGGGAAGTGACCCGGCCAGCGTATCCAAGCAGAACGGTTCCGGCGGATGTTAGCCGGATTTGCGTTCCTGAACGGTCGAACAGTTGGACGCCGAGGTCTTCTTCAAGAGCTTTGATCTGCAGACTCACTGCGGGTTGAGTCAGGTAGAGCTCATCCGCAGCCTTCCGGAAGCTGAGTTGTTGCGCCACCTTCCGGAAGACAACCAAGCGGAAATTGTCGAGACTTGCCATAGGACGATTAGACCACTGGTGTCAGCGGGTTACTTGGCCGGCCTTCCACGGGCGCCAGCTTAGGCCGGAGATTCTCAGCAATGCGCCGCGACAGGCTCGGGGAGAGCGAGTTCAATCTTGATCTCCGGAGGCGTGAGGAGCGTGCTGTGAATGAGGCAGTGATGCACCGAGCGCATCAGTCCTTGTGTCTGCTCTTCGGTAAGCTGAACCGGGCAGGTGACGTGAATATTGAAGTTGCCCAGCCGTGTTGGGTGCTTGAGCTTGTCGGCAGTCACGGAGACTTCCACGCCACGGTCAGCAAGGTTGCGGGTTTTTAGGTACTCGACGGCGTAAAAGGCTGCGCATGAACCTAACGATGCCAACATGAGCTCTGGAGGCGTCATACCGGCATCTTCACCGCCATTGTCTACCGGTTGGTCGCAAAGAATGGAATGAGAACGCGATTGAATGTTGAATTTTACTTGCCCAAGATGTGAAACCTGTACTTTCATGAATCTACCCCTTTTCATTTGAATAAAGACATAACGGGGAAGAATCGTTACAGCACTTGCGCAACTTTTTCCGCGCCGGCCAGGCCGAGCATACGCAGATACTCCTGGGTAAGAATAGAGCGCAGGCGGGGCGCCACAGCAGAGTCGCAAGGAATGTCAAGGTTCCGGCAACGGTCGATTGCGGTGCGAAGCTCGCGAAGGAAAGCCACGCAGGCTGGACAGGCTTCAATATGCTCGCGCATTTGATCGCAAGCCGGGGTCTGTACGCGGCCGTCCATATATTCGGAGAGGTTGGCAAACAGATCACGACATTCTGCTGGACGCTTAGTGCTATCAGAGGGCGCGGATTTGCGGGACTTCCTTGGTGATTTTGCGAGGTCCTGCTTTTTGTTCGACCGGGTATTCAGAGCGTCGAGAATCTGGGTCATCTCCTTGCGCACGTAAAGGCGTGCTCGATGTAAGCGGACGCGGACAGTACCTGCTTTCAGACCGAGAATCGTGGCGACCTGGTCGGTCGACAGTTCTTCCATATCGTGGAGCACAAGGACCATGCGTAGCGGCGCCGGGATGCGCAGGACTGCTTGATGGAGTAGCTGGGCCTGTTCTGCATGGAGCAGAGTATCTTCGGGGCTATTTGCGGCGTCCTCTAGCAATCGTCCTAGTTCAGCGTCGTCCGGCATCAGTTCGTCGAGGGCGACGGTGTGACGAGGTGCGTTTGCACTCTTGCGTCGCATACGCCAGCAACGATTTCTTGTTACCGTATACAGCCAAACTGCAAGGGCCTGGGGTTCCTGAATTTTGGCCAGATGGCGGAGAGAGCGGAAAAGCACCTCCTGCATAGTGTCTTCCGCATCTTCAGGATGCCCGCAGACCTTCATACTGAAGGAGTAGACCGTGTTCTGCAACAGTCCAATCGCCTCTTCGATTGCTTCAGGGGTATTTCGGCGCAGTAATTCGGTTGCCTGACTCAGTTCGGGTCGCATCGATGACGGTTCCTGGACACATGGTCATTATATCGTTCCGTGCATCTGAAGCATGCGCCAGGGGCTCATCTTGGAGAGACTCATTTTTGTGCTGTGCTACGAACCGGACGTCGTGACTACTGAATGCAAGGCTGTCCGGTTTCTCCCGCGGGCGAGGCAGATTCAATCATGGCGAGACAAATCGGGGATATCTCTCTCAGCCACATCGCGTTCACGCCGACATTGGGCCCGAAGTCCGTGGCCAGCCATGCACGCAACAGGGCGATTGCCAGATCCCTTTCGGCGCCGGGGCGATGCGCCTCGAGGCGGAACATATGACGATAAACCTCATCCTTGAGGCGGTCGCCCTGATTGCCGTGGGCATGGTGTGTCTTGTGCATTGTCATGGCCGCGTCTCCCCTTGAACCAGCCACGCGTACTGGCCGACATGCATATGCGAGACCGCATCGAAGCCAGCGGCCCGCAAGTGCTCCATTGCATGGGAGGGACTTAAGCGATGAGCCAGAGGCGGACCGTGCGCGGGTTCGACATCGGGCCTCCAGTCGAGGACTGCAACTTTTCCGCCGGGTCTTAAACTGCGCCGCGCTTCCTGTACCGCGGCGCCGCAGTCCTCAAGTTCATGCCATACATTTGCCATGAAATAGCAGTCGCAACTGGAAGACGGCAGCGTTGTGCTTTCGGCCTCTGCCTGAACCAGGTCCACGTTGGCAATCCCGGCCATGTTGAGTTTTTGTTTCAGCCAACTGAGCATTTCCTCCTGTGCGTCGACGGCATAGACCCGTCCTCCTGGACTGACAGCCTGCGCTATGGGCAGTGAGAAGTATCCAGTACCGGCACCGATGTCTGCTACGGTATCGCCTGGATGCAAGCCCAAGGCACCAAGCACCTCCGCATGCGGGAGCCAGACCTTGCGTGCAGGGTCGTCCAGTCGGTGGGCTTGAGAGGCCGCGAATCGTCTGTCGTGCATGAGAGCCTCAGTTGCTAGTTCCGCAGGTGGCATCTTTTAGACCAATGGCACGGAGGATTGCCATGGCCGGACACCAGTTGGTAAATGCCGATTGGAGCAGGTTGAGCCCGACAAAGGCAGTCAGCCAGAGCCAGTAGGGCGAAAAGAAGTGAGCGAGGGCAAGCGACAACAACACCACGACGCCCGCCATGAGACGCAATCCACGTTCAACGGTCATTGAGAATCTCCTTGATCGGTAGTGGGTTCACAAGTAATTGCCGATTCGCGCCGGGAGTGAACCATGTAGTAGAGGATGGGAATCGTCGGCCACGAAAGGAATGTGGAAGCGACGGCGCCGGCAATGAGGGATACTGCGAGCCCCTGAAAGATGGGATCGGTGAGGATGACGCTTGCACCTACAACCACCGCAGCCGCCGTGAGAAGCATGGGGCGGAAACGAATGGCGCCGGCGTCAATGACGGCCTCAGCGAGCGGGACGCCCTGACGGCGGCGCAATTCGATGAAGTCGACGAGGATGATCGAGTTGCGAACAATGATGCCGGCGCCGGCAATGAAGCCGATCATGGAAGTAGCCGTGAAGAACGCGCCCAGAATCCAGTGCGCGGGCAGAATGCCCACCAGCGTGAGCGGGATGGGCGCCATGATGATGAGCGGCACGATGAAGGAGCGGAACCAGCCTACGACAAGAACATAGATAAGTATGAGCACCGCAGCGAAGGCCAGGCCAAGGTCACGGAATACCTCGATGGTGATCTGCCACTCGCCGTCCCACTTCATTGAGTAGTGATCGGTTGACTTCGGCATGGTGGAGTTGTAACGCGTCAGTGTGTATCCCGCGGGCAGAGTCAGGTGATCGAGTTGCTTGTTCATCTTGAGAATTGCGTAGACGGGGCTCTCCTCGGCACCGGCCACGTCCCCGGTTACATAGACGACACGGCGCAGATTCTTGTGATAGATGCTTGGCTCGATCGTTTCATGTTCAAGGGTGAGCAATTCGCGCAATGAAACCATGGAGCCATCCGCGCCAGGCAGCTTGATATTCTCCAACTTCTGTTCCGAGGAGCGGTCGGCGCGGTCGAGGTCGACAATTGCAGGGATGGGCTCGCGCGCGGTCTTATCGTGGAGCAGGCCGACTTGTGTTCCAGAGAGGGCTAGCGCCAGCGCATGGGTTACATCACTGACTGCGATTCCATGCTCTGCTGCCTTTACCTCATCCACTTTCATTACCAGCCGTTGTTGGGGGTCTTCGACGTACCAGTCCGTGTCGACCACTCCCGGTGTGCTCTGGAAGATCTTTTTAATCTGAGCGGCCACCTGTGTCTGGCCGTTGAGATCGGGACCGTACACCTCAGCAACGAGAGTTTGAATTACGGGAGGTCCGGGCGGGACTTCGCTTACCTGGATACGCGCGCCGTATTGGTTGCCGATGGCATCGAGCAAGGGGCGCAGCTGCTTTGCAATTGTGTGGCTCTGATCGCTGCGCTGCTTTGCCGGGAGCAGGTTCACCTGAATATCGGCCTCATTCGGGAGGCGGCGCATGTAGTAGTGGCGCACGAGGCCGTTGAAGTTATAGGGGCCGGACGTGCCGGTGTAGGTTTGGTAGTTCAGCACGTCCGGTTGCTTTGCGAGCTCGTCTCCCAGGGCCGCGGTGACGCGCGCCGTCTGTTCCAAGGGCGTGCCGTCTGGCATGTTAACGATGACCTGCAACTCGCTCTTATTGTCGAACGGGAGCATCTTGACGCGGACGAGGCCGAGAGGCACAAGGATCACAGAGAGTAGTAAAAGCACGGCGACCGCAAGAAAGAAAAGCGCGCGGTTGCGTCCTGACGCGATCAGCGGCGTCATGACGCGGCGGTAGAGGCGAGTTCTCCAGTTTTCGTGCTCTGGCTCGAGGAGGTGTGCGCCGCCCATATGTTTGCCGAGCAGCCGGAGGGCTGCCCACGGAGACACGACGAAGGCTACCAACAAAGAAAACAGCATTGCGGCGGATGCGCCTACGGGAATGGGGCGCATATATGGTCCCATGAGCCCGCGGACGAAGGCCATGGGGAGGACAGCGGCGAGAACAGCGAAGGTTGCAAGGATGGTTGGGTTGCCGACTTCCGCTACAGCTTCAACCGCGACGTCGACGCACGACCGCTCCTTGTTTTCGTGGAGACGGAAGTGGCGCACGATGTTTTCGACGACGACGATGGCGTCATCGACAAGGATGCCAATGCTGAATATGAGAGCAAAGAGGGTGACGCGGTTGATGGTGTAACCCAGAAGGTAGAAGACCAACATTGTGAGCGCCAGAGTGACGGGAATGGCGAGCAGGACCACGCCCGACTCGCGCCAGCCGAGGAAAAGCGCAACCAGGAAGGTCACGGAGATCGTGGCCAGTAGCAGGTGCTCAAGCAATTCGTCCGACTTGGCTTTTGCAGTGTCGCCATAGTCGCGCGTGGTTGTGATTGTTACGTCGCTCGGTACCGTAACGCCCTGCATCTTGTGAACGCTATCAAGCACGGCATTTGCAATGTCGGTGGCGTTCGTGCCCTTGCGTTTGGCGACGGTGATGGTCACGGCTGGATACTGCTCAGCCGTTGCGTGGCTACCGCCAGCGGCCGTGCCAAAGGCCACGTAGTCGGTAGGATCGGCTGGTCCATCGACGATCTTGTCTGCTACGTCACGCAGATACACAGGGTGTCCGCGCACTACGCCCACTACGACGGACTCGAGATCTTCGCGGCGCGTGAACAGGTTTCCGGCGTCTACTCGAATCTCCTGATTGTTTTCAGAGAAGCTGCCTGCCTGCACGCTTGCGTTTGCGGCCTGGAGATGCCCAACAATTGCCATGGGCGAGAGGCCGTAACCGCTCAGTTTTTCAGGGCTCAGAACTACGCGCATCGTGCGCGGAAGACCGCCAATGATCGTTGTTTCCGAGACATCGGAGACCTGTTGAATGTTGTGCTGAATCTCGTCGGCGATGGCGCGGAGTTGATAGCCGCTGTAATGCTTACCCCAGAGAGTGATGGCCAGGATGGGGACATCGTCGATGGAGCGGGACTTGATAATTGGCTGCGAGACGCCTGGCGGCATGCGGTCAAAGTTGGAGTAGAGCTTGCTGTAGACCTTGATGAGCGCGTCTTCCTGGGGCGTGCCGACAAGAAAGCGCACAATGACAAGGCTCTGGCCGGGCGAGGACGTGGAGTATACATACTCAACGCCCGAAATCTGGTGCACCAGATTCTCAATTGGCAGTGTTACGCGCTGTTCCACTTCTGCCGGCGAAGCGCCAGGCATGGCTGTCGTGATGTCGAGCATGGGGACGATAATCTGTGGCTCTTCTTCGCGGGGAATAATTGCGACTGCGAAGACGCCAAGAGCCAGGGACGCTACGATGAACAGCGGCGTCAGCTTGGAGTTGATAAATGCGTGGGCCAGCCGTCCGGCGATTCCAAGTTCCTGCTTCATGGCTGAACCCCTGCACTGGCCTCAATGCGCTTGCCCGCGAGATCGCGGTCGGCGGGCGCGTCGACGAGTTTTTCATTAGCGGAGAGGCCTGAGAGAACTTCAACGAAGTTGCCTTCTGCTCCACCCAGCGTCAGGTAGCGGAGTTGCGCGATGCCGTCTGCGTTGAGGACATACGCGCAGGCCAGCGAACCACGCTGTACCACTGCTGAGCGAGGAACGACGATCGCCTGGCGCACGCCGCTGGAAAACTCAGCCGCTCCATACATGCCGGCACGCAACTGGTTTGAGGAGGGCAAATCAATCTTGACAAGAAAACTGTGGCTTGCCGGATCTGCGGCAGGATCGATTTCCTGCACCGTGCCGGTGAAGTCCGAGGATGACGCGCTATCGATCTTCACTTTCAGCTTCATCCCCTTGCGGACAGCGCCGATTGCCGACTCATCGACCGATGTCTGCAATTGAAGCGCACCTGTCTGATCGACTTGAAGAAGTGGCACACCGGGCGAGGCCAAAGTTCCTGGATCTGCCAAGCGGGCGGTCACAACGCCGTTAAAGGGCGCGAGTAGCCGCGTATAGCCGAGCATGGTGCGGGCGGCGGATTCCTGTGCCTTCGCCGCTTCAGTCTGGGCGCGCACCGCGTCAAGTTGAGCAGACGCCGCCTGCGCTCGTCCCGTGACCTCATCCATCTCCTGCGGACTCACGCTCTTCTGCGCTTCGAGTTGCCTGTAGCGCCCGAGTGTGCTTGCTGCAAGCTTTGCGTTGCTCTCTGCGGCAGCCTGCTGGTTCTGTGCGGCTTTGACTCCCGCTTGTGCCTGGGTCAGCGACGCACGCAGGGTTGCATCGTCCAAAACGATGAGTGTTTGCCCGGCGCGCACGCTGTCTCCCTGGCGCACGAGGACTTGCTGGATTCTGCCCACAACCTGCGCGGAGATCGTCGCCGTTTCGCGCGCATGAACTGTTCCGGTGGAACGCAGGCTCACAGGAATCTGTTGCTGCTGACTCTGAACCACCTGTGCGGTGACGGTTTGGGCCGCAGCCGGCTGAACAGATTCGCCGCTGTGACAACCAGCCACCATTGCAGTAAAGACTGCAAGTAAACAACCAGACAATACGATCTTCATTGCAATTCCTCCGCCGCATCGGGAGTGAGAGTCCCCTGGGCATAAAGCAGTTCTGCATAGGCCACGGCATTGCCGTAGACGGCGTGCCAGTAGTTGGATTGGCTCAGGCGCTCGGCATCTTCTGCCCGCAGCAAATCGGTGATGGTGGCAAGGCCCGCGCCATAGCGGTTCTTGAGGATTCGCAGACTTTCGGATGCCTGATCCATGGCCGCACGAGCAGTATCGAGTTGCAAGGCGGCTGTATGGCGATGAATGTGCGCCCTGCTTACCTGCAAGCGCGCCGCCTGTTGCGATTGAACCAACTGCGCGTCGACACGCTGCTTGGCCGCGCTCTCTCTGGCGAGTTGCGCATGCTTACCGAAAGGAAGAATGTCCACGCTGACCTGAACGCCGGCGACCCAATTATTTCCTCCGGAGCTTGTAAGCGAGCCGCGGTCTTCTTCCCAGTTTCCGTAAGTACTGATGCGCGGGCCGAAGGATGATTTCGCTGCGCCCACGGCTTCAGACTGTGCCGACTGTGCCTGACCGAGTGCTATCAGGTCAGGTCGTGTTTTAATGGCGGTCGCTACTTCCTGTTCTAGCGAGCCGTCGGGAAACACGTGGGGCTCGATAGGCTTCAACTCGGATGCCTGTAAATCCGGCGCGCCCATTGCTTCGCGCAGTTCCGCCCAGGCCAGTTCCAGGTCGCCTTGAGCTGCGATCAGTTCTTCCTTACGGGCGGAAACATTGACCTCTGCCGACATGCGATCCGACTCGACAGCAAGGCCGGCCTTTACGCGGCCGTCAACTGAAGCGAGCAGGGCGGCGGCAGTTTCCTGCTCATGCCGGGCCACGCCGATGGCGCGTTCAGCGTATAGGACCTGCTGATACGCTGCGACGACCCGAAGCACGATCTGCTGGTCGACGGCTTTTGAGGACGAGGCAGCACTCTGCTTGAAGAGGTCGGCGCGGCGAATTTCCCGCTGCGTCTTGAATGAGTCGAATGCGATCCATGAGCCGGAGAAGCGGGTGGAAAAATCACCGATTGGCTGCGGCCGATTCAAGGCGTTCAGAGCGAAGTCGGCCTGCGTGAATTGTCTCTGCCGAAGACGCGATCCAAACGCGTACACGGGGTCATTGCCGCGCGAGATGTCCTCAGTAAAGCTAAGCTGCGGAATCAACTGGGTGCGCGCCAGGGTTGCTCCAGCAGCGGCATCTTTCTGATTGGCGCGCGCGATTGTGACTTGCGGGTTCTGCCCGAGCGCGCTATCGATTGCCTCGCGCAGGCTGAGCGGCTGCTGCGCAAGCAATAGTGGGCCGCTCAGGCAAAAGAGCAGGGCAAGATAAAGTAATTGCGAAGATCGCGAACTCATGCTGAAAATATCCTCTGGGTATGCCTTCATTGAAATAAAGTCACAGGGGAGCGGATTCGTTACAGGATCCGCATGAATAATTTGAAAGCCGCGCGGAGGTGCGCCTAGATGCTCGGAAAACGACACGTCGTAGGACAGTTTGGCTTGCGGTTTGCCCGTGCGCAGGCGTTGGACGATATATATGTTATTTGGAATGGAGGAATGCCGAGTGCGGCTGAGAAAAATAGGGGTGCTCAGGCGGGGGTGGCAATGGACTGGGTTGTGGAGGAGGACACCATGGCGCGGATGGAGCCAATTACGAGATCAGGCTCGTCCAGATGGATCCAGTGCTCGCTGGCCGGGGCGATAATCTGTTGCACGTTGTCGCCAATGCGGGAGAGGCAATTCTCTGACAGGGGAATTGATTTTCCCGGGGTCAGTACAAGGACGGGGATGTTCCTGATGGGTTTGGCTTCGTGCATTTCCTTGACGGTGTCGGGAATCGAGTCGATATGACTGCGGACGCCGGTGTAGAAACTGGGGCGCGACCAGTGCGCTGCAACTACCGGCCAAACCTCGCGAGGCATTTTGGCAACCTCGTTTGTAATGCGGCCGAGGACGTGGCGACCACTGGGGATGGTTGCGCCGGCCAAGTTGCCGGAGAGCCTTTTGGAGCGGTGAAACAGGGAAGTGACTGCGAGGCGAGTCAGTCCGCAGAGGGCGATCGGTTGAGCATAGTGGATTAACCGCCTACCCAGGTCGATTTGCTGCTGTTTGCTGGGGTCGAGCGGCGGCCATTCTTCGCAGCGCATTGGATCCACGAGCACGACGCCGGCTATTTCTTCGGGATAAAGCAGCGCGTAGCGGCGCATCACGAGGCCGCCAAAGGAGTGTCCAACCAGGATGTACGGCGGCTTGATTCCTGCTTGCTCAAGCAGATTATGTAACTCTACGGCGATGTTGCCGGGGGTGCGAGCGGTGCGGCAACTACTGCTGAATCCGAGCCCGCTGCGGTCGTAGGAGGCAGTCCCGGTGAAGCCCGAGACCGCCTGCTGGATGTGGCGCCAGTTGAGATTTGTAGCACCGATGCCTGCCTCAAAAAGCACCGTCGGTCCGCCCGACCCCTGCTCGAGGAGATAAAGCTGGCATCCCGGTCCGATTGTCACCCAGCGTCCGAGACCTGCATAGCGCAGCCGATCACGATGGCTGCCGACACACTGATAGAGGAATCCTGTCAGAATTAGCGTTAAAGTGGGCGAGACAATCCACAGAACGATGTGCATTATTATCCAGGAGGGCTAAGAGCGTATCGATGTTGACGGTCCCGATACTGAGCTTCGTTCTGGCTTACTTGCCGTGCCTACGGCAAAGTCTAGAGTCGAAGAGGCCCATCCAATCTCCCAATCCTTTCGGTAATTTCTCAAGATATACAGGAAATGCGATGCCTTGGTCCAGATAATTGCGCGTGCGCCCGCTGGCCGGATCAAGTGGAAGAGGCTCAGCGATGGAGCCAAGGGCGGCGGTACTGTTTCAGGGTGCGGATTGACGGCCTATTTTGGAGATAGGGTTAACTTGTCCTAAATACAATCAATTCAATCGATACCTACTGATTGCCCAATGGGTTTGCGTTGACTGCGCCACTGCTGCAGGTACAGAGGCGGCGCAGACAGATAATAGGCCAGATGACGGACAAGCCAAGACAACCATAGACCAGACGCATCAGCGGAGCCGGCTTGTGGAAGTTTGGCGACCGAATGTTTGCAAAACGCTGCGCAAGCAAAAGGCTGCTACCAAAGCACGACGCGCCAACAAGAACCATGGCAGTCGACTCCGTCGATTTAATGATGGAAAAGCTCAAGCGCTTTCCCCGATACAGTTATTCGTGATCGGGGCGCCCTACGAACTAGTAACGGCCACGGCCACGTGAACTGCCGCCGCCACCGCCGCCACCGGCGCTGCCCTTGCGCGCCTGATAGCAGTCGCGACAGAACACGGGGCGGTCGCCACGTGGTTCAAAAGGTACTGTTGTAGGCTGACCGCACCCCGAACAAATCACAGGTGTTCCCTGTGCCGGAGCCGAACGGTAGCCGGAGCCCCCCTGGTCGTTCTTCTTTGCCTGGCGGCAATTCTTGCAACGTTTTGGGGTCGAATAACCACGTTCCTGAAAGAACGCCTGATCGGCGGCGGTAAAGGAAAAGTCCTGCCCGCAATCGCTGCACGTAAGTGATATGTCTCCGGCCATGGGGTACCCTCGTGGAAATTGTACAGCCCAAACCGTTTTTTGCACACAAAGATTCGTTTGAATTGAAAAAACGTCGGCCGGCGCACCACTTTCTGATCAAGGTTTACCCCTGCCGAGAGGCCTGTAGCGGTATAGTTCTCTTCAGAGACAGTGAGCTTCGGCCGAAGTCCATTCTCTTCCCCAGCTTGCTTCGAGGACCATGACAACACCGAATTCCGAGTTCGACGCGGAGTGCATTCGCCGCATTCTTGCGGGCGAAACGCATCTATTTCATGATCTTATCCGGCCTTGTGAGCGTCCGCTCTACTTCTTGCTGCTCTCTTTGCTGCGAAACGAGGTGGAAGCGGAGGATGCAGCCCAGGAAACGGCGATCAAGGTCTACAGAAATCTGCATATGTTTCGTGGCGACTCACAATTCCGCACCTGGGTTCTTTCGATTGGGCGAAATGAGGGACTGGGCCGCATTCGTAAAGCTGAATCGAGACGCGAGGACTCTCTGGATGAGCTGACAGAAGGGCAGAACGGCGACTTTACGCCGGCTGTGCTCACGAATTGGCGCGAAGTGCCCTCCGAGGCGCTGGAGCGGAAGGAACTAGGCGTTCTGCTGCACAAGGCGATTGAAGGGCTTCCTGAGATTTATCGTAACGTTGTGCTGCTCAGAGACATCGAACAGATGGACGTCAGGGAAACCGCGGCTGCGCTTGAAATTACCGAGGGCGCTGTGAAGGTCCGTCTGCACCGCGCGCGGGCGCTTTTGCAACGGGATCTGGCTCCGCGGCTGAAAGGGTTTGCGCCCAAACGGGCTAAGTGGTTTGGGTGGGGCGCATGAGGATCGACTGCAAGCACGTATGGGAACACATCTCAGCCTACATAGATGGCGAGTTGGACGCGGCGTTGCGCGCAGAGATCGACCATCATCTGGCCACCTGCGAGATTTGCTCAGCCGTGCTGGATTCTACTCGCAATGTCGTAGTGCTCATGGCCGACAGTCGCGTATTCGAACTGCCCGCCGGATTCAGCGAACGGCTCCATGTGCGGCTCGAAGGGGAATTAGGTCAGGACGGAACTGGATGACGGTACGAGCGCAATTCAGACCTCTTGAGTGCGCCGATTGCTAACTCTTCAGCGCGATGACGGTGTGTATTGCCGCATGGGCATGCGCGCGATGTACGACCATTTCATGCGTCCAACTCTCCAGTCCAACCAGGAGCAGGGTAAGAATCGACAGGGCCAACTGCAGTTGTTGGGCATGTTTCTGCTTGCGGGTGAATTCATGCCGGCGCCATTGGGCGGACGGCTGTGTTCGCAAATGCCACATCCACGCCAGCAGGGCGAGATCGACAATTGCGCCCACGGTGGCCGCTGCCAGCATGGGGATACGGATTGAGTCCTGATGGAACCAGCGCACCGGCGCATAAACGCTGCCCGCAAGAGCAAAGGCAGTGAGTCCAATTGCCAGACGAATGCCACTGATCGTCAGCACCGCGGTGCATACGCTCTGCAATACGGCCAAGGCAAGGTTGGCTCCGGTCAGGATGCTGATTCTTCGTGTAGTGTCCAATTGGCCTCCTGGTGCTCACACTGTTCCACTACAATCTGCAAGATCAAGGTAGCGCACGTGGGAGGTGACGACAATCGGAAAGTCGGCGCCTAATGAGGCGCGTACAGCGACTCCTAGCAAATAGGACGAGAGAACATTGCCAAATTTGATTTGCTTGCGATGTAACCTTTTTCCAGTAAGGTTACTCTTAATGTGCGTGACACAGAATGCGGAATTGCTCAACAGCAAATCCGCTATGCCACAACCGGCGGACTCCCTCCGCCCTAACCCCAAAACGAGGTCACAATCTATGAAGAACCAACTGAATGCACTGCTTCTCACAGCGGCCCTGAGCGGGCTCGCCGGTGGCGCCTCGCTCGCGGCCCAGACAGCAACCCAGAGCCCATCAAACGCGCAAAACGCACAGGTCATGAACGCAGGTTTGCGCTACACCGGATTGAATGCCGATACGGCCAAGCATTCCTGCAAAGGCAAGAACGATTGCAAGGGCCAGGGTGGCTGCAAGTCCAGCGACAATGGCTGCAAGGGCAAGAACAGCTGTAAGGGCAAGGGCGGTTGCGCCACGGACGGCTCCAAGATGCCGGACAACGCTTAATCCCCTCTCAAGGGCGCAGCAGGGAAATGCGATTCCGTTCCTTGCTGCGCCATTCGAATGTGATTTCAACATGCCGAGATAATGTCAGCTTTTAGCTGTCACATGTGAGCTTTCGTATGCCGGGCAACCGCTTCAACGCGTTTCAGGATCATGGTGTCGGAATTGGCCTGCGCATTCCGCACTATGAGCATATTTTCTCGCGGAAGCCGGTCGTCGACTGGTTTGAAATCATCTCCGAGAACTTCATGATCGACGCGGGCCGACCGCTTGCTTTACTGGATCGGATTCTAGAGCAATACCGAGTGGTGCAGCATGGAGTATCCATGTACTTCGGGTCCGTGACGGCACCTGATCCGGAGCACCTACGCCGGCTCAAGGGTCTGGTGCGGCGGACGGGGACGCCATGGCTAAGCGACCATCTCTGTTGGGGGTCGGTGGATGGAACTTATACACACGACCTGCTACCGCTTCCGTACACGTGGGAGGCGGTAGAGCGAACGGTTGAACGCGTGCACATGGTTCAGGACTTTCTAGAGATTCCGGTCGCCGTCGAGAACGTGTCCAGCTACGCCGCCTTCACTGACTCGCAGATGACGGAGTGGGAGTTTCTGGCGGAAGTGGTGGAGCGCGCCGATTGCGGCATTCTTCTGGACGTGAACAACATATATGTGTCTGCCATGAACCACGAGTTCCAGCCGATGGACTACGTGAACGCTGTGCCCTCGCATCGTGTGGCGCAGATTCATATCGCCGGCCACTCCAAATACGAAAAATACATTCTCGACACCCACGATCATCCGGTAATCGATCCGGTATGGGAACTTTACGCGCGCGCGATCGAGCGCTGCGGGCCTACTCCCACGCTGCTCGAGTGGGACGACCACATTCCAAGTTTCGACGAAGTGCATGGCGAAGCGAAGAAGGCGCAGAAGTATCTTGAACGCTACGCCGGCGCAGTTGCGGAGGGGGCACGATGAACCTCGAAGCCTTGCAACGCGAGATGGCCGCGGCAGTCATGCTTCCACTGACCGCGGATGAACAAATGCGCGGGAAGGCTCCGGACGGCCGCTCGACGGCTGCGATCGCCGAGTCGTTCATTACGCCTAATAGCCGCCTTTCAGCCTTTGAGCGCCTGGAAATCTACAACCGCCAGTATTGGTATCGTGTTCTAGGCGCCTTAGCCGAGGACTTTGCTGGATTGCGATTGGTGGTGGGCGAGCGCAGCTTCGAGCGGCTGTCTATCGCATATCTCACTGCGCATCCAAGCCGATCCTTCTCGTTGCGAAACCTTGGCTCGAAGTTGCCGGACTGGCTTGCAGCGCATCCGGAATTTGCGGGGCGCCGTCATCGGCTTGCCTTCGACGTCGCACGCATCGAGTGGGCGTTTGTGGAAGCGTTCGACAGCGGCGAGCGCGCTCCGCTGACCGTGGATCAGATTGCCACTCTCGATGCCGGTTCGCGTCTGGCGCTGCAGCCGCATCTTCAACTTGTGGCGCTCGATTATCCAGCCGACGACCTGGTTCTGAGTCTCCATAAGCGCGATAAACGCCAGGTGAGCGAAGCCGGCATCAAGTACGACGAAGTGGAGAAAGGACCGGCAAAGTTGCCTAAACTGCGCCGTCATGCCACTTGGCTCGCGGCGCATCGCGTTGATATGTCGGTTTACTATCTCCGCATCAAGCAGGAAGAGTTCCTTACTCTCTCAGCGATTCGGCAGGGCCATCCATTGGCTGACGCTCTTGCTGCCGGGTTTGCGGAGTCGCGCATCACAGGGGTACGGCGCGTTCAGCGGGTCCGCGAGTGGTTTGCCAACTGGGCAGTGCGGGGCTGGATATGCGCTCCTGAACTCGAGATACTCCTTTGAGACTGTTTTTAAAAAGGATGAACTAGATGCAAAAACTGACAGGGAGTGTTGGAGTTGTCTACGCCAAGTGTGTGGCTCTCGCCGATTTGGCGCAAAGCCCACTGCTGCTGGCGATCCGGCTCTACTGGGGGTGGCAGTTCGCGCAGGACGGTTGGGGAAAGCTTACGCATTTAGATCGCGTTGCGCAGTTTTTTACGAGTCTAAATCTTCCGGCGCCTGGGCTAACCGCCCTTTTAGTCGCCCTGGTCGAATTTTCAGGCGGAATTCTATTTGCCTGCGGCATTGCTTCTCGGCTGGTTTCGCTCGTCCTGTTCGTCAATATGACAATGGCTTACCTGAGCGTACCGGACGACCGAATCAACTTTACTCATATACTTTCCAACCCGGGTGATTTCTACGGTGCGACTCCCTACACTTACTGGTTCGCCGCGCTGCTGATCCTTGTCTTCGTCGCGTTGGGAAAAGCTCGGAAGAGGGGGAACTGACGATGAGAAAGTGAAACCTCTTGATCCAGCCTAGCGGGTGCAAATCCCGTCTGACCAAAGCCGAGCAAGGCAGGTCAGTAGCGAGTGTTGCCATTCACT
>DATKWA010000064.1:0-2292 GCA_035529815.1 Occallatibacter sp. | reverse complement strand
CACCCGGAATCGTTTCAGCTCACTCCGGATGGAGAGCGGCTGTTCGTCAATCTTCCCCGCAACCGGGACGTTGCGGTTGTCGACCGCGGCAAGCAGGAAGTGAGCGCCCAATGGAAGAACCTTGCGGCACTCGCGAACTTTCCCATGGCCCTCGATGAAGAACATCAGCGGGTGTTTCTCGCTTGCCGTATGCCGGCGCGGCTACTTGTTGTCGACACACATACAGGCAATGTCGTCGCGCAGAGGCCTACAGTTGGAGACGCGGACGATCTCTTCTACGACCGAAATCGGAAGAGCCTTTACGTCATCGGAGGAGAAGGTTACCTCGACGTCCTTCACATCTCCGACCACAACGAGCTTGCCTCTACCGGTCACGTCAACACGTCGGCGGGAGCAAGAACCGGTCTCTTTGTTCCGGAATGGAACCGGTTGTTCGTAGCCGCGCCGCATCGAGGATCAAGCCCGGCAAGGCTCCTTGTGTATTCTCTCGCTCCATAGAAAAGCCGCGAGGGTGCCGTCCACGAATACTGGAGGATCGGCCGGTTTTACCGAGCAGATCTTGATGCTGCCTTGCCGATGGAATTTTGGGCTCGTCGCAGGGCCAGCAATCATTGCGGCTGAACTTCGACTTTCCTTTCCCTCCGCCTCCTTGGCCGTCAGTTCTTGCATTGGCTCAAGTTCCCGCGATTTGGAGTGCGCGCACGGGTCGACGATTCGATGCGAACGAGACAGCGGGCGGGCCACTATGGGATGCGGTGTTACGATGGACGTGTGAACCGCCGGTTCCACACGTTCGTCTCAGTTGCGGCCATCCTCCTGATGGCCATCTCTCAGTTGTGCGAGCTTTTCGATCGCTGGGACAGCATTGCCGACGTTGGACATGACTCCGAATTCATGTTCATTGTGATCGGTATGTGCATTGCATTGTGCCTTCTTTTGGCATTGCTGATCATTCAGCTATCCAAGATCGTCTTTTCGCTTCTCATGCGGCTCTTGCGGGGTGTGTCACCTGCCAACCAGACGCATTCTTATGGAAACGACTATCTGTTACTTCTTTTCTCACCTCCTTTAAATTTCACCTCCCTCCGCATCTAAAACTCCCGCTTTCCCTCGCTCGCGTTCGTGTGCGTGCAGTCGCGCACCTATTTCATCGAACTACGACTTGTGGGAGTTCCTATGAAATTCATATGTATCGGTGCCTGGCGCATTGCGCCTTACCGCTGGTTCGCTGGCGCCGTTGCAGCGACCTTGGCGCTTGCGTTTGGCGCGGGTGCCGCATCGGCCGCCTGCCAGGCATCCGATGAGGATGCCGTTGCCGTCCAACTTCGCGCCGTCGCGCCTCACCTTGTTGCCTACGCCCAAGTTGAGCCCATCAGCGTTCTGCCGGTGGACGCTGCGGAAACCGGCGTAGTTGAGGGGTTGAAGGTTCTCCCCGGCGCGCATGTACGCGCGGGAGAGGAACTGGCTCGACTGAGCGGCCCCGGCATACAAACTTTACTGATGCAGGGCGAGGCTGATGTGCGGAGCGCGCGCGCGCAGCTCGATGCCGCTCAGAAGTCGCTGGCGATCCAGCGTCAGCAACTGCCTTCTCACCTGACCACCCGGCAAGCGGTCCACCAGGCCGAAGCGACTGAAGCTCAGGCGCAAACGGCCTTGGACAACGCGCAATCCCGGCTTGACGCGGTGCGTCAGCTGTTGACGCTGTCGGCACCGGACGACGGCGTGGTGCTTGCGCTCAACAGCACAATCGGCCAATTAGTAACCGCCGGCCAGACTATTCTCACTTTGCAGCCGGCCAACCGCTTATGGCTCAGGGCGGTCTACTATGGTGCCGACCTAACGGCCATCCGAGTGGGTATGACGGGGCGATTTGCGTCGACAGATGGAGGCAAGCCGATTCCCGTCCGAGTCTGTTCAGTCCCAGGAACGCTGGCGGCCGGGGGTGGCGAATCCGTCGCCTTGCTTCCTGCCCAGGCCAGAACCAAATGGCTCAGCGGCGAGGCCGGCACGGTCACCCTGGACATGCCGTCGCGCCGGCTGATCGCCGTTCCGACGCGAGCGCTCGTTCTTAATCAGGGCAAGTGGTGGGTGATGGTCCACACCGCCAAGGGAGATCGTCCCCAGGCAGTCGTACCGGGTCCAACCGAAGGATGGGACACCTTCATCGAGAGCGGGCTTGCGCCGGGCATGAAGGTCGTCGTCAACAATGCCTACCTGCTCTTTCACTCAAGCATTTCCGAACAGTACCAGATTCCGGACTGACACCTGTGGAAGAGAAAAACACATTCCGTC
>DATKWA010000063.1:0-3437 GCA_035529815.1 Occallatibacter sp. | reverse complement strand
GGTTCCACCGGAGCGCCGTAGACTCGGAAACACCAGCAGCATTTGCCGCCTGGCGCTGCGTTACATTCCCGTGAAACCGATAGAGCGCGTACTTCCGCTGCTTGATATTCAGCGGACAACCCAGCGCCGTCGCTATGTCGTCTTCTTCTGACAAGCGCAAACCCTCTAATACCGATAAAAACCGTCTTACGACAGGGAAAGTACACCATATCCGGGGTTCTGTCAACGGCCCCCACAAGAAATAGCTTGACATATGGCGACATTTCCTGTATGATCAGGGTGTGGAAGGGAGCCAAAATGCCGCTAATACCCCAGTACGAATACCAGATTTACAGAGACGCTGCCATGCGCGAAGTCCATATCGAGCTATGGCGCAAGTGGTTTGCCAGGAAACCGCGCCGCATGGCCCACGCCATCGTCTCGGACGCGGACTGCCTGCACTCGAAGATTCCCTCGGACGCACTCTACCGCCGCCATGTTGAGTTTCTGCGGAGCGCCTTCGTGCCGAGGATCATTCTTTGGCAGGCAAAGCGCAGGCTAAGGGAGAACATCAAGTGAGCCCCTACCAACGCGCACGAACTGATGACCCGCACACGTCACATCTCGCGGCGGAACATGTGGAGAAAACTGGGCTGGCGGATACGCAGAAAAGGTTGGTACTCGAAGAACTCAAAGGATGTTCGATGCCGGTTACATCGAGAGAGCTCGCCTTTCTTGGCTGTATTGACCGCTATTCCGTAGCCCGCAGGCTCCCAGAGCTGAAGGATGAGGGATTGGTTTGCTGCTTCCCCGCACGCAAGTGCCGCATCTCCAAGCGCCAAGCCATAACCTGGACCGCCAATGTCTAACCCAGGCGAGCAGATGCGGATGGAGAAGATGAGCAGGCGCAGAGCCCTTTGCGAAACCTGTGTCTTCTTCATATTGCACGAGGTGATGGATGGGCATGGCAAGGCAATAGAGGTGAAACCATGGTGCAGGCGCTACCCCGAAATACACCGCATCCAAGATCCGGGCCATCACTGGTGCGGCGAATGGAAACCGAGAAAGGACATGCCATGAAAGCCCTTGACATATGGCGAGCGGCATGATATAATACCGTTATCAAAGTTGAATCTGTTTTGGCCGGTGCCGGTGGTGAGAGTTACTTCGATTTGTAATCGAGTGGTCTTTGGTTCGAGTCCAAACGGGCGGAAACGCCTGTAGCTCAGTTGGTAGAGCACTTTTGCTCTTGCCGATAATGCCCGGCCTAATCTTTGACAGTGCCAGGGTAGAGGGTTACTTCGCTTGAAACGAACGCGGCTACACGCCGTAACACCCCTCAGCCAAGAACGCCTGTCATACAAGAAAGGAGTACCTGATGTCTCGTTTCAACCCTTCCAAAACGGCCATGCCCGAAGCCAAGGAAACCAACCTTGCTGGCGGGGCCGTCTACCCGCAAGATCCCGAACTGGAACTTGCGCAAGTCCTGCTCACTTCCTTCTGCAACGACATGTATTACGAGTCGTTTGATGCGAAGACCGAGCGTTTCCGCACCGCTATAGGACGCTGCTCGCCGGAGTACGTGGCCAAGGCGTCCATTTACGCCCGAGACAAGTTCAACATGCGTAGCATTACCCATCTGTGCGCTGTGGAACTATGCCGGTTCATCCACAACTGCGTCCCGCCGAACGGACATCCGTGGCTACGCACATACTTCCGCACCCTCCCTAGACGCGTCGATGACATCACCGAGATTCTGGCCTGCTGGGAAAGTCTTGGCGAGAAGTCGCGGCCCTCCGCCATGATTCGCGGGCTGGGTGACGCCTTCGCCAAATTCGACGGATACCAGCTTGCCAAGTACCGTGGCGAGGGCAAGAAGGTTTCGCTCATAGACGCGGTGCGCCTGTGCCATCCCGTACCCACGGACAAGAACCGGGACGCCCTTGCCGCGCTCGTGGTGGGCACGCTCAAGCAGAAGCGCACCTGGGAAGCCAAGGTATCGGCTGCGGGTGGAGATAAGGAAAAGAAATCTGAAGCCTGGGCCGAGATGGTGAACTCCGGCCAACTGGGCTACTTCGCGCTACTCCGTAACTTGCGCAATATCGCAGAGCACGCGCCGGAAGCAGTACAGGAGGCGTATCGGCAGCTTGTGGACGAGAATGCCATACGCAAAAGCCGCGTGTTCCCGTTCCGCTTTTACACGGCCATCAAGACGTTGATGACAGCGGCCATCCAAGCACAGGACGGGTTCACAGCCCGCAGCCTGCGCCTTGTTGCGCAAGGATGCGACGCGGCCATGAAGAAGTCGCTCGCCAACGTCCCGGACCTTCCGAACACCCTGGTGGCCGTGGACGTGTCTGGCAGCATGAATAACGCCGTATCCAGCGGCAATCTCACGCTCGCGGAGGCGGGTATGCTTTTTGGCGTGGCGCTCGCGGAGAAGGGCTATACCAACCTCATGAGATTCGCCAGCGACGCGGTATACGCACACTACATGCCGGGCGGCTCTATCGCGGCCACGGTGGAGGCTCAGTCCCGCTGCGAGGGTGTGGGCGGACATGGCACCAACTTCCACGCCATCCTGGAGAAGGCCGGAAAGCGCTATGATCGCATTGTCGTCTTCTCCGACATGCAGTGCTGGATGGAGGGTAACGAACAGAACCGCTTCAGGTCGAACATCTACGGCTACGCGCACGCCGAAAACGTGGGCTTCGGCAAAACCTACGAGACCTACTGCCGCAAGTGGGATGTCAAGCCCTGGGTGTACCTGGTGAACCTCGCGGACCAAGGCGGTGCGCCGCTCCCCCAGGAGCACCCGAAAGTCGTCACGCTCGCGGGCTGGTCGGAGAAGCTCTTCGACTTGATGGCGATGGCGGAACAAGACCCGCATGCGCTGAAGACCGCGATATGGGAAACGCGGCTGGACTACAGTTGAATCGAGTTTTGGCGGTGCGGCGTGGAAGGACACGCAGCAGCATATCCCGGGACTGTAGGGAGCGTTAGAGTCGCGAGTACTGACCTCTCCAGCAGGTGTCGAACCCTGCCGCCGCCCTTCATATTTGAATCGTTTTTCGGGGCGTAGCTCAGATTGGAGTGGACGCACAAAGAGCGCCCGGTGTGAGCCGGGAGGACGCTGGTAGTGAAGCGGATAGACGGAGCTGTTTAGCGACAGTAAGGGAACAACGTGAAATCCCGTGGCCGAAACCAGCCGCCCCGACCATACATTTGAATCGAGTTTGGGCGGCGCGGCGTGGAAGGCTTGCGCGCTATAAGACCCGTGGATGGCCACCCGTCCGCCGCCCTTAGTTTTGGGCGGCGCGGCGTGGTGCGACACGTTACCTGGTGCTGAGAGAGCGAGGGTTGAGACTGGTCCTCGGGTTTCGCCAACTGCGTAGAGCGTGGATAGCTCATTAGCCGCAGCAGCGCCGAAGAAAGCAGGTTGGAATCCTGCCGCCGCC
>DATKWA010000062.1:0-3201 GCA_035529815.1 Occallatibacter sp. | reverse complement strand
CCGCGCTGACATTGCTGCTGCTGATCGATTCGGTGTTTACGCGCAATCCGGGCGAATATGTTGCGATTGTGCTGATGGCGGCGGCGGGTGGATTGCTGATTGCCGCGGCGCAAGACCTGCTGGTGATCTTTGTTGGTCTGGAACTGCTGAGTCTGTGTCTCTACGTCCTGACCGCTTTTGCCAAAAGCTCAGGGAAGAGCGCTGAGGCGGCGATCAAGTATTATCTTTTCGGCGGAATGTCGGCGGCGTTTTTGCTGTTTGGCTTCAGCTACCTTTACGGCATTACTGGATCGACGAACCTGCACAAGATTCTGCTGGCTTCGTTTTATTCGAGCGCTTCCGGCGGGGCTCCGCTGTTGTACGTTGCGCTGGTGCTGATTGCGGCCGGGCTCGGATTCAAGGTTGCGGCTGCTCCATTTCATCTTTGGGCGCCGGATACGTATGAAGGCGCGCCGGCTCCGGCAGCGGCGTTTATTGCCTCAGTATCGAAGGTGGCGAGCTTTGCACTGCTGATCTCGATCAGTGCTGCCGCGGTGCACGTTTTGGACGGCGTTCACGCCATTCAATTCGTCACGGAGACGCCTGGGCCGCCGCCTAAATACCTGGGCCTGTGGATGCCGTGGTCTCTGATTCTGACCCTGCTGGCCGCAGCCTCGATGCTGCTGGGAAATCTGGCTGCGCTGGCCCAGATCAGCGTGCGGCGACTGCTTGCGTACTCGGCGATTGCGCACGCGGGCTACATTCTGCTCGGTCTTGCGTACTTCTCCCATTCGAACACGAGTGAGAATGCGATTCTCTACTACGTTCTGACTTACGGGCTGACGACGATCGGCGCTTTCGGCTTAGTCTCGGTTGTCGAACGCGCGACGGGTTCGGACAGGCTGGATGCGTTTCTTGGCTTGCACAAGCGGAATCCGCTGCTGGCGGCGGTGCTGCTGGTTCTTTTCCTTTCTCTGGCCGGCATTCCTCCTCTGGTTGGCTTCTGGGCGAAGTTCAACCTGTTTGCGGCGGTGCTTGGGGTTTCCGCAGGGCCGGTTGCATTTGGGCTTGTGGCGCTGGCGATTGCGATGAGCGCGGTATCGCTCTACTACTACTTGCAGGTGCTGAAGCGGGCTTACGTGATGCCGGCGGCGAGCGAAGGGCCGATCAAGGCGCATTGGTTGACGATGATGGTGCTGCTCGGGATTGCTGGAGCGGTTGTCGTTCTGGGCTGCTTTCCGGCGCTGTTGCAAGGTTGGATCGCGAGCTTCTAAAGCGGCAGCGATTGGTTAAAATTTTGCGCGCTCAGGGCCTCTAAACTGACCCTTGGACCTCAGTTTTGCCACCAAAAATCGCAAAAATACGTCATTTTTCGTCGCAAAGTTTACTGTTTGGTTATCTTTTATATTTTGTATCTTGTTGATATAGATATACTTATATACTAGCGCGCACCATAATCAGTGCAATTGACAGGGAGGGGGGGTGGGGGTAGGGGCCTTTTGGGGCGTCCTGCCGGCCATTTGACCAGGGATTCTGCTGTCCTTATTGTGCACCGGGAGGGGTTAATTCTCTGCAGGCGGGGTTCAGGAAGGCTGTCGGGTGGGCTGTCTGGTATCCCACCCATACCGCAAAGAACGCGGGATGGGTGGGGCACCGAGACTGAATGGAGCGGGCCAGAGATTCTGAAAGAACTCAAACAACCGGTTGTCCGGAAAAGTCCGGTGGTGCCGAAAACTAATACTTGACGATGGCGGCGAAGGAGTCTGGCTTGAGGCTTGCACCGCCGACGAGGGCTCCGTCGATCTCTTCCTGGCCGATGAGGGCGGTTGCGTTGTCTGGCTTGACGCTGCCGCCGTAGAGGATGCGCATGGCTGCGGCGACGTCATGGCCGAGGAGCTTGGCGACTTCTGCGCGGATGATCTTGTGGGCGTCGACGGCGATTTCGGGAGTGGCGGTTTTGCCGGTTCCGATGGCCCAGACTGGCTCATAGGCGATGACGATGGGGGCGGCCATGGCGGCGGTGATGCCGGCGAAGGCTCCGGCGATCTGGGTCTTGAGCACGTGGGCGGTTTTGCCGGCTTCGCGCTCTTCGAGGACTTCACCGATGCAGACGATGGGAATCAATCCGGCGGCTAGGGCTGCGTGGAGCTTCTTGTTGACGATTTCGTCGGTTTCGGCGAAGTACTGGCGGCGCTCGGAGTGGCCAATGAGGGTGTGGGTTCCACCGACGGCTTGCAGTTGGCCGATGGAGGTTTCGCCGGTGTAGGCGCCTTCAGAGGCGAAGTGGATGTTCTGGCAGCCGACGGCGACGTTGGACCCTTTGGCTGCGTCGATGACTGTGGGCAGCAGGACGGGCGAGGGAAAGAGGGCGATTTCGTCGCGAGTGTGGCCGGCAACGAGGGGTAAAAAGGCATCGACAAAGGCCTTGGCTTCGGCGGGTATTTTGTACATCTTCCAGTTGGCGGCAATGAGTGCTTTACGCGGCATTTTGGTCAGACTCCTCTTCTCGATTTTAGTGGATGAAATTGAGGGGGTGGGGTGATGGCTGGCACTGAGGAGCGAAAGGATGCGCGTGCGCGATGGTTACCGGGCTGAGCCTGAAACAGAGGTGAGGTCGGGCGGGACGGTGCCTTTGAGGAAGGCGGCGCGGTGGTCGGGATCGCCGAGGTCCATGGTGAAGTGCTGCCAGACGCCGTCCTGGAGGACGCCCATGTTCCAGGGTCCTGAGACGGAGTCAGAGAATTGCCAGACGATGTGGTAGCCCTCCTCGTTGGTGAAGCCTTCGTTATCTGCCTGGAGGATGGCGTCGCCGCGCTCAGAGAGGAAGGAACGCAGGGCATGGAGGGCGTTGCCGCCTTCGACCATTTCGGAGCCCTGGAGATGCTGGAAGGCGTAGACGGTGCGGATTGAGGTGAGGTAATCCTCGAGCCATTGGACGGCGCTGTTGGGCTTGCAGTCCTGCAGGTCTTCCATGAAGTCGGCGATCTCGTCCTGGCCCATGGAGCCATCGGCGACGGGGTTGCGCTCGACGAGGGCGACCTCGACTTCATCGGTGCTGGAGAGGAGGAGGACTTCCCATTCTGAGTGGTTCGTAAGTTGCTAATTATATTGGAGTTAGCAGCATAACTGCTCGGTTTCTTGCAGGTGTGAGTCCTGCCACAGGAGTTGATTCGTTGCCTGTGTAGCTATGGCATACGCATTGATGGTGACTGATATGCGGAA
>DATKWA010000061.1:0-9435 GCA_035529815.1 Occallatibacter sp. | reverse complement strand
AATCTTCGAGCCGTCCTGCGAGGGAAGCGTGAAAGTGGGCGCTGTCTGGCCAACCGTTGGCATGGCTGGCGTCGCATCGTCGGCCGCCGTGGCCGGAACCGAAACAACCGCAGCCATCAGAGCTGCGGCAAAAAGGGAAAGCAATGTCTTTTTCACGAGAAACCTCCGGAACACATGGAATAGGGCCAGGGAAAAATGGCCGTTCGTTGAGCAAAGGGAAAGTTAGCCCGCAACCAGTATCAGCGCGGCGCAGCCACAATGGCAATGCCGGCCTGGCTCGCCCGCTCCAGCAGCGAGTCGCGGTCGAATAAAAGCGTACGCCCGGCCTCGATCGAAAGGCAACTAGCCCCGGCCAGAATCATCGTCTCAACCGTCGCCATCCCAATCACCGGCACGTCGAACCGCATGTCCTGGTTAGGCTTCGCCACCTTCACCACCGTCAGCCGCCGGGCGAGAGTTGAAGCGTCTCCGCCGAGCGAATCCATCAGCCGCGCCGCGCGCTCAATCGTCGCGTCCGTGCCTTCCATCGCCTCAACCGCCACGCAGGCCTGCGCCGCCACAACCACCGTCTGCCCAATGTCGAACCCGGCCACCGCGCGCGCCACTCCAAGCCCATATTCAATGTCTTTGCATTCGTTCTGGTCCGGCGCGCGTTCGGTCAGCACGCCCTCTTCGGCCAGCAGCGGCTCCAGAAAGGCCGTCGAGCTGATCAGCTCAATCCCCTCGTCGCCCAGCACCTTCGCCACTGCTCCCAGCAGCATGTCGGTGTTCCGCGAACGCAGATTCAGCAGCAGCTTCGCCAGCCGCCAGTCCGGCCGGATGCTGGAAAAAATCTGCTTATGCTTCACCTGCCCAGCCATCACCGCCTTCTGAACGCCCTCTTTCTGGAACGTCTCAATCAGCCGCGACAACTCCCCCAGCGACAGCCAATAAACAGTAACGCCCGCATCCGCCGCCGCCCGCTGATCAATCTCCGGGTCAGTCTCCTCGCGAATCGCCGCCACAACCACAGGCAGCCCCTGAGCCCGCGCCGCATCCAGAAGCAGAAACGGAAACCGCCCATTGCCGGCAATCAGGCCGAGTTTCATGTCTACTTAATAACCCCGCGCTCGCTTCGCTCCAGAAACGCGGCCAGAAACGCCACATCCTCGCCAGCGGCCTTATCATCCTCGAACGCCTTCAGCTTCTCCAGCGCCTGCGTCGTGTTCATCTTCGCCGCCAGCAGTACACGGAATGCTTTGTGCAGCGTCTGCAGCCGCTCCGGCGAGAAACCCCGCCGCGCCAGCCCGATTTTGTTAATCCCGAAGGCCTTGTTCTCCCGCCGCGCAGAAGTCAGCGAAAACGGCAGCACATCCTGTGTCACAATCGTTCCCCCGCCAACAAACGCGTACTTGCCCACCACGCAGTGCTGATGCACCGGGCAGAATGCCCCCAGCGTCACATAGTCCTCAATCACCACGTGTCCGGCCAGCGTAGCCGCATTCGCCAGGATGCAGTGGCTACCCACCAGGCTGTCGTGCCCGATATGCACACAAGTCATCAGCAGACAATTCGACCCCAGCCGTGTAACGCCGCCCCCACCGGTCGTGCCGCGGCTGATCGTTACATTTTCCCGAATCGTGTTGTCGTCGCCAAGGATGGTCTCGGTCGGCTCGCCGCCATATTTCAAATCCTGGGGCGGTACGCCGATCGAGGCGAAGGGATAAATCGTGTTCCGCGCGCCGATCCGCGTCCGCCCGTCGAGAACCACATGCGAAATAAGGTTGCAGTTTTCACCCAGCACAACGTCAGGACCGATCGTGCAGAACGGGCCCACAGTGCATGAAGCCGGAACCACAGCTCCAGGAGCGATCACTGCGTTCGGATGAACGCTCACTCTGTCTCCGCTTGTACGGCCGGCGCTTCTTCCTGGGCGCGCTGCTCCGTTGCGCGCGGCACAACCTGGCAGGTCAGCGTGGCCTGGCACGCCAGCTTGCCGTCCACATACGCCTTCCCCTCGATGCGCCCAGCGCGGGTGCGGAACGACAGCACGTCCACCTCAATCCGCAGCTGGTCGCCCGGAGTCACCGGCCTGCGGAACTTGGCCCGCTCGATCCCGGTAAACACCACCAGTTTCTGTTCGCGATCCGGCATCTCCGCCATCATGATGATGCCGCCGGCCTGCGCCATGGCTTCAACAATCAACACGCCGGGCATAATCGGATGCCCGGGAAAATGCCCCTGAAAAAACGGCTCGTTGATGGTGACGTTCTTGATTGCTACCAGGCGCTTTTGCGACTCGAACTCGACCACCCTGTCGATCAACAGAAACGGGTAGCGATGGGGCAGGAAACCCATGATCTCCTGGATGTCAAACTTCATTCACTGGCTCCAGTGCGCGGGCAGGCTCGGTGCTTTGCGCTCTTGAGGATTATAAACAAGCCGGCGTATTAGCCGCGGTTCCGGCGAGGCTCGCAAGCATCCCGCTTCTACTTCTTGATGCGCCGGTCGGCTGCGTCAACGCTCCAGAAATCGTCCGGCAGTTGCTGGTTAAACTCCACCTTCCTGACGTAATACTGGCGGTACATTTCGTCGTTCTTGAAGCGCGTAATAGAAAGCGGAGTCGGAAAGCCGTCTACCGTGTGGTAGTTGTCGTACTCCTCGGCGTCCGTGTTCTTGTCCTTGTAGAGAGGGTCGCGCCACTGGAAGACGCGGCGCAGGGGCAGGTGGCTCTGCGTATCCATGAGGATGGTGATGGCTTCATTCTGCGCCGAGATCAGTGTTACCTGGTCGGCAAGGCGCCGCTCCACCATGTGCTGTCCTTCATAAATCAAAATCGTCTTGGGATCCTTCAGCCACACCTTTACGGCAGTCTCAATCGAATGGTCGCGTCGCCGCAAAAAATCATCCACAAGATCCTGCGGCAGCGCCTTCTTTCCGCGATACGTAACTTCCCAGCCCTCGCGGCCCAGGTAAAAATCCACAACGTCCCGGTGCTTGGTCAACTCGATGCGGTCATGGTCAGGCCATTGGTGGTACTCCCAGTACTCGGTAGTGCCGGCATTGGGAGTGCCGTGGAAAAAAGCGGCAATGTACCCCTGCCGCATCTGATTCTTCATGTCCAGCCACGCCTGTCCACCCAGAGCCTGCACCATGGCATCCAGCTTTGCGTGCGCCTGTGCCGTATTCTTTGCGGCATCATCGTTGCCCGTCTGCGTGCGCGGAGCCAGCGGCCAGGCCAGCAGTAGCCCCGCCACCGCCACCGGAAAAATTCTGGTTATTTGCATCGTTGCCTCTCCGAACCTCTTCTTATCCGCCCAGAACCACAGACACCATCCATAGGGCCAAGCTAAAGCATAGCCGGAAGAGATGTCGAGAGATGCGGGGATAAAGCCGATCGGCGCTGAGGAGGGAAGGGATGGGCGCAGAGTATCAACGCGTCAGACAGCGCGAATCAAGCGGACTGGCAGGAAGACGATCGCACGGACCATTTCCAACACTCCGTCCACCGCGATCCCCAGCAGGCGAAATGGCAACAGAAGCAGCCATACCAGCGGATACAGGACCAAGGCCAACAATGCCAGCGGCCAGCACAATATCAGCAGAATGCACCACAGGAGAAACTTCACCATATTGTCACCATTCCGGCGCCTGACTCAAAAGATCCGCGCGCCGGACTACCCACCAGTAGATACGTCTAAGTGTTGGAAGCAGTTCCCTCCTGGTCTTTCTTTGCCTTGCCACGTGCGGTCAGCAATTTCTTCCTCTCCCGCGTCAGCGTGGCGCGCTCTTTCTCTGGCATCGCAAGCATCGTCTTAGTCCGCTTGGGCAACTTTTCGTAGATCAGCTCATGCGCCCGCCGCAGCTCTTCTTCAATCTCACGAGGCCTCAGGACATCCCAGCGCTCCACGGCCACCCAGTATGCCCTCGCCAGGTGTGGGGCGCCGAAGACGCCCTCAATCTCCAACAATTCGTGAAAGCGCTCCGCGCCGCAGTGGAACCACAGCACACCCCTCCCCGTCCCATCAAGGTCGGTCATCGCGAACATCTTCCCGCCTAGCTCACGGTCGCCCACCCAATAGACGAGGTGGTGTCCCCAGTTCAATGTCTCGGTCGCATGGGGCAGGGCCAGACAAATCTCGCGGATGCGCTCGTTGTCCATCGCGCCAAGTCTAATCCCGAAACCAGTTCGCTGAGAAGTCCGCACCTGGAAGCTGATTGTCCGCGTAATCCAGAGCCAACCAATCCGCGAACTTTATAGTACGATCGCTGCAAATTGACCGAGTCCCGGGTTCACCACTTCGTTTCGAACGTTCGGAAGCGGCCTTCCAGCTCCCATTGGGCGGCGGCTTTTTGGCTCCCATTGAGGAATGCCTTGCACCCGGGGGAGGGGTTCTGCATACCTGGCGTATCTCCACTGCATACGGTCACGGTGGCTTCAAACCGGTCCGGCCGCGCCCACAGGCTCGCGCCCGGTAGAAAGGTGTGCTCCATCCCGGTCCGCGCCAAAGCCTTCAGGTCCGCGTAGCTGAGGTGGTAGTCGATGGCTGCGCGCACATATTCGTGGGTGATGTCGATGCGGCTCACCCCCTCGTCATCGGTGGAAAGCGCTACGGGCACATGCGCTGCGCGGTATATAGGGAAGGGATGCTCATCGCCCTTTATGCCCAGTATCCCTTCGTTCGAGCTCAGGTTGATCTCGACCATCACGTGCTTGCGCGCCATCTCTTTCAACAGTTCCGGCGCAGAGTCTTCATACATCACATCCACTCCATGCCCGATGCGTTCAGCGTGACCCAGTTCCACGGCCTGCCGGATGTGGAATCGGAGCCCGTCGGGGGGCACCAGTCCCAGGACAAGCTCGCCCGCATGCAGGCTGATGTGGACCTTGGGATAAACGGCGTGCAGATAGTCCAACATCTTCATCTGCAGCGTGTAATCGCGCATGGAGATATATCCGTCCTCGTGCATAACGAAATTGATGCCCACCCAGGTATCCTCATGAGGGTCCATACTGGCCTGAACGGTTTCAAACCCCAGCAGCGTCTGGGCAAATACCTGTTCCGGCGGCATGTCCCGCAGCACCTGGTAGATGAACCGGACCTCGACCTGGCAAGCGGGCTGTGCCTTCGGGGTGCTGCACAGCTCCGCGCGGCGGCGCTCCGCCTCGGACCGACGCACGTCGTCGCGCCCGGCTGCCATTTCGTCGCGCAATCCTGCGTCGAGCAATTGCTGGCGGAATCGGGCAAATGCTGCGTTGTCACCGCGCTCAAGATCCGCGTTCCAGCCGATTGAATCGGCGATCTTTGCCGCGTGGCTGAAGGGCGGTGTGACCATCAGCTCAAGATACTGCTGATTCTGCGCCGCTGCGCGAGCGGCTACCTCATCGACCCACTCGCCTGTATGGTTCTTGAGCGCATCAAATCGGTGAAAGACGGCGAAAAATTGGTCGTGGCCGCTCCAGCCGGCGTAGGGCACAAAGCTACGCATCGAAAGAGCGTCGATCAGCTTGTCATACAGATTCTGGTTTGCCGGGGCCATGGTTCCTGAGAGGGCGGAGGCGGGAATTAATTTAGCCCCGCAGGGGGGATCGACGAACTTCAGCGCCGCCGGATCGACGCAGAGTCCGTCCTCGGCGGCATCGCGGATCAATGTCTCCGCATACACCGCGCCAGACAGGTGGACGTGGAGGTCGGCTCCTTTGGGAAACTCCTTAAGAAATGCGTAGAGCGCTGTCGGCCCTTCGCTCTTGTAGGACTCAAATGCGCGGGCGGTGTGTGTCTCGTTCACGGTGACGCTCGGCCTTTGAGAACTGGCAGTGGCGGCAATGGCGATGCAGGCGAGGAGTTGGGCAAATCGGCGCATGATTGCTTTCCAGTGTAGAGCAGGATCGGTGCGGAGTGGGCCGGTGGCGAGTGAAGTCAGGAGAGAAGATTGGGTAGGGAGTGCCGGATTGGCTAAGGAGAATGGGAGTTGCTATACTGGTTCAGTTGTTGCAGCGCACGGTACGTGGAGTTTCCCGCCTAATCCGGCTCCGTCTGGAATCCACGCGTAGGGATGCAACCGAAGTTTGCACTGAGGCCAGATAGCTCAGTGGTAGAGCGCGGCCCTGAAAAGGCCGGCGTCGGCGGTTCAATCCCGTCTCTGGCCACCACTTTCCGCTCCCAAAAAACTCAGCTACGTCCCGCTCCGGTGCGGTGGAATTGTCTGAGCCCCTCTCTTCTCTGTGTCTTCTTGTTTGCCTGCTTATTTGCATACTGCCAACCGCATTCCGTACCATGGCCACGAATGCGAGGCCCTATGAATCGTCGTGAATTCTCCGCTCTACTGCCGATATTGCTGGCCGCTCCGGCCCTAGCACCCGCCGCTGAAGGCCAGGCCGCAGGCGGGCAATCCAGCGCACCGCATGCATTGCCTGTGCTGTCTTCAGGGGTGTTTCCGCCGGGACTCCCTAGCGCGCCGCCAACGGTTACGCACATCTCTCACCACTACATTCTGGGCATGCTGCCGGACAACATTCGCCTGGAGGCGCACGACTCCTGGCAGGCTCCGGGCGCGCCGCACGAGGCTATCGGGCATCACAAACATTCCGAGATCTGGTTTGTCCTCGCGGGCGAGGCAGACTTGATGACTGCTGGAGTCACGCGGAGGCTCAAAGCAGGCGACATGGGTTTGTGCATCGCCGGAGACGCGCACTACATTGCCAACGCCAGCCAGACTGAGCCGGTATCGTATCTGGTGCTGACCGTCGGCCCTCCGGAATAATCAGGAGTGAGTGGCGGCTTGTTTCGAGCCAGTAAAGATCAAAGCTGATAGCGGCGGGGGATAGAGTTGGATGGCCACCGGCTGCACCGCTATGCTGACGATGAGAATGTGAGGGACATGACCGTGAACAATGGATTTGCTCTTCCGCCACGAACATGGCGTCCTGCTGCACCGTTAACCCAAAAGGTCTGTGCACTCGCGACGGCTTTGCTGGTTGGTGCGTTCCAATCTGCCGCAGCCCAAGAGCCGAACCGCGCGGTCCTGCCGATTACGCCGTCACGCTTCCATGGAACCATTGGGACCACATATGCCGACTCGACGCCTGCGGCGACTTTCGTTGTTCGCCCCCCGGAGGGGGCGCCCAACGTATTGGTGGTTCTGCTCGACGACGAGGGATATGGTCAGTCGTCCACTTTCGGCGGACTGATTCCCACGCCCACGCTCGACCGTCTTGCCAAAGCCGGCCTTCGCTACACCCGCTTTCACGTGACAGCTCTTTGCTCTCCCACGCGGGCGGCGTTGTTGACGGGACGCAATCATCATGCGGTGGGGATGGGTACCATCACGAACTGGGCTACGGATTACCCTGGTTACGACGCCGCCATTCCCAAGAGCGCGGCGCTGGTTTCCGAAGTGCTGCGAGAGAACGGCTACGCTACGGCCGCCATCGGCAAGTGGCACCTGATTCCCGAGCAGGAGTGCACGGTGGCAGGCCCCTTCGACCACTGGCCCACGCACCAAGGCTTCGACTACTACTACGGATTCTTGAACGGGGAGACCAACCAGTGGCATCCAGAGCTCACGCTGGGTACGCAGCCAGTGGAGATGGTTCCGCCGCCTGGACGCCAGAACGATTACACGCTGAATGAAGACCTTGCCGACAAGGCCATTGCGTGGATCAAGTCGGAAGAGTCGCTTGCCCCCGGCAAGCCATTTTTCATGTACTACGCGCCGGGAGCCAGCCACGCGCCTCTTCAGGCGCCGAAGGGGTGGATCGATAAGTTCAAGGGCCAGTTTGACATGGGGTGGGACCGCTATCGAGAGATTGTGTTGGCGCGCCAGAAGAAGCTGGGCGTGGTCCCAGAAAACACAAAACTCACTCCGCGTCCGGCGGAGATTCCTGCCTGGGATTCGCTGACGCCGGGGCAGAAGAAGGTGGCCGAGCGGCTGATGGAGGTGTATGCGGGCTTCACGGCGCAGAGCGATCACGAGCTGGGCCGGGTGATCGACGCCATCGCGGAGACAGGCCAACTCGACAACACGCTCGTCCTCTATATCGCCGGCGACAATGGCGCGAGCCTTGAAGGCGGACTCTACGGCACCGCCAACATGATGGCGCAGGCGAACGGCATTCCGGACAACACGGCCGAGACGCTGGCCAGGCTGGATGAACTGGGCGGGCCGCATACCGCGCCGCATTATCCCGTCGGCTGGGCATGGGCTGGCAACGCGCCGTTTCAGTGGGGCAAGCGCATTGCGTCTCACCTGGGCGGTACGCGCGATCCGATGGTTGTGTACTGGCCGAAGCGGGTGAAGGACGCAGGCGGGATTCGCACGCAGTTTGAGGATGTTGTCGACGTTGCGCCGACGATCCTCGCCGCCGCGGGGATTCCCGAGCCGGTGGAAGTGGATGGCGTAAAGCAGCAGCGCGTGGACGGGGTCAGCATGATGTCCACGTTTGCCTCGGCCGATGCGCCCGCCACGCGTACCTCGCAATACTTCGAGATGCTGGGCAACCGCGCCATGTACAGCGATGGATGGATCGCGGGAGCGCGCAGCGGCATTCTGCCGTGGATTTACAGTGACGCTCCTGAGAGCATGATGCGGCAGCCATGGGAGCTCTACGACCTGGACAAGGACTACTCCGAGGCCGACAATCTGGCGGCTCAATATCCGGACAAAGTGAAGCAGTTGCAGGCGCTCTTCGACGTGGAGGCAAAGCGGAACCAGGTGTATCCGCTCGATCCGCGTATGGGCGGACGCCAGCAGCGACCCACTGGGACGCACTTTACCTACTACACCGGCACGGGCCACTTGTATGTTTCGCTCACGCCGGCCTACGAAAATCATTCTCATACCATTGCGGCGTACGTGGATATTCCAGCTTCGGGCGGCGACGGCGTGCTGCTGGCCGACGGCGCCGAGAGCGGCGGCTTTTCGCTGTTCATCAAGGACGGAAAGCCGACTTACACCTACAACTATTTCGGCCGGCGTGTGACAACGATTGTTTCTCCGCGAGCGCTCGGGCCGGGACCGGCAAAGATCGAGCTTCATTTTGCCTACGATGGTGGCGGACGCGGCGAGGGCGCAGAGGCGACGCTGCTGGTGAACGGTGAGGCCGTGGGCGAGGCGCGGATTCCGGAGACGGTGCCGATGGCTTTCTCATTCGACGATACGTTCGATGTGGGCGAGGACAGCGCCTCGCCGGTCGGCGCTTACCAGAGCCCGTTTCCCTTCAGGGGCACGATCCGCCACATTGATTTCGATATTTTGCCGAGCAAGTAACGCGCCGCAGGAGCGCGCAAAAATTTCGTCGCGATGGGGCGAAAAGGGCCTGTTTGCCCCTCAAAAACGGCTATAAAATCGCACTTTTCCGTCATTTTACGCGGGGTAGTTTACCATTTAGTAATATTTTACCGTCTGCATCTTGTTTATTTTGAGATGTTTATAAAATTACTGCACCATAATCGG
>DATKWA010000060.1:0-23111 GCA_035529815.1 Occallatibacter sp. | reverse complement strand
CCGGCGAGTTCGCTGACAAAGAGGTGGTCATTGCCTTGCCATGCGATCCAGGCGGGGGAGGTAGGATGGCCGGGCGTGAGATCGACGGGCTGGCCGCCGGAGGAGGACACGATCCAGACGTCGCCTCCGGTGGCTCCCTGGTCGCTCATGAGTCCGCCGATGAAAGCGATGGATTTGCCATCGGGTGACCAGCGGGGAACGGCGATCTGGAGGCCGTGGAGGGGGCCGGAGATTTCTGCCGGGGCGAGGATGGATTTTGGATCGCCACCGAGGGTCTGGGTGTAGAGTTTGGCGACCCACCAGTTGTTTTCTCCGGGGGGATCGGCGGCGATGTAGGCGAGGGATTGGGAGTCAGGAGCCCAGGAGAACTCGTAGACGTGGAGGTTGGCAGGAGTGGCGAAAGCGGGTGGGGTGGGTTGGGGCGCATTGACCTGGACGACGGCAACGCGCTGGATTTCGAGGCCATCTTCGCCGATGACGCCTGAGGGGGGCTTCATGGCGGCGAGGGCTCCGGCGGGGCGGGTTGCGCCTTCGACATAGAGGAAGGCGATGGATTTGCCGTCGGGGGAAAAGGCCGGGGCCTGCACGTAGCCGTTGAGCACGGTAAGGCGGCGGGCGGGAGTGTTGACGCCTGGCAGGATTAGATAGAGGTCGGTCTGGTCGCCGAATTGGCCATCCTGAGTGGTGCAGTTGGAGAAGAAGGCGAGAGCGGCGGAGTCGGGGGACCAGGCGAGCTGGTCTTCTGTGCAGCGCTGGCCGGGTGCTGCGGCGGCGGTGATGCGCTGGAATTTGGCGAGGTGATCAAGCGGGGCGACGCGAATCTCCTGGCCCTGGGGCGCGCCCTGAATCCATGCGAGGTGCTTGCCGTTGGGCGAGATGGCGACCTGGCCGAGGAAGTGGCTGCGGTTGACGCTTTGCTCGACCTGGTCGAAGCGGTCGTTTAGTGAAGACTGGAGTGATGTCTGGAGGGATGTCTGCTGGTCCTGGGCTGAGGCGTGGAGCGGGGAGCAGAAGAGGAGCGCGGCGGCGACGGGCGCGACGAGAAACTTGCGGCGGGACTGCGAAAACATGGGGAAATGTTAACAGGGTGCGGGGGTGAGACCGGAAAGATCAGCGATCACATCGAGGGTGGGGACTGGGGTTTGGCGGGGGGCGTGAGGACGAAGCCTTTGCGGACGAGGACGAAGCCGCTCTGCGGGAGTTCGGCCTGGAGGAGCTGATTTTCAGGGCCCGAGAAGAGGTCGGTGCTGGCGCCGGCGAAGGTGGCGACGAGATGGTGAACGGCGATGGGCTTGCCGTCGAGGGTTCCCTGCTGGTCGGCGTAGGTGGCTAGCTGGACGGGGACGATTGAGGCGGGCTGGGTGCCGGACTGCTTGGGGAGGACGGCCCAGAGATCGCGGTTGTTGTGGGTGACGGCGAGGGTGAGCAGGGTTTCAAGAGCACCGGGATCGAGATCGGGGAGAAAGACGGCGGCGGGGTGCGAGGCGAGGCGGGTGGTGGAGCTGCGGCCATTGGCTGAGATGTTGACAAGGAACTGGGCGGAGTCGGGCGCGGCGGTGATTTCGACGGCCGAGCCGTTGACGAGGGCGCTCAGTTGGACATGCTTGAGCTTGTTGGCGGCGGAGAGAATTTCCGTTTTAGAGAGGGCGTAGTCGAATCCCTTCGTGGAGACGCGGACCAGCGAGGTGGAGTTGAAGCCGTCCGGGGTGGCAGAGAAGTTGAAGCTGGCCGTGCCGATGGGATGGCCGAGCTGCGAGACCTGAAAGCTGCCGGCCTGGGCAGAGGCGGCGGGCGAGAGAATCAAGGCGAAAAATGCAAGCAAAAATGCAGAAAGAAGAGTGCGCACGGGCGTTTTTTGTCGCTCCTGCGTGTTTAGACACGGAAAAGGGGAATGAGTTGCGAAGCCAGGGACGCAGGGACTAGAAAGGCTGCGAGATTGGGTTTGTGGTTTCCCATCCTTTCGCAAAAAACGCGAAAGGATGGGGCACGGGGCTTTGTCAGGAAGACGGGCAGAGCTCTTCTGTTCCCTTACCCTTCGCTCCCGCTTTCTTATCCTTTGGCGGTGGCGAAGCGCTTGTTGACTGCTTCCCAGTTGACGAGGTTCCACCAGGCGGCGAGGTAGTCGGGGCGTCGGTTCTGGTACTTGAGGTAGTAGGCGTGCTCCCAGACGTCGTTGCCGAGGATGGGATAGAGGCCCTGGGAGAGCGGCGAGTCCTGATTGGGTGTGGTCATCACCTTCAGCTTGCCGCCGGTAAAGACCAGCCAGCCCCAGCCGGAGCCGAATTGCTTGGCGGTGGTTTCGTTGAAGGTCTTCTTGAAGGCTTCGAAGTCGCCGAAATCGGCGGAGATCTGGGCGGCGATGGCGCCGGATGGGTTTCCACCGATGCCGGACGTATTGGCCGGGCCCATGATGTTCCAGAACATGGTGTGGTTGGAATGGCCACCGCCGTTGTTGCGGACCGCGCCGCGGATGTCGTCAGGGACGGCATTGAGATCGCGAATGAGATCGTCGACGGACTTGGCGGCGAGGGCGGCGTGGTTGGCCAGGGCGGCATTCACATTGTTGATGTAGGCCTGGTGATGCTTGTCGTGATGGAGTTTCATCGTTTCTGCATCGATGAAGGGTTCGAGGGCTGCGTAGTCGTAAGGCAACGGTGCGAGTTCATAAGCCATTGGGGAAATTCCTCCGTTCGAATTGTACTGTGAAGGGTTGACGCCCGTGCTCGGCGGCAGCGGGCAATGCGTGCGACAAGGCGTGGGAGAGGGAAACTCTTCAACACAATTTTCACACGCGAACACAATTTTCACACGCGGCAGTGAAGCTTTCTTAGCTTTGGATGCACGAAATGGCCTGCGGGGTGTAAGGCCCTGTGAATTGAGGATGGAGAATCGGGGCGGCTGGAAAACCTTTGCGGGTTGCGGCGCGTCCAAACGAGAAACGACGAGAAGACGATCCTGTCGGCTTTCAAGGACTTCTGTGTCCGCATTTCCTGAGTGCATTTCCACGATTGAAGCAGCTTCCCAAAAGTTCAATTTTCAGAAAATTCAAGAGACAATTCAAGAAAAGTTGAGTGCAACGATGAGCGACGAGGCAGATTACCTGTGGCTGGAGCAGCAGGGCGAGGCGTTTGGCGCCCCCGGCCTTGAGCCACGCTGGACTTCGAGCGTAAAGGATGCGGTGGGGACGGCTTATTCGGCTTCAAGCCGGATATGGTTCACCTGCTCGCATGGGATTTTGAACGAGATTTACCACCCTACGATCGACCGGGCGCAGGTGCGCGATATGGAGTTCATGGTGACGGACGGAGAGACGTTCGTTCACGAAGAGAAGCGCGATCTGAATTCGGAGTTCGAGTACATTGACGCCGAGGCGCTTGGGGTGCGGTATGTGAACAGCGATCCAGAGGGACGCTACCGCTTGACCAAGGAGATCATCTGCGACCCGCATCGGGCAACGGTGCTGACGCGTGTGCGCCTGGAAGGACACGAAGAGCTATTGCCACGGCTGAAGGTGTACGCACTGCTGGCGCCGCACCTGGATGGCGGCGGAGCGACCAACACGGCGCGGGCGCTCGACGTGGCAGGCCATAAGATGCTGCTGGCGTGGAAGGGCTCGTGGGCGCTTGCCATGGGAGCCAGTTGCGGGTTTGCACGGGTGAGCTGCGGGTTTGTAGGCGCGAGCGACGGCTGGCGCGATCTGAAAGACAACTTTCGCATGGACTGGGAGTTTGGCTCTGCAACTGCTGGCAATGTCGCGATAATGGGCGAGCTGAATCTGCGCAACGCGGGTACGGACGGCGCACGCGAGTTTACGCTTGCGATAGGTATTGGAGAAGGCCGGCACACGGCGCTGCAGGGGACGGTCAGCGCCCTGGCCCGGCCGTTCGACCAGCATCGCGAGCGATTCATCACGCAATGGAGGCGGGCGGCGAATCCGGAGCACCTTGCAGTACGAGCGGGCGACGGAGGCAGGCTGATGCGGACCAGCCACAATGTGCTGCTGGCGCATGAGGACAAGACGTTTTCCGGTGCGTTTGTGGCGTCGGCTTCGATTCCGTGGGGCCAGGTGAAGGGCGACGACGATCTGGGCGGATACCACCTGGTGTGGACGCGGGACATGGTGCAGACAGCAACGGCGCTGCTGGCCTGCGGTCAGGTTGTGGCGGCGCGCAGGGCGCTGGTTTACCTGGCCTGCACGCAGCAGCCCGACGGCGGATTCGCGCAGAATTTCTGGATTGACGGAACACCCTACTGGAGCGGGCTGCAACTGGACGAGGTGGCGTTTCCGCTGATTCTTGCGTGGCGGCTGTGGAAGGCGGATGCGCTGGGCGAGATGGATATTTTTCCGTTTGTGCAGCGGGCGGCGGGGTTCCTGGTGCGGCATAGTCCGATTACCAATCAGGAGCGCTGGGAAGAGGCAGCGGGCTACTCCCCTTCGACGCTGGCGGCGGTGATTGCCGGGCTCATTTGCGCGGCGGAGATGGCGCGTGCCCACCAGGCGGCGGAGATGGCAACGTTTCTGGAGGAGTTTGCCGACTGGATCGAGAAGCATCTCGAAGACTGGACAGTAACGAACAACGGCGTGCTGCACCCGGAGATCAAACGACACTACATGCGCATCCGCCCGCCGGAGTGTGGCGAGGCGTACGCCCACGAGAGCTGCGGGAAGGAGACGGTGCGGCTTGCGAATCGGCCGCCGGGCACGAGGTATGAGTTTGAGGCGCGGGAGATTGTGGACGCGGGGTTTCTGGAACTGGTGCGGTATGGAGTGCGGCGGGCCGACGACGCGCTGATTGTGGACTCGCTGAAGGTGGTGGACGCGGTGCTGAAGCGGGATTTGCCGCAGGGCGCTGGCTGGCTGCGCTACAACTGGGACGGCTACGGGGAACGGGCGGACGGAGGGCCATTCGAGGGGTGGGGCCAGGGACGCGTGTGGCCGCTGCTAACCGGCGAGCGGGCTCACTACGAGCTGGCGGCCGGCAATGGATATGAGGAAATGGTGAGGACGTACGAGCAGTTTGCGACCTGCGGGCAGTTGATGCCGGAGCAGGTGTGGGACGAGGCGGACCGGCCCGATTGCGGCTTGCGGCTGGGGCAGCCGGCGGGGTCGGCGGTGCCGCTGGTGTGGGCGCATGCGGAGTACCTGAAGCTGCTGCGCTCGGCTGTGGACGGGAAGGTATTCGACCGGATCGACCCGGTGTACGAGCGATATTGCGAGGCGGAGGGACGAAAGAAACTGCGCAGCGATGTGGAGATTTACAGCCTGCGGCGGCCGATTCAGAAGATAGCTGCGGGGAACACGCTGCGGATTATCGACGAAAAGCCATTTGAGGTGGTTTGGAGCGCGGATGGCTGGAAGACGAAGGAGACCACGCAGAGCCGAAGCGTGGGCGGGGCGGCGTTCAGTGCGGATATTTCGCCAGGAACGGGAACGGGCTCGATGGAATGGACCCTATATTGGCCGGAGCAAAAGGGCTGGCTTGGATACAATGTTGAAGTTACGGTTATCGCCGATTGAAGAGTTCCAGAGGTGCGGACCGCACTTTAGCGAAAGGATACATTTAATACCACAATGACCCTCAGCCTGCCGAGTACATCCCTCGATACACTGTCCATCGATACATTGCGGCTCCTTGCAGTCGATACCGTGGAGAAGGCCAAGAGCGGCCATCCCGGCGCTCCGATGGGGTGCGCTCCGATTGCCTACCTGCTGTTTCATAAGTTGATGAAGCACAATCCGGCGCACTCGAAGTGGGCCAACCGGGACCGCTTTGTGCTGTCGAATGGCCACGCGTCGGCGCTGCTCTATTCGTCGCTGTTTCTTACCGGCTACGGCGTGACGATGGAGGATCTGAAGAGCTTCCGGCAGTGGGGATCGCGGACGCCGGGGCACCCGGAGCGAGGCGTCGCCGACGGAGTGGAAGTGACGACCGGGCCGCTTGGACAGGGCTTTGGGATGGCAGTGGGCATGGCCATGGCGGAGAAGCACCTGAGCGCGATTTACAACCGGCCGGGCTTCGACGTGGTGGATCACCATACGTATGCGCTGGCGGGCGACGGCGACATGATGGAGGGCCTCTCGCACGAGGCAGCCTCGCTGGCCGGGACGCTGGGACTGGGCAAGCTGATTGTGCTGTACGACGACAATCTGATTTCCCTGGATGGGCCGACGGAGCTGAGCTTTACCGAGAATGTGTACAAGCGGTTTGAGGCCTACAACTGGCACGTGCAGCGAGTGATGGACGGCAACGACGTGGCCGGGATTGAGGCCGCGATTGAAGCGGCCAAGGCCGAGACGGGCAAGCCCTCACTGATTGCGGTGCGGACGGTGATTGGATATGGATCGCCGAAGGAGGGCACCAGCAAGGTGCACGGCGAGCCGCTGGGCGCGGCCGACGTTGCAGCGGCGAAGAAGTTTTTTGGATTCCCGGAGGACAAGAGCTTTTACCTGCCCGAGGACGCGCTGAAGAACTGGCGCGAGGCCGGAGAACGGGGCGCGGGTTTTGAGGCCGAGTGGAAGAAGCTGTTTGCCGGTTATGCGGCGGCGTTTCCGGATCTGGCGGCGGAGTTTGAGCGCACCGACAAGGGCGAGCTGCGGGCGGGCTGGGAGAAGTCGATTCCGAGCTTCCCGGTGGAGAAGGCAGTGGCGACGCGGAACGCCGGCTTTACGGTGATGAACGCGATTGCCGGAAGCGTGCCTGAGCTGTTTGGCGGCGCGGCAGACCTGACCGCATCGACCAAGACGATCTTCAAGCCCGGGGTAAGTTTCCATGATGACCCGGCGGGGCGGAACGTGTTCTTTGGCGTGCGCGAGCTGGGGATGTGCGCGGCGGTGAATGGAATGGCGGCGCACGGCGGGTTGATTCCGTTTGGATCGACGTTCTTTGTGTTCTCCGATTACGCGAAGCCGGCGCTGAGGATTGCGGCGCTGATGGAGAGCCACTCGATCTTTGTGTTTACGCACGACTCGATTGGCGTGGGCGAGGACGGGCCGACGCACGAGCCGATTGAACACCTGATGGCGCTGCGCGCGGTTCCGCACATGACGGATTTTCGCCCGGCAGACGCGAACGAGACTGCGGCGGCCTGGCGGCTGGCTTTGGAACGCAAGAGTCCGTGCTTCTTTGCGCTGACGCGGCAGGACGTTCCGGTTCTGGACCCGGCCAAGCACGATGCGTATGCCAACGTGAGCAAGGGCGGCTACGTGGTGGAAGATGCGGCGAATCCGCAGGTGGTGCTGATTGCGACAGGCTCTGAGCTTTGGCCGGCGCTGGATGGCGCGAAGCTGCTGGCGGGCGAAGGCATTCGGGCGCGGGTGGTGAGCTTGCCGAGCTGGAAGATCTTCGAAGAGCAGACGGCGGCCTACAAGGCGAGCGTGCTGCCGGCGGGGGTGCCGCGCCTCGCGATTGAAGCCGGCTCGACGTTGGGCTGGTGGAAGTACGCGGGCCTGGACGGCGACGTGATTGGACTGGATCGGTTTGGAGCTTCTGCGCCGGGTCCGATTGTGATGAAGGAACTTGGCTTCAGCGGCGAGAATGTGGCGGCGCGGGCGAAGAAGCTGGTGAAGTAGGAACAGCTGTTAGCTCTTAGCTTCCAGCTTCGCCGTTGCGTGGATTGAACGCATCGCAGGACAAGAACAAGATAGAAGCTGGAAGCTAGAGGCTGAAGGTCAGGAGTGCACCTTGAAACTCGTTATCAGTTCGGATCATGCGGGATTTCCTTTGAAGGAGGAGCTTCGCGCTTACCTGGCCGGCGCCGGGCACGAAGTTGTGGACCTTGGGGCTTATAACGAAGAGCCATCGGATTATCCAGACTTTGCGGTGAAGGTGGGCGAGGCGCTGAAGCGGGGCGATGCGCCGCGGGGGATACTGATCTGCGGCTCGGGCGTGGGGGTTTGCGTGGCGGCGAACAAGATTCCGGGGATTCGCGCGGGGATTTGCCACGATACCTACTCGGCGCACCAGGGCGTGGAGCACGACGACATGAATGTGCTGGTAATGGGAGCGCGGATTATCGGGCCGGCGATTGCGTTTGAGATTGCGGCGGCCTATGTGGGCGCGAAGTTCAATACTTCGGAACCGCGTTACACGCGGCGGTTCAAGAAGGTACAGGCCATCGAGGCGAAGTATATGTGCGGAGACGGGTCGGCGAATCCGGCCTGAGGCGGCATCTCGAAACTTCGCCGGATATTCATCACGGTAAAAGCCATCGCTATTGGATTTGCTTCAGCAACGGACACTGAAAGGCGCCGATGTTCCCCCCCACCTTTCCTTTCGACGTGATTCTTTTCGACGTGGGCGGAGTGCTGCTGACCAACGGCTGGGACACGGGGGAACGAGCGCTTGCCGTGGAGCATTTTGAATTAGATGAGGCAGGGTTTGAGGCCCGACACCGGGAGGCGTATCCGGCGTGGGAGCGGGGCGCGGTTGCAGTGCAGACTTATCTTGATGCGACTGTGTTCAATGAACCTCGCAGTTTTTCGCTTGATGAGTTTTTTGCGTTCATGGTTGCGCAGTCGCAATTGCTGCCGGATGGTGCGCTTGGAACTTTGAAGGAACTGGCCGCATCGAATAAATGCATGTTGGGCGCGTTGAATAACGAGGCGCGCGAGACGAACGAATACCGGTTCAAGAAATTTGGATTGCGCAATTACTTTCAGGTGGCGCTCAGTTCCTGTTCACTGGGGGTTCGAAAGCCGGAGATGGGTATCTATCAACGAGCGCTGGATATACTGGGCCGGCCGGCGGAGCGGATTTTGTTTATCGACGACCGGACGGAGAATGTGGCCGCGGCGGTTGAGGCTGGGATGCGCGGCATTCATTTCGCGGGCGAGTCAGGATTGCGCCGGGAGTTGGCCGGTCTGGGAGTTCTCTAGTTTGCTGTTGTTCTATCCCACCCTTGCAACAAAAACAAGAACGTGGCAAGGATGGGGCACCCGGCCTTTCGTTGTGTGCACGGGGTGAAGCAAGATCAAGGACCAGGGACGAGGAAAGTTCAAGGGCAGGAGACAAGAATGGCGACGATACACGCGAGCGTGCGGCCGGAGGATCTTTCGCAACTTACGAAGGGTCAGGAGGAGATTCCCAATGCGGGAATTCTGGTGATTTTTGGGGCATCGGGGGACCTGACCAAGCGCAAGCTGCTGCCGGCGCTGTTTCACCTTCGGCAGGCGAATCTGCTGCCGCAAGAGTTTGCCATAGTGGGTGTGGCGCGGCGGCCGCTGGGCGACGAGTTTGCGGCGGACATGCGGGCGGGCATCGAGGAGTTCGGCGGCGCGGATTCGGGAGATCCCCAGCTGGACGAGTTTGTGAAGCACGTCAGCTACTTTCCGCTTCACTTCGACGATGCTGCGGATTACGCGAGGCTGAAGGCGGAGCTGGAGCGGATCGACAAGGAGCGGGGCATTGGCGGCAAGCGGCTGTTTTATCTGGCCACTGCGCCGGAGTTCTTTGCGGGGATCATCGAGAATCTGGGCGCGCAGGGCATGGCGCAGCCAGCGCAGGGCGTGACGGGGGTGGTGATTGAAAAGCCGTTCGGGCACGATCTGGATTCAGCGCGCGCGTTGAATCGCCAGGTGAACGCGGTCTTCCACGAAAGCCAGGTTTTCCGCATCGACCACTACCTGGGCAAGGAGACGGTGCAGAACATTCTGGTGTTCCGGTTTGCGAACGGGATGTTTGAGCCGGTGTGGAACCGGAACTACATCGATCAGGTGCAGATAACCGCGTCCGAGACGCTGGGCGTGGAAGGGCGCGGGCCTTTCTACGAGAAGGCGGGCGCGCTGCGGGACGTGGTGCAGAACCACATGATGGAGTTGCTGAGCTTTGTGGCGATGGAGCCGCCTTCGAGCTTTGATTCCGAGGCTGTGCGGCGGGAGAAGGTGAAGGCATGGCGGGCGATTCCACCGGTGCCGATCACGCATGCGGTGCGCGGCCAGTACGGGCCGGGGATTGTGGATGGGGAGCACGTGGTGGGGTATCGCGACGAGGAGCGGGTGAATCCCAACTCGGGCACGGAGACCTTTACGGCGCTGCGGCTGGAGATTGAGAACTGGCGGTGGGCCGGAGTTCCGTTTTACTTGCGCGCGGGCAAGCGGCTGAAGAAGCGGGCCACGGAAATCAGCATTCAGTTCAAGCAGCCGCCGCGGCTGATCTTCAATCGCATGGCGGGCAGCGGGCCGTGCCACGACATTCAACCGAACCTGCTGACGATTCGCATTCAGCCGGACGAAGGAATCTCGCTGCGGTTCGGGGCCAAGGTGCCGGCGACTTCGAACATGGAGGTCTGCCCGGTCATCATGGACTTTGATTACGAGGCGGCTTTTGGGAAATCGAGCGCGAACGGGTATGAGCGGCTGCTGCTGGACGCGATGCGAGGCGACCAGACGCTGTTTGCGCACCGCGATGGGGTGGAGATCACCTGGGGGCTGTACACGCCGCTTCTGGATGCCTGGGCGGCGAAGAAGCCAGAGGTGTTTCCGAATTACTTTGCCGGATCGTGGGGTCCAGAGTGCGCAGATCATCTGCTGGAAAAGTGGGGGCACAAGTGGAGGAATGATCTGGGGCGGAAGAATTAAGCGGCAGCGGTCACAAAACAGCAAAGGGCCGGAACTCTTGAATGAGCTCCGGCCCTTTGTGTTTGACGACCACAGACCTTTACTGGCAAGACATGAAAGCGAGGTTCAAGCCCGTCAGGTTAAGAGTGGTAGTAGTGAGGGTAGCCGGCGGCGCAGTTGTGATCTCCGATGGACTGCAATCCGGTGTTGTGGTGGAACCCGCAATTCCATCGACGGCGTAGCTGGCGAGATTTGTGGTCACCGTCAGCGATACTCCGCTGGAGGCCCAAGCGCCGATGTTAGCTGCGCCTGCAGGAACGTTGAGAGTGTAATCGACGCAATCTGTGGTGCCGCTTGGCGAGCCAGCGGGGCAGGTCGCGGGAGCGACTGCGGCCGCCGTCTCGACACTCAGCGTGGCTGAGCTCTGCGTGGCGGTAGGCGGCAGCGGAATCGTGTAGGTTGTGGTGCCGACCGTTTCCAGCGCGCTTAGTGCGACATCGGCGACGGTGCCCGCATTGGCGGTGTTCTGCGAGGTGACCGTACCGGCAAGGCTCGCATTCGCTGTCGCAGTCGGCAGATACAGCTTGATGTTTCCGGTGGTGCTGCCAATGGCAACTCCGGTAACGATCGAGGGTTGGTAGAACTGGCCGCTTGCGTTCGTTCCCATGACCACCACGTCAAAGGGTCCACCGGTCAACGGGCAAAAAACGAAGGTGCCATCCGCGTTGACAGGTTGGTACATCTGCACACGGTCAACTTTGGCGGTGGTATTGTCCGGATACTCGACGGCCACAAAAACTGTGCCGGCGACGGGCTTACCTGTCGCGGCATCCAGCACCGTGCCGTTAATCGAAGTCGAAATGGTGCTGACCTCTCCTGCGTGCAAAACGGGTTTCAGCCGGTACTGCAGGTTTCCAGCCTTTGTGTTGCCTTCCTGGACGATGGACTCGCAGGTAAGAAAGTTGATGTCCAGTTCCTTGGTTTGGCCCGCTGCAATCGTTAAGCCGCCACTACTGATCTGGCTGGAGGGGATTTTTATTCCGGTCTGAGCTTCGCTCGACAGCAGTAGTGCGTGCACGCTGGAGTCAGAAGCAAGCACAACGCAGTTGGACGCGCTCGCAGTGCTGCATGCATTGCCTGTGGCGGGAAGTGATGAGCTATTGCTGGCGAGGATCACCCGTATCTGCTGATAGGTGCCCGCCTGGAGTTGCAAAGGATCGCCCAGCGAGGCCAGAAAGCATTGGTTGGTTGCAAGGCCCAGCAAGTCGACCTGTTTGGGAGTTTTGGAGAGGCTGGGAGTGAGGTCGACCCAACTGCCGTCAGTGGCGCTGGCCGTCGAGCTTACGTTGGCCTGAACATCGGTAATGGTCACGTAAACGTGGGAGTAGGGCCCAATTGGCGCCTGGCAAGTGGCTGGGTCGCTGACCATTACGCTGATGGTGCCCATGCCCGAACCGGTATTTACTGTTCCACTGGTGCACGAAGCCACTACGAGAGTGGCTACCAGAAGACAACCGAGAACAATAGACACTTGCCATGGGGTGCGGGATGAATCTTTACGGGGCTTCAAACTCATAAATTCCTCCAAAGTGGACTCTCAAGCCGCTCAAGAAGAACCAACGCAAAAAGGAACAGAGACACATATCTAGAATTAAGTTGCCCGGCAGGTAAATTCTCCTTAACCAGGCCACACGCGCGGGGAAAACTGGAATCGTGCATCTTTTTTATTCTATGGTAGTCGTCCGGTGTAGTCGTCCGGGCTGAAGGTGGTCGCGCATACCACTTTAGAGTCAGGGATGCACTCGCATCCACGCTCTGCGGAAGCTCAGATCGCGATCAAAAGCGCGCCACCGGGAAGTTTGCCCTTCAAGGGGAAATAACCCGTGCTTTACACAAGGTTGCTGATTGGCCGTCCCATACCCTTGTCCATGGCTTCATTCGCCAAGCGGTCGGCTTCCTTGTTGCCGCCGCGGAGGGTGTGGCGCATCTCGAAGCGGTCGAGGCGGGCGGCCATGCGTTTGGCTTCCTGGTACAGGGGAACGAGGACGGGGCTCTTCACCTTGTACTGACCCTTCATCTGCTTGACCATCAGTTCGGAATCGGAGACGACGCGCAGGGAATTGGCGCCGTTCTCAATGGCCCATTGCAGAACTGCCAAAAGGCCGGAGTACTCGGCGTAGTTGTTGGTCTGGATGCCGAGAAAGCGGCTGAGGCGGGCGACTACCTGGCCCTGGGGGTTCTCGACGACGGCGCCGTAGCCGGAGGGGCCTGGATTGCCGCGTGAGCCGCCGTCGCAGTGGGCTGTATGCCAGTCGTTTGCGGATGGAGAGGGGGAGGGGTTTTCAAAGAGGTTTCCAGTCATCGCTTTCCAGTGTAGCCGGGCGGGGTGGGATGCGGGCCGCATAAGTTACCAAGGTGTGAAGTAACTGCTTGCCTGGATTACGAAACCGGCGATCTGGCGTCTACTCGGGTAGCGGCAGTTTCTACTTTTTTGCAGATTGTCGTAGGGATGAGCCGGTGCAGCGTGGATTTTTCCTGGGGAAATGTCCACGGAATTCTGCATCCAGGCCCTTGACTCGTGAAGAGAAAAGCCCCGATTCGGGCGCGGAGATTCGATGGCTACAGATGCGGCGATCTACCCTGTTTCTCCGGCTGGAGCGTTGCCCGGCTTAGGATGGCCGTCCACTCGGAAGGTACAATCCTCAACAGGGATGAGTGCAACGAGGGCCATGGGCGGGGCAGGACGGGACGGCGCAAGCCGCGAGGAAGAACGGCTGCGGTTGCGCGCGCAGGAGACCGAGTTGATCCGCGAGGCGCAGGCCGGTTCCCGGGCCGCCTTTGATGCGCTGGTGCGGCAGTACGAGCACCAGGTATTGCGTTTGGCGCTGCACCTGACCGGCAGCGAGCACGATGCGGAGGACATTTACCAGGAGGCATTTCTGAAGGCCTTCCGGTACATCGGGAACTTCCGGTTCGAATGCTCTTTTTACACGTGGATTTACCGGATCGTGACCAATCTGTGCCTGGACCAGCTGCGCCGCAAGAAGACGCGGCGGGAGGATCACTCGGTGGTGCTGGACCACTCCGGGGATGAGATCGACCTGCTGGCTTCGGTCTCGGACGGGCGGTCATTTTCGAATCCTGCCAAGGAACTGGACCGCAAGGTGCTGGGGCAGAAGATTCAGGCGGCGCTGAGCAAACTGACGCCGCGCGAACGGATGGTTTTTGAGTTGAAGCACTACCAGGGACTGCGGTTGCGGACGATTGGCGAAATGCTGAACACGACCGAGGAGACGGCGAAGAATACGCTTTTCAGGGCGACGAAGAAACTGAGAGCGCAGTTGGCTGGGTTGCGGTAATCGCCCTATGGGCGGTGGAGTTTTGAGATGAGCACTACTGGATTCATTGTTCGACTTTTATGAGGCTGGAAGGACGTGTATATGAATTGCGAACTCGGACATGAACGAATTGTGACGGCGGCTTATGGAGAGCTGCCGGATGACCAGGTGCATGAACTTGAGCGCCACCTGCTGGACTGTGCGGACTGCCGCAAAGAGCGGGAGGAACTGCTGGCACTGAAGGTGCTGGCGGATGTGCTTCCGGTGGTGGAGCCAGAGCCGAATTTTGTAGCCCGCAGCCGGCAACGGCTGAATGAGGCCCTGGATACTCTGCCGCCGATACGCTGGTATGAACGGCTGGCGCAGCGGCTGATGAACAACGTGGCCAGTTTGCAGGCCGCGCCGGTGGCGGCAGGTCTTCTGCTGGTGGCCGGAATCGGCGCGGGGAGCCTGGGCGGCTATCAATTTGCCGAGAGCCGCGCCGCGCACGCCGCCACAACTCAAGCGCCTGCTGCTGTAGCGGTGGCCAGCGTGGCGCAGCCGGCGGCGGATACTTTGCCGGGAATGGCCAACATTGCGAATGTTTCGAATGTGGTGAGGCAGCCGGGGAGCGAGCTGGTGGACGTGAGCTACAACCAACTTGTGCCGGGGCATATCAAGGGGTCATTGAAGGATCCGGCGATTCGGCAGTTGCTGATGCTGGCGACAGAGAACTCGGCGTCGGCGGGCGTGCGGGACAACTCTGTAGGTCTGCTTGCGGCCGAGTGCCGGGCCGGCCACAGTTGCCGGGGCGCGGGCATTCGCGATGCGCTGATGGTGGCGCTGCGCTACGACAAGAGCGCTAGTGTGCGGCAGAAGGCTCTGGCGGGCCTGGAGCCTTACGTTGCGGAAGATGTGCGGGTGCGCAATGCGGTGCTTGAGGCGCTGCTGAACGATGACAACCCGCAGATTCGAGCCGAGGCAATCAATCTGCTGGAGCCGGTGGAGGCAGACACGAGCGTGCGCCAGGTTCTCTATTCGGTATCCAATACAGATGACAGTCCCCAGATTCGGAATGTTTCCCGGCAGGTTTTGAGCCAGGTGCCGGAGATTCAGTAGGGACAGTGTTTTACCTTACCGTAACCGCGCCGTACGACAAGAAGAGCGCGGAGCCGGTACAAGAGAAGCGACTGCTGGAGAAGAACAGATGAAGCACTTGTTGAGGCCGTGCCGGAGTCTTGGTTTTGCCGCGATCCCTATCGCGATTGTTGCCGCGGGGTTGGCGGTAGTGCCGCACACAGCGCGGGCGCAGGCTAACGATCTTGGGCAACTGGCGGAGGGCTCGAGCCCGCTGCTGCTTTCAAGTGCGCAGGGCTACCTGGGCGTGGACATTGGGGATGTGGACACGGAGAAGGCACAGCCGCTGAAACTGAAAGAAGTGCGCGGCGCTGTGATCACGCTGATCGATCATGATGCTCCAGCCGGACAGATTGGGCTGAGGGTGAACGATGTGGTGTTGCAACTGAACGGGCAGAACGTGCAAGGCGCCGAACAGCTGCGCCGGCTGCTGAAGGATATTCCGCCTGGCCGAACAGTGAGCATCGAGATCAGCCGGGACGGAAATATTCAGACACTGGCCGTGGAGCTGGCAGACCGCAAAGTGCTGAGGGAAGATGTCTGGAACAAGATTGGCAGTGGCGGGGATGTGTTTAGCCAGCCTCCCGGCATGGGCATCGTTGCCGGCGGCAGCGATGTGCCGTCGTCGGGCGGGGGCGGGTTTCATCTGCCATTTTTTGGCAGCAGCCTGAACGTGGGCGTGATGGTGGAGCCGCTGACCTCGCAGATGGCAGCGTACCTGGGCGTGACCAGCGGGCTGATGGTGAAGCAGGTGGCGCGCAAGAGCCAGGCAGCCGCAGCAGGCCTGCGGGCTTTTGACGTGATTCTGAAGGTGGGCTTGGAGCCGGTGACGAATCTTGCCGGATGGGACCGCGCGCTGCGCTCAAACCAGGGCAAGCCGGTGCAGGTAATCATTCTGCGGGACAAGAAGCAGCAGACGCTGACGTTGCAGGTGGACTCCAAGCGCCACCGCGGCGCCCTCAAGCTGGACCGGCTTATTCCCGCGGGCGATTGTCCACAGATGGCCTGAGAACCGATTCGGAATTGGCGCAGGGTGCCGTTACGGGCGCTCGAGCGAGGTGAGCGGTCAACTGTCCTTGCGATAGAGCATGTCGCGGATGGCGCGGCGGCGGGCCTCGTTCATTTCGCTCTCGGACTTGCGGTCGGAGGGGTCCGTGTGGACGGCGGCGGGCGAGTCGGGTTCCTCGGGCTCGCTGCAGGCGGGGCAGCGGTTGGCGAAGCCGGGCTTGCCGGGCCTCAGCTCGAACTCTTCAGAACATACGACGCAGGTTTTGATAGGAAATGGCATTTCAAAAATAGGATAACGCCGCTGAACCGGTATGGGGTGCGGGATGTGGTACTGCGCTTACGCGGCGCCCCAGGTCTCGAAAAAGCGCGAGGCAAATCGCGAGACCTGGGGCATACGCAAATCGTTGTCCGCTACTGGTTGAAGAGTTTCAGGTCGATGCCGCCAGCCATAGCGTTGTATCCGGCGTCGTTGGGGTGCAGGTGGTCGCCCGAGTCGTAGAGCGGGTTGAAGCGCTGGGGATTTTCTGGATCGCGCGTGATCTTGTCGAAGTCAATGACTCCATCGAAGACGCCGCTGGTGCGAATCCAGTTGTTGACGTCTTCGCGGACCTGCTCGCCTTTGTCTGAGTGGTAATTAGCGCCGCCGTAGGGGGTGAGCGTGGCGCCGAATGCCTTGATGCCGTGCTGGTGGGCTGCGTCTGCGATCTGCTTGAGGCCAAGCTCAAGCATGGGCGCGGTCACATCGTCCTCGGGCGCGGTGAGATGCGCAAGACGCCCGATGTCGTTGATGCTTTCAAGCACAATCATGTAGCGGACGCCGTTCTGGGCGAGCACGTCGCGGTTGACGCGCGCCAGCGCACTGGGGCCGGCTACATCGTTGAGGACGCGATTGCCGCCGATGCCTTCGTTGAGTACGGAGACCTGATCGAGGGCGTGGTCCTGCTTGAGGCGAGCGGCCAGCACGTCGGGCCAGCGGCGGTTTGCATTGAGCGTAGAGTGAGCGCCGTCGGTGATGGAGTCGCCGAGCGTAACGATGGCGCGTGCTCCTTCGGTGGCGGGCACGTCGATGCCGTCGAGGAAGTACCACGACTCCAATTTTGTGGAAGCGGACAGGGTTGCGGCCGCGGTCTGATCGCCATCGGCGACGAAGTTGTCCTGGTCGGCGAAGGCGTGGTAGGTTTCCGCACGCATGACCTGCGAGGGCAGATAAAAGCTGACAGCCACATCGGCGAGCGGGGCGACGGCGAGCGGGACGGGGTCGGAGTAGATGGCTGCGCCGGGGGGAATGCGGACCGTGGATGCGCCGCCGAAGGTGAGGGCGTGGTCGGTGCCCTCTTTGATGGCGTCTCCGCCGGCACTGAGGGCTACGTGGGCGCTGCCGATGGTGAGCCCGTCGATGCCGAAGTCATTGGTGAAGCGAACGCGAATCTGCGGGCCGCCGTCCGAGACATGGACGATTTCGCGCAGGGTGACGGCGGCGAAGGGATGCACCCGGAAACCGCCTTCGGCGAGCATAGGGGAACTGGCCCAGGAACCTACCCACTCGGGACGCCGGGACGATTGGGCGCTGCCGGGAACGTTGATTGCGAGCAGGAGAAGAGGAAGGGAGACAAGACAGAGCCAACGCTTGAACATGAACTGAAAGAACCTCCGCGCGATATCGCGTTCAAAATGCACACGAAGTCTATCACGCGGAGGTTTGAAGCCCTGCGAAGGGGAAAGCGACAGGGATCGATCGCGGGGGGAAGCAGACGATGGATTTCCCGCAATCGCCGGAGAGCGACTGCGAAAAATGTCGATGAGGGGAGCTGGTGTTACGCGGCGGGCTTTAGGCTCTTGACGCTGACCTGAGGGATGGCGGGATGGAGGCTTTCCTTGGGGGTTTCGTGGGTGCCGAGATATTGCAGGACATCGTTGATGGAATCTTCAAAGCGCGAACCAGTTTTGTGGGTAGCCTTTACGCCCTTTGACACAAGCTGGCAGACCTCAAAGCGATTCATTCCCTGCGCGAGGGCTTTATGTATTTGGTTGGAACGCATGACGAACTCCGGCGAACAAGGTGATTGTTGCGTGGAGAGACTGAGCTCGTCAGAAGCGATGAGACGGCCGGAGCCGAGCAGGCTGGACTTTTGTTATCCAAGTTCCATTGTACGCTGGAAAGTGGAAAACAGCGGTCGGAATGCTTCTTGAAGCGCGGATGCGCCGCGCGGATCGTTCTTTCACGGGCCCAAAATCCCTGTTATTCTAAAGGTCGCACAGCCCGAGATACGGGAAATAGTGAAGAGATTCGATGGAAAGAGGTTACACGTGGCGGACACCACCAAAGTAGAAGACAAGCTGGAACGGAAGAAGTTGAAGCGGACGGCGCGCAAAAAGGCGGCTCCGAAGGCGAAGCGCACCGAACCGCGCGGATCTGCCAAGAAGAAGGTCAAGAAGTTGGCGCGCGGTCAGTCGAAGCGCTAAACGAAGTTTCCAGCGATTGGCTTCCAGCCTCTAGCTCCTCGTATTTCCTGCCGAGGCGGGATCGAGTTGAGCTAGAGGCTGGCGGCCATAAGGTGGAAGCTGTCCCACCGGCGTTCTTTCCTTTCCAGATGGGCTAAATTCTGCGACAGCACCTTGTGGACACTTTTTGCGCCCGTGGGCTTGAGGAGAACTGACCTGGCCAGCCAACTGCTTGCCCGCAAATCGATCGACAAGCTAATCCGGGAATCGGAAGAGCCGGGGCGTTCGCTGAATAAGACGCTTGGGCCGTGGTCGCTGACTGCGCTCGGCATCGGCGCGGTGATCGGGTCTGGCATCTTCACGGTGATCGGCACGGCCATGGCCGGGCAGAAGTTCGATGCGCCATCGATCAGCTCGACGCCACTGATCCATTGGCTGCTGACGCACTCGGCGATGGCTGGGAGGCCGGGCGCGGGGCCGGCGCTGGCGCTCTCGCTGGTGCTGGTTGCGGTTGTCTGCGCATTTACCGGGCTCTGCTATGCAGAGCTTTCGTCGATGATTCCGATTGCGGGGTCGGCCTACACCTACACGTACGCGACACTGGGCGAGCTGGTGGCGTGGATCATCGGGTGGGATCTGATTTTGGAGTATGCGTTCAGCAACATGAGCGTGAGCGTGGGATTTGCCGCGCACATTGTGGATCTGCTGGACTGGTTCGGGCTGCATCCGCCGCTGATGTGGATTTCGCCGGCCTACCTGCCGACCGGATTGCAGGACCTGGGCGGAAGAGATCTCTACCCGCCTGGCTGGCACTTCGGATTCAATGTGCCGGCGTTTTTGGTGGTGATGATTCTCACCGTGATTCTGGTGCGGGGCATTCGCGAGTCGGCGCGTGCCAACAACATCATGGTGCTGGTGAAGATCGCGGCGATTCTGGTGTTTGTGTTTGCGGGCGCGAGCTTTATCAAGCCGCACTATTGGCATCCGTTCATGCCCAACGGCTGGACGGGCGTGCTGACGGGCGGCTCGATTATTTTCTTCACGTATATCGGCTTCGATTCGGTTTCGACGGCGGCCGAGGAGTGCAAGAATCCGCAGCGGGACATGCCGATCGGGATTCTGGCCACGCTGTTTGCTTGTTCGATTTTGTATGGCGCGGTGGCGATTGTGCTGAGTGGCATTGTGCCCTGGCAGTCGGTGATGGGCGATGCTGCGCCGGTGGTGAACGCACTGAAGAGGCTTTCGCTGCTGCCAGGCGGCGGCGGGCTGCACTGGGTGCGGCTTTTCGTCTTGATTGGCGCGCTGCTGGGCATGGTTTCGTCGATTCTGGTGTTTCAACTGGGCCAGGCGCGGGTGTGGTTTGCCATGTCGCGCGACGGGCTGCTGCCGGCGGTCTTTGGCCGCATTCATCCGCAGTTCCGCACGCCGGCGGTTTCGACGTGGGTGGCGGGATTTGTGGTGGGCATTCCGGCCGGGCTACTGGACATTGGCACGGTGTCGAACCTGTCGAACATCGGCACGCTGTTTGCGTTTGTGCTTGTGTCGATCGCGGTGCTGATTCTGCGCTACCGGGAGCCGGAACGGCCTCGTGGCTTCCGCGCTCCGCTGGGGCCGCTGTTCCCGGTGCTGAGCGTCATCTTCTGCATTGTGCTGATGATGGGGCTTGAAGTGATGACGTGGATGGCCTTCTTCGCGTGGCTTGCGATCGGGCTGGTGATTTATTTCTCCTACAGCCGCCACCGCTCGGAGTTTGCACGGCAACGGTAGACTTGAATCATGACAGAGATTGAAGGCTTCATTCGCCGCCTTCCCAAGGCAGAGTTGCACCTGCATCTCGAAGGCACCATTACGCCCGTCACACTCAGGGACCTGAGTGTGCGACACGATGAGCAGCCGATGTCGCTGGAAGAGGCGGAAGCCTACTACCACTTTGGTGATTTCACGGGCTTCATTGAGGCGTTCAAGGCGGTGACGCGCAGGCTGATTGACCCGGAGGACTACGAGCTGGCTGCGTGGCGGATGATGGAGGGGCTAGCGGCGCAGGGGGTTGTGCATGCCGAGGTCTACATCTCTGTGGGCGTGATTTACATGTGGCGCAACTTCGATGCGGGGGCGTTTGAGCCGATCTTCGATGGGCTGGAACGGGCACGAGCGCGGGCGGCGCGGGAGTTGGGGCTTTCGCTCTACTGGATCTTCGACGCGGTGCGGCACTTCACGGTGGAAGAGGCAGAGCGCGTGTTTCGGAAGGCAGCCCAGATGCGACGGGACTACCCTTCGATCATCGGCATTGGCCTGGGTGGCGACGAACGGCGCGCTGGGTCGGAACCGTTTCGCGCTGTGTATGCAGAGGCGCGCGAGGCCGGGCTGCGGCTGACGAATCATGCCGGGGAAACGACGGGGCCGGAGGCCATTCGGGAGGCACTCTCAATCGGCTCGGAGCGCATTGGGCACGCGTTGTCGGCGATTCGCGACTTTTATCTTGTGCAGGAGTTGAAGGAGCGGGGCACGCCGCTGGAGCTGAATCCGACATCCAATGTGCGCACTGGGGAGTGCTCGTCGTTTGCCGCGCATCCGCTGCGGCGCTACTTCGATGCCGGCCTGCTGGTGACGGTGAACTCGGACGATCCGGCGTTTTTCGGATCTGGTGTGGCCAACGAGTATCTGCTAGCGCATACGGAACAGGGCTTTACGCAGGAGGAGCTGCGGCAACTGGCGTTGAATTCGATCCGCGCCAGTTTTCTTCCCGATGCCGACAAATCGGAATGGCTTTCCCGAATTGAGCAATTTGAGTAAACAATTCCACACGATGCCGGCTGCGCAATGTGGACCTGCCGATTCATAACTGGGTTATCATAGTGGTGCAGGAGGCCGTTCCGGTCATGTTCAACGAATCCACAGTGGCTGTGCCTACCGAAGAGGTCCAGGCCGAAGCGAAGAACGAATCGAAAGCTCTGCAATTGATTGGCTGGTTCTCGGTTGGCTTGGCTGTGGCCGCGCTGAGCATCTATCTGGGCGCCGAGCTGCGCAGCCGCTCCAAGTTCAAAAAGCGCACCCCCTACGATTTTTATGCCAGCGCCGGCGAGGCGCAGGCCAGCGAGTTCGGAGTAGGCGTCTAAGAAGTCCCTCTGTTTGCTGCAACCGCAGAGATGCCGCCCATGCGCGGCATTTTTTGTTTTTGCGTGATTCCCAGCGTAGTCTAATGGCCGGAAAGGTCCACGGATGCAACAGATTGTCGACTTCATTCTGGAGCTGGACAAGCTCAAAGCCGTCACGCGCAAGGTGCGGCCGTTGGGTCTGGATCGCTATGAGAACTCGGCCGAACACAGTTGGCAGATTGCGCTGATGGCGGCGTCACTGGCCGGCTATGCGGAGTCGCCGGTCAACATCGACCACGTGATTGCGATGCTGCTGGTGCACGACATTGGCGAGATCGACGCCGGGGACACGATGGTGTTTGTGGAAGGCGGTTGGGAAGAGCGCAAGGCCGCGGAGCTGGCTTCGGTGCGGCGCATCTTTGGCATGCTGCCCGAGGCGCAGGGCGCGGCTTTTCTGGATCTGTGGCTGGAGTTCGAAAACGGCGACACGGCTGAGTCGCGTTTTGCTCATTCTGTAGATCGTGCGATGCCGGTGCTGCTGAATCTGTCGAACCATGGACAAAGCTGGCGCGAGAACGGCATCAGCTACGAGCGGGTGGTGCGGCGGGTTGAGCCAGAGGTGAAGGCCGGATGCCCGGCGCTGTGGGACTATCTTGCGGGCAGGCTTGAAGAGGCGCGGAACAAGGGAATATTTGGGGCGTGAGTCATGCTGGCCGGGAATTCAAAACGATTCGAAGTTACGGCCGGGTTTTCCATCGTTTCTGCAACTGACCGCTGATTTAACCTGAAAGCTTATGGGCCGCATCCGCATACTTTCCGATCAGGTTGCCAACCAGATTGCCGCAGGCGAGGTTGTGGACCGCCCGGCATCTGTGGTGAAGGAGCTGCTGGAGAACGCGCTGGACGCCGGAGCGAGCCGCATCCGCGTTGAGGTTGAGGCGGGCGGACGGCGGCTGATACGCGTGGCTGATGACGGGCACGGGATGAATCGCGACGATGCGCTGCTGGCCTTTGAGCGGCACGCTACCTCAAAACTGCGCACGGCCGACGACCTGCTCAAGATTGCGACGCTGGGCTTTCGTGGCGAGGCGCTGCCGTCGATTGCTTCGGTGGCGCGCGTGGTGCTAGAAACCTGCGCGGAGGGCGAAAGTTCTGGAACTGCAGTGGGCACCAGGATCGAAATCGCGGGCGGAAAGATTCTGCATGTGGATGACGCGGCTCTGCCATGCGGAACCACGATTACCGTTGCAGATCTGTTCTTTAATACGCCGGCGCGGCGGAAGTTTCTGCGTGCTGAGTCGACCGAGCTGTCGCATGTGACGGCGCTGGTGACGCATTATGCGCTGGTGCATCCGGAGATGCATTTCGAGCTGATTTCGGCGACGCATACGATTGTTTCCGCGCCGCCGGTGACGCGGGCCGCCGAGCGGATTTATCAGATATTTGGCAGGGACACGCTGGCGCAGTTGCTGCCTGTGGCCGCTGAAGCGCCTCTGGAGCGGGCCGGGCTGCCTGAGCCGCCGCCGTGGAAGCAGGACCCGGACGAGCCGAAGCGCG
>DATKWA010000059.1:0-18320 GCA_035529815.1 Occallatibacter sp. | reverse complement strand
TGCCTTTCCGACGGGCTACACCTGAGGCTCGGCCTTGCGTTCCACGCCAGTCACCACTCCACGCGGATAGCGGATGGCGCTGGGGCCGGGAATCTGAAGCGCCGTCGCCATCATGTCGGCCAGCTCGTTCTCGTCCTTCGGCGACATCAGTACCATCTCTGGAATGGAGCGCAGGTACCCGATGTCGAACAGCCCGTGATGCGTTGGGCCGTCGTCCCCGGACAACCCAGCCCGGTCCATGCAGAAAAGGACAGGCAGCTTTTGAAGGCAGACGTCGTGCACAATCGGGTCGAAGGCCCGCTGCAGGAATGTCGAGTAGATCGCGCACACAGGCCTGAAGCCGCGCGTCGCCATGCCCGCGGCAAACACCACGGCATGTTCCTCGGCAATGCCCACGTCAAAGTAGCGCGTCGGGTGGTGCGGCCGAAACAGATCGAGTGCGGTTCCATTGGGCATGGCCGCGGTAATCGCCACTACGCGATCGTCTTTGGTGGCTAGGTCGACAAGCGTGTTGGCGAACACCTCGGAGTAGGTAGGCAGGCCGGCCGGTTTGGTCGTGCCCGTCTCCGCATCGTAAGGCCCCAGGCCGTGGAACTTCTTCTGCCCGTCCAGCGCCGGTTGATACCCGCGGCCCTTCTGCGTCAGTACGTGCAGCAGCACCGGGTGGTCAGCGGCCTTCAAAAACTTCAAGCTCTCAATCAACAGCGGCAGGTTGTGCCCGTCAATCGGGCCAAAATACTCCATACCGAACTCTTCAAAAAGGATCGAAGGCCACAAAATGCTCTTGGCTGCCTCTTCGGCGCGGCGAGCAACCTTGATGGCTGTCTTGCCGCCGAAGCGCTCAATCAGACGCGCAGCCGTCTTGTGCATGTGCTGGTAGTGCTCGTTGGTCACAATGCGGTGGAAGTAGCGCGCAATAGCACCCACGTTGCGGTCGATCGACCACTCGTTGTCGTTGAGAATCACGATCAGACGCTTGGTCTGTTCGCCGATGTTGTTCATCGCTTCGAACGTGATCCCATTTGTAAAGGCCGCGTCGCCGGCCACCGCAATCACGTGTTCGCTGCCTCCGGCCAGGTCGCGCGCCACCGCCATTCCCAGGGCGGCCGAAAGCGCAGTGCCTGCGTGTCCTGCGCCGAAGCAATCGTGTTCGCTCTCAGTGCGCAGCATAAAGCCGTTCAGCCCGCCCGGCTGGCGTATGGTGTTAAAGCGCTCACGGCGGCCGGTCAGAATTTTATGGACGTAAGCCTGGTGGCTCACGTCAAACATGATCTTGTCTGCGGGGGTGTCAAAAACGGCGTGCAGCGCCATCGTCAGCTCCACCACGCCCAGGTTGGGTCCAAGGTGGCCGCCCGTCTTGGCCAGCGTTTGAATCAGGAAAGCACGGATCTCCTCCGCCAGTTCGGCCATCTGCGCTTCGTTCAGGCGCTTCAGATCGGCGGGCGATTGGATAGATTCCAGCAGTATTCCCATGTACTTCCTTCCCGTTGCAGAAGCTCCACAGCCCGTAAACCCCAGGCCACCCCTGCCGATTGGCTTAGTCCTCAGGAAAAAGTCGCTTTCCAAAAGCCTTCCGAGGGCACGCTATGCGTGAAACCGCGCAAAACCATGCCAGAATAGCCGGGAGGAGAATCCACGAGCATCGAATCAAGCCCCAACAGAGGGCCAAGTCCCAACCGGTTTTGCCTACCTATAGTATACCTTCGCCCGGATTGGCGGGGCTGGACTTTAGACGGCTGATGGTTCGAAACAGCTCTGGTGGAAGGGCTTAAATCATAGGCTGGATTCCTGACCCGGCTGGCACAACGTCGGCAGGGTCGCGCCAAGAGGTTTGCGGGCATCCGAGGCGGGCGGAAGGAGGCCCGTTGGAATGTGTTAAGGAGCTATACTTGCGTCGAAGGCTGACCGGGCGGTGCGGGATGAGCAGAATCATTCTTCTGCTGTTGTTGACAATAGGCATTGCCGTGCACGCGAATGCGGCCAGGCCGGTCACCGTCGCGCAACTGAACCAATTGCTGGCCGCGGCCCACGGGCAATCAGACCGGAAGGTAGCTGGTCAAATCGCAGCACTGGAGCTGACGGAACGCGCAAGCTCGCTCCGCCTCGCGCGCTGGGAGACTGAATTCCCGGGACACCGCTGCCACGAGGTGCTGACACAGTTGGCAGACGCGGCGGCATTTCTCGACCTTCCCACCTCCGACATGCCCGCCAACCCACAGCCAGACTTCGATGCCCAAAAGGCGATGCTCGCAAAAGCCGTCGACTACGCAAACAAGACGATCACGCGGCTACCAAACTTCTATGCAACGCGGCAGACTGAGCACTACGAAGACAATCCGGCCCAGGAAACCATCGACCGTTCCAACTCCACCATGATCGGCCGTGGAGCACGCATGGGCATGTCTCCGGGTCAATCCGAGTACGTGCCCATGCACAGCTTCGGCCAATCAAGCGTCACCGTCAGCTATCGCGACGGCTACGAACTGGTCAATTCGAAGCGCGCCAACATCAGCGCGCAAGGTTCGTCCGTACCGGGACTCACAACCACAGGTGAGTTCGGCCCCATCCTCGCCCTCGTTCTTCGTGACGCCGCCAACGGAAAGATCATGTGGGCCCATTGGGAGGAGGGCGTCAACGGCATAGAGGCTGTCTTTCGCTATGCCGTCTCGCAGGGGCAATCCGGTTACACGGTCACCATCCCGTTAGGCGCGCGCACCCACCAGGTTGACCCCGCTTACCACGGCGAAATTGCCATCGACCCTAATACTGGATCGATTATGCGGATCACGGTCGTAGCAAACTTTCAGTACCCGTATCAGCGCGCCTATACCGCCATCGCAGTCGAGTACGGAAATGTAGCCATCGGAGGAACAACCTACATCTGTCCCGTGAAGAGCGTTGCTATTTCCAGAATGCCAACCGCGGCCGTCGGCGACGAGTTTGACTATGCGGCCCCCCTGCAAACCCAAATGAACGACGTTGCCTTCATTCAATATCATCTGTTCCGCTCCGAGTCCCGAATTGTCCCTGTGACAGGCGAAAGCGATGAACCACCGCCCCAGCCAACTCACTAGCCCGACCCACCCCTGCCCGACCCGTCGGTATACGATTGGCCAAGAGAGATTTTTGCGCATGCGGGGAGGGACGGCCAAAGTGGCAGGAAACTGGAGAGTGAGGCTTTGCGGGGCACTGCTGGCCGGTTTGACCGCAGCGGCCATAGCCGCGGTGGCGCCAGGTGCGGCATTCGCCCAGATGCTGGAACCGGGAATGCAGTCGACCGCGCCCAACCCCCTTACAGACACCACCGTGAACCCTGGCAAGCAGTTGCTCTTTCAGCTGGAAGCGCGCTTTGCCAGCGACGTCGCCGCGCGCGGCGGGGCAGCCTTCGCCGATTGGTTCGCCGGGGACGGCGTTGCCCTGGGCAATGGCGCCGCACCCCTCATCGGCAAGGTCGCCATCGCCAAAGGCGCCAACTGGTCGCCCAAGGATTACCAACTCACCTGGACCCCGACCTACGCGCTCATGGGGCCATCCGGAGACATGGGCTACACCTGGGGCCACTACGAGGGACACAGCAAAGACGCCAACGGCAATCCCGTAACCACCAGCGGGCGCTACATCACCGTCTGGCGCAGAGAGCCGGACGGCAATTGGAAGGTCGTCCTGGACGCCGGCTCAAACGAACCTGCCGGCGCTGGCGACTGCTGCAAGCTGCCGTCAACGCCGTAGGTTCCCTGCCTGCGCCGCCTCATCTGAACCGCGAAAAGGGGGTCCCGGCACTGAAAGTGAACGCTTCCCCCATCGCACCCACCCATCCCATTCCGTCTCGCTCGATTATGGTAATGTGACGAGCAGGCACTCTTGGTAACCTCCAACTGAACCCTCCGTCCGAAATTTGAAGTACTTGGGTGGCATTTTGTTTTCCACCGAATTAGCAGGTTTGTGTGAGTGTCATTCCTTGTTCCGTGCTCGATACTTAGCTCGGGTGCGTGTGCCCTATGCCAGTGATGCCAAGCCCGAAAGTCTACGAGAGCCAGGAAGCATACTTGCATCCTGAGTTCAACATCTTCGACCGCAATCCGGATCCCGCTCTGGACGAACTCACAGAGCTGGCCGCAGTCCTGTGCGGCGCTGACTATGGATACATCGGGTGGATGGACTTCAATCGGCTTTGGTTCAAGGCCCGGTTCGGATTCAAAGGAATAGAACAGCCGCGTGCCTCAACCGCTTGCCAGTGGATGCTGGAAAAAGGCGAGCCATTGCTCATCGCCAATGCCGCCGAAGACAGGCGATTTCTGCCCCAGGGAATTTCACTGCCCGGTGCCAGGCCCTGCCTTTCCTACGTCGGAACCCCGCTGATCACAAGCGCGCAACAAGTGGTTGGAACCATGGCTTTACTCGCCGTCCGGCCCGACCAGTTTAAGCCGGAACACCTCACGCTCCTTGAAATATTGGGCCGTCAGGCCGTCACGCGTCTGGAACTCTACAGCCGCATCAGGTTACAGGAACAGGCGCAGCGGTCGCGGCAGCGAACCGAGCGCGCCCTGGCCATTGAACGATGCTTCGTAGCCGCCACGCTCGATTCCATTCCTGCCTTGGTCGCCGTTCTGGACACTGCCGGCCGCCTGGTGCGCATGAATGAGCCCTGTGCCCAGCTGACCGGCCTCACCCTCGCAGACACCGTAGGCCGTCCGTTCGTGGACGAAGTCATTGATCCGGCACAACAGGAGTGGGCCGCCGGCAAACTACGTGAGGCCGTCGCCGGACAGGAATCCGGCCCCCACGAAACCGCGTGGCGCGTCGGCGGAGAAGACGTCAAAACGGGCAAGACGCGGCGCGTCAGTTGGACCCTGCGACCCCTCACGGGACCGAACGGCGAAATTCAATATGTGATTCTCAGCGGTCAGGATGTCACCGACCAGCGCCAGATGGAACTCGCTCTGCTGTCGAGCGAAGAACGCTACCGCGAGGTGGTCGAGAACTCCCTGGGCTTTGTCTTCACCTGCTCCATGGAAGGCCGCCTCACATCGCTCAACGCATTCACCGCCGAGACGCTGGGCTACCGCGCCGAGGCGCTCACCGGCCGCGCCATCACCGAACTCACGGATGCCGCCGGAGCAGCCGCGTTTCAGGAGTGCCTCCGCACCCTCGAATCCGAAGAGGAATGGCAGGGCGCGCTGCCCTTGCGCCGCAGCGACGGAGTATACCGCCGCATCGCCTTCCGCAGCCGCCGCATGCAATTGCCCGGCGAGCGCCCCTTTGTCCTCAATCACGGCATGGACGTCACCGAGCAGTACGAGGCCCAGGAAGCCCTCCACCTCGCCACGCGGCAACGCGAGCTCATTTTGGAGTCGGTCGGCGACGGCATCTATGGCATCGACATGGAAGGCAAGCTCACTTTCATCAATGAAGCCGGCGCCCGCGCCCTGGGCTACGAGGCCCAGGAACTCGAAGGCCGCGACATCCACGAGCTCATCCACCACAGCCACGCCGACGGCACGCCTTACTCAAAATCCACCAGCCCCATTCTCCAGGCCATGCGCAGATGCGAATCCATCCGCATGAGAAACGAAGTCTTCTGGCGCCACGATGGCGCCGCGATCCCCGTCGAGTACAGCGCCAACCCCCTCATGGACAATGGCCGCATCTCCGGCATCGTCGTCGCCTTCCAGGACGTCTCCGAGCGCAGGCGTCTCGAAAAAATGAAGGACGAATTCATCTCCACCGTAAGCCACGAACTCCGCACGCCGCTCACTTCTCTGCGTGCCTCTCTGGGTCTCATTTCTTCTGGCTCGCTCGACAAGCGGCCAGAGAAGCAGCGCCAGATGATCGACATGGCGATTACAAACAGCGACCGCCTGATCCGCCTCGTCAATGACATCCTCGACTTCGACAGTGTCGAGCGCGGACGCCTGCCCCTGCATCGCCAGCCCATTGAAGCCATCGATCTGCTCCGCCGCGCCGCCGACGTTGCCTACACCACCGCTTCGCAGTCGCGCATCTCCTTCCGCATAGAGGCGCCCCTGGCACCGGTCTTTGCCGATGAGGATCGCATCCTGCAGGTTCTCAACGAGCTCGTCACCAACGCCATCAAATTCTCGCCGCCCGATACGTCCATACGCTTGGCCGCCCAGCCAGTGCCTGCCACCGACTCCACCAACGCAGCTCCCGGCTTCGGCCAGGTCTGCTTCATCGTTGAAGATCAGGGACGCGGCATCCCTCCGGAGAAACTCGAGCGCATCTTCGAGCGGTTCCAGCAGGTTGATTCGTCTGATTCGCGCGCCCTCGGCGGAACCGGTCTCGGCCTCGCGCTCTGCCGCAGTATCGTCGAGCAGCACGGCGGACGCATCTGGGCAGAAAGCGCCGTCGGCAAGGGAAGCAAATTCCTCTTCACCCTGCCCGCCGCTTCAGTGGTAGAGAGTTCGTAGAGAAATCAACCACTGATGTGTCTCAGATCGGTCCCGCCTCGCCCTGCATCCTCCACAAAGAGGAACCACCAGCACGTGCATACCGGCTGCACATCAAGTCCGCGCTACCCCCGCCGCTCCGCCTGTCGTTGCGCGGCCGCAAGAATCTCCGGCAGCCGCTTCTGTCGGTACGCAAATGAGCTGGCCAACTGCCGCCTCACCAGGCCGCCCGCCACGCGCCCCAGCCAACCATACGGCAGCGCATACTCCACCCTGTCGCTCACTAGCGTTCCCTCCTGCCCGTCGCGAAACTCCGCCTCAATCCCGTGCCGATGCTGGAACGCAGTAAACGGCCCCCGCATCTGCGCATCGCTGAAGTGGCTGTTCCACTCAAACTCCGTAATCGCGGCCAGCCAGCTCACCCGCCGCGGAACCCACGGAATAGGATAAAAGCTGATCAGTATCTCTGACCCCACGCCCGCTGCCACGCTCTTGAATCGTCGCGAAGCATCTTCTGCCAACGGCCGCGGCGGGGGCGGCACAATCCGCGCATCCTCAATCCGCGCTTCCAGCTTGCGCGGCATCAAGTAGGGCAGATTCGCGGGATTGGCAAAAAACGCAAACACCAGCTCCACAGGATACGGAACCCACTGCTGAGTCTCGAAAAGCTCGCTCATGGCTTCGATACTACCGCGCACCGGCGTTCCAGAATTCCAGGCTCCCCACCAGCGCCGCGCTGAGTGCTCAAAGCGCGCGAGCACTCAGCGCAAGCTCCTGGGCTACGTCGCGGTCATAATCGCCGTCGTGGCCGGGTTGTTGTCGACCATCTGCCAGCCAGAAAGCGGCGGGCCGGTGTAGATCCAGATCGTGCCGTCGCCGTGCATCTGATACAGCCCCTCGCCGGCCGCAATCTCGCGGGCGCGCGGGTTATTGTCCAACATCAGCCATCCAGTCATCGGCGGACCCGTGTAGATCCAGATCGTGCCGTCACCGTGCATCTGGTAGAGAGCCGACGTTGAAGCCACAATGCCCGTCGTCGCCGGATTGTTATCCACCATCTGCCACCCGGTCAAAGGCGTACCCGTGTAAATCCAGATTGTGCCGTCGCCGTGCAGCTGATAGAGAGCCCCGCCCGCCGATGCAATGGCCGTCGTTGCCGGATTGTTATCCAGCATTTGCCAGCCAGTCATAGGTGGACCCGTATAGCGCCAGATCGTGCCGTCGTTATGAAGCTGATAGAGCTCATCGCCAGCCACAATCGCTTTGGTTCTTGGGTTATTGTCCAGCATCTGCCATCCCGTTAACGGCGGGCCCGTGTAGATCCAGATCGTGCCGTCGTCGTGCAACTGGTAGAGCTTCTTGCCAGATGCCGCAATCGCGCGAGCGCGCGGATTGTTATCCAGCATCTGCCATCCGCTCATCGGCGGACCCGTGTAGATCCAGATCGTGCCGTCGCCATGCATCTGATACAGTTGGTTGCCTGTCGCCTCTATCGCGCGGGCCCGCGGGTTATTGTCCAGCATCTGCCATCCCGTGAGTGGCGGGCCCGTGTAATGCCAGATCGTGCCGTCCCCGTGCATCTGGTAGAGCCGCGCCGCGAACGGGTCGTCGGTCGTGATCTTCAGCCCCTTCACCGCCGCAACCAGATCCGCGTACGCCGTCGTCTTTCCGGTCAGCGTTTGATAGTTCGCAGAAAGAGTCGCGCCGCCCGCCTGGGTGATCTGTGAGGTGGTGTATCCGAGCCAACGCATCCAGTAGATGTACACAATCGCGCAGCCCGTCGAAGTGTAATCCCGATCGGTCTGCTCGGTCTTCGTCACCCAGTCAGGGAATCCGGCCGAGGCCCACGAAGGTCCGGTGATGCCCCAACTCGGCATCACGCCCGGCGGGCAATTCTGCGCCAGAAAGCGCGATAGCCCTTCGCCGTTGCTGGAGCCGCATCCCCATCCCTTGTTCTGAGCCCCCATAAAACACTCCGAGAGCTCGGCTATGTACAACGCCACTTCAAAATCCAGCGCATTGCCTGAAGTGACCGCAAACGTTGCGTCAAGATAAAGAACGCCGCCGGAGGAGAAGTCGCAGCCTCCGTGGTAGGCTCCGCCGGAACCGTCATTCTTTCCGCTCAAAGGCGCCACCACAACTGTGACTGCTGAACCTTTCGTTGCAAAGTCCTCCTGCATTTGCTGATAGGGCGCGTTCACTACATTCAGCATCTGCTGCGCCAGGGTCAACCCCTGCGCTCCAAGACTTGGATCGTAGTCAACCGTGATATTCCCAACCACGCCCACCTGAGTAACCGGATAATCGAGCCCAACGGGCGCAGCCGCTGCAATCTGTTCGGCGGTTCTAACTTTTCTAGTTGCTCCATGTGGAAGAAATTCTCTTGGATTTGGCATGTGTTTTCTCCTTCAAACCGGGGGTTGCCCGGAGGAATCGCTTGCATAAACCAGGGCAATCTTTCAGCCCCCGCCCTCCTTGAAAGGCCTGGCCTTTCAGACGAAGGCACAGGGAGACAGCAAATGATGAGGGCAAATTGCAGCGCGCAGCAATTCGGCCACACCATCCCGTGTGCGAATTCCTTTTGTTCTGAATGAAACCACTACCGGTCGCGAAGTCCTGGGCGTAGACTACATCGGTTCCGCAATTGCGCATCTCGAAGCCACGACCGATAAGTCGCTGCTTCTGTTCGGAAAATGCCACCAGCAAGGCAATTGACGAAGGCGGGTGATTTGCGGAGCCGCCTTAGATCGGGGAAATTACGGTAATTTAGCTTCGCGTACCATTCGCAGCAGATGGAGGCGTCTGCGATGACGTCTCTCATCGCTCTGCACATCGAATCCGGAGATTAAACCATGGATTTTTCGGCATGTCAAGAAAAATCCGACACATTCGACTTCCTGCCTGCAATTATCCATTGCAGTTCGCGTTTGGCCCATGCAGCAACACGTTCATCGGGCGCCACGAAACCATGCCCCTGAATTCTGATCCCATCTCCCCGCTCGCCAACCATCCGCAAACCAGATCGCGCTCCGAACGGCCTTCAGCATTAGCCCAACCGGCGCCCATCATTTAACGTAAGAGTAGGCGCAATGTCTATACAAGCTCCCCCAAGGCAAATGACCCGCACTCTCCGGCACCCAGTCGCGAAGCACCGCACGCACAATAAATGGCTCGTGATGATTGCGGCCTACAAGCTGCTGCAGGCGCTGCTGATTGCACTGATTGGCGTGGGCGCACGCCATCTGCTGCACAAGGACGTCGGCGACGAACTGGCAACGCTGGCCGACCACATGCACTTCAACTCCGAGTGGCACCTGGTCACCTTTGTCCTCGACAAGGCATCGCTGGTCAACGATCCCCTCCTCCGCCGCATTGGCCTGGTCGCCTTTAGTTTTGCCGCAATCAGCATGATCGAGGGAATTGGACTCTATCTCGAGAAGATCTGGGCCGAGTACCTGACCCTCGCAATCACCGCCTCGTTCCTGCCCTGGGAAATCTTCGAAATCTTCCGCCATATCACCGCGATCAGAGTAGCCCTCCTTGCCCTCAATCTGCTCGTCTTCCTCTATCTGTTAAAGCTGGTTTCGAATCGCGAAAAGCAAAAGGCCAGGCAGTCGTAGGCGCGACCCTTCAACCACCCGTTTCAGGATCATGGAGATTTCACTGCGCACCCTGGCAGCGCAGCCAATCTCGTACTTTCGCTTTTTATTCCCCTAACATGCCCCGAAAAACCTGTCCAGTCCTTGAACCAAACTCATCAGCACAAGATGTTGTGGTTTAGTAATTTTTCTAATCTATTAGTCGAATTTTCCACACACACACCCTCCATCCAATGCTTTTAGCCCATTTTTTCCTTGGCTGAAACAGGGAACGGCGTTACTATTCACGTGTGGTGGTCAAATTTGGAGCAGAGTGGAGTTTAGGGGAGCCACTCAGCACGTTTCCAAAGCAAGTCTACTCGCTTTTCCTCCCCAGAACAGACTTTTCGGTGCCAAAAACCTCGGAGAACCACCTTGGCTAACCGGAAAAAGGATCAGAAGGCAGCCCAATGTTTCGTGGAAACCATCCGGCAAAGGTCGATGAGAAGGGACGGCTCAAGCTTCCGGCTGCTTTCAAGCAGTTGCTGGACGCCCAGCACGTCACCCAGTTCTACATCACCAGCACGGATGGCAGGAGCGCCGAGATTTGGCCGCTCCCCGAGTGGGAAAAGCGCGAAGCCCAGCTCGCCGGCTCCAGCAATCTCGACGACGCGGTGCAGAAGTACCTCAATCTGACCAGCTACTACGGTCAGCAGGTGGAGATGGACAACCAGGCGCGCGTACTGCTGCCGCAGATCCTGCGCGGCAAGGCCCACCTGGACGCTGACGTGGCGGTTTTTGGCAAGACGACCTATTTGGAAGTGCACAACCGGGAGATTTTCGAGCAGAGTCTGCCCGCGAACGATATGACCGTCGAGGATCGCAAGGCCTTGGCCTCGATTCTCAGCCGGCGAACGGAAAGTTGATACCCCCCAGGGGGAGCGCATGACGATGTCGAATGAACGCCATGTGCCAGTTCTTTTTCAAGAAGCGATTGATTTTCTCCGTGTGCGTCCGGATGGGACGTATGTGGACTGCACCGTCGGCCTTGGCGGCCACTCGGAAGGGATTCTCCGGCGCCTCGGCCCTCAGGGACACCTGATCGGTTTCGATCGGGACTCAATGGCCCTCTCGCTGGCAAAGGTACGAATGGCCAGGGTTTCAAACGAGATGGGTGACCAGGCGCCGGCTATCACGCTCGTCGGCGAGGCGTTCAGTTCCATCGCCCGGCACGTAAAGCCGGCTTCGGTGGATGGCCTTCTGGCAGACTTTGGGGTCAGCAGCCTGCAGTTCGACGAGGCGCTACGGGGGTTTAGTTTTCAGGCGGACGGGCCGCTGGATATGCGTATGGATACGCGGACCGGGCCCACCGCCGCACAAGTGGTGAATGAGATAAGCGAGCGCGAGCTCGCAAATCTCATTTACGAGAACGGTGAGGAAAGGAGGTCGCGGACAGTCGCCAGAGCCATTGTGCGGGGGCGGCCGGTTACAACCACGGGGCAGTTGGCCCGGATTGTAGCCTCAGCCGTCCCGGCAATGAAACGCGACAAGCACCATAGCTCCATTCACCCGGCCACTCGAACCTTCCAGGCTCTCCGTATCTATGTCAATCGCGAGTTGGAAGAAATCAGGGACTTGCTCGAAGCCGCACCAGCATTGCTTAAGCCTTCCGCAAGACTCGTTGTTATCAGCTTTCATTCTCTTGAAGACCGCATCGCGAAAGACAGCCTGCGAGACGGAGCACAAAAAGGAATCTGGGAAATCTTAACCAGAAAGCCGGTCACAGCCGGCGAAGAAGAAACAGACAGCAACCCCCGCTCACGCAGCGCAAAACTCAGAGCGGCAGAAAAAAAGTAAGACACGGACCAGTACCTGTTCTACGAAGGAGAACCACCATGGCGGCATGCACAACAACCTATTTCGAAGCCGGCCGCGGTTGGAACGCGAGGGTTGCCGAGCACAACGCTCACTTGCTGACGCAGCAGGCGCACCACCGCCGCCGCGTGCGCACGCCCGAGTTCTACTTTGCGCATCACATTGACAACTCCCGCCTCGTCAAGGCTCCCGACCCCGTGCGGGTGCGCGAAATGCGCCTGTTCTCCGCCGCAATGGCCGTGCTCTTTTCCCTGCTCATGATCTACGCCATGCAACACTTCTACGCCATAGAGGGCGGATATCGCGTCGAGCAGGAAAAGCAGACACTCAGCCAGTTGCGCGAGGATAACCGCCAGTTGCGCCTCGCCCAGGCCCAGCTTACACAGCCCGCACGCATCGACATGATGGCCCGCGAGTTGGGTCTTGCCGCGCCACAGCCCGGTCAGGTTGTTCATCCCAACGCCCCGCTCGATGCCTCAGCTCCGGTCGAGGCACGGATGGCTCCTCCCGCGCCGCCCGCGCAGTAACGGTAATACAGCTGTTAGCCTTCAGCCACATGCTTCAAGCGGCAAGCAATTACTATTGATCAGGAACGGCTTTTCGATCGCCGGGCTAAAAGCGAACAGCTAAAAGCGAACAGCTAGGTTTTTCCATGCAGGCAGCCGGGCGCCCCATCCACAGCCGCAATCATCCTCCTCGCGTCATCCCCCTGCAGCGGACGCGCTTCTGGCTCATCTGTCTCTTCTTTCTCATCTGGGTCTGCGCCATCGCCGCACGCCTCTTCATGCTCCAGATCGTCGAGCACAAGCAATATGCCGAGCGCGCCGAGAAACAGCAACAGCGCACCTTCGAGGTCGCGCCTCGGCGCGGCGTGCTCTACGACCGCAACCTCCACGAACTCGCCATGACCGTCCAGGTCGACTCCATCTACGCCGACCCCGCCGAAATCGACGACAAGAAAGCCGCTGCACGAATCCTCGCCGCCATTGTTCACACCAATCCCGAGGACGCGCGCACCACCGCACCTGAAATCGCCGCGCGCCTCGCCGCAGGACGCAACTTTGCCTGGGTCGCGCGCCGCGTCACGCCCGCTGTCTCCGAGCGCGTGCACGCCCTCAACATGAAGGGCATCTATTACCAGAAAGAGTTCCAGCGCTTCTATCCCGACAATCAAATCGCCGCGCAAATGCTCGGCTATGTCGGCGTAGACGACGACGGCCTCGGCGGTCTGGAAAACAAGTTCGACACGCTCCTGCACGGCGAGCCCGGAGAAATGTACACCGCCATGGACGCCCGCCGCAAGATCCTCGGATCGAGCGAACACGATCCGCAACCCGGCCGCAATCTCGTTCTCACCATCGACGCAAACATTCAGTTCCTCGCCGAGCGCGCACTCGACCACGCCATGGAAAAAACCCACGCGCTCAACGGAACCGTGGTCATCCAGGATGTGCACACCGGCCAAATTTTGGCCCTCGCAATCCGCCCCACCTTCAATCCCAACAATTTTCGCCACACCACGCCAGACCTGCTCCGCGATCGCGCCGTCAGCGATGTCTACGAGCCGGGCTCGGTCTTCAAACTCGTCACCTACTCAGCCGCCATCGACCAGCACCTCGCCGCGCCCGACGACCCGATCGATTGCCAGGGCGGCAAAATCACAATCGCCGGCCGCGTCATTCACGACAATCAAGGCGAGCACTACGGCGTCATTCCCCTCCATCAGGCCCTCGAGGTCTCCAGCGACGTAGCCGCCATCAAGCTCGCCCTCAGGGTCGGCCCTGACCGCTTTTACCAATACATTCGCGAATTCGGATTCGGCTCCCGCTCCGGCATCGAGTTGCCCGGCGAAACGCGCGGCCTGCTCGAACCCGTCAAGCGCTGGGGTAGCTCCTCCATCGGCTCCATCGCCATCGGCCAGGAAGTAGCCGTTACGCCCGTGCAACTGGTCACCATGATCTCCACCATCGCCAACGGCGGCCTCTACCTGCCGCCCCACGTCCTCCTTCCCGGCCAATTGGATCCTGCAAACGCCAACCAAAATCCTCCCGCGCTGCCGGCATCGCCCTTCCGCGCCGGAGAAGAAATACCCAATCCCCTGCCCGCCGGAGCGCATCGCGTCATCTCCACCCTCACCGCCGCCGAAATGCGCAAAATGATGGAGGGCGTCGTGCTGTTCGGCTCCGGCAAAGGCGCACAGCTCAACGGCTACTCTTCAGGCGGCAAAACCGGCACCGCGCAAAAAATCGATCCCGCAACGCACAAGTACTCAAAGACCATGCACATCGCTTCGTTCGCGGGCTTTGCGCCGGTCAACAATCCCGTCATCGCCGTTGCCGTCATCATGGATTCGCCAAAGGGGCAATACTACGGCGCAGAGGTCTCCGCCCCCGTCTTCGCCGAAGTAGCGCAGCAGGTACTCGAATACCTCGGCGTACCCCACGACATCGATCTGCGGCCCCTCACGGCTCAATCCAAACCCGAAAAGCCCATCGTCGAAGACGACGCGCCCCGCAGCGAAGCCGATATTCAAGCCCTCTACGACGCCGCCAACGCTCTGCCCAGCGACGATCCGCTCCACACCGCGCCGGGTCAGAGCGCAACAATAGGTCAGCCCGCCAATCAACCTGCATCAGACTCTAAGCCCGCGCAACCGGCTGCATCGGCAGCGCACGCCGACGCACAAACAACCAGCGTCGCAGCGCCTCAGCCCACCAGGTCCGTCACCATCTCCGACGGCGCTCGGCTCCGTGTCCCCTCGCTCATTGGCCTGCCCGTGCGCAATGTCATCGAGCAAGCCGCAGCCGCAGGCCTTCAAGTGCAGATCATTGGCAGCGGCATCGCCCGCCAGCAAGCCCCCAATCCAGGCGTCATGGTGCCGTCGGGAACAAAGATCGTCGTCCGCTGCGGAAACTAGTTCCTGTTCCTAACTCCGCCAACGCGCGCGCGGTGCGGCTACAGCGGTTTCAATTCTGCTCTTTACAAAAACGTAGACGCCAAGGGCCATTTTTCTCAAGAAAATGCCACCTCGTATGATCTTCAAAGGCCAATGCTTGAATCGAAACCGCTCTAACTCCGCGAACTCCGCTTTCCTCCCCAACAAACTACAATTAAGACCAGAATGAACTGGAAAGATCTGGCAGAAGAAATCACAGCCGTCGGCGCAACCGGCAGCTCCGGCACCCCCATCTCCGGCGTCGAATACGACTCACGCCGCGTTCGCCCCGGCTCCGTCTTTATCGCCATGAAGGGCGGCTCCACCGATGGCAATAAATACATCGACAAAGCCATCGCCGCCGGTGCCCTCGGCATCATCACCGACTCCGCGCTCACCTTCGACCACCTCACCGTCTACGAAGCCGGCCTGCCCGTCCTTGAAGTCGAACACGGCCGCCGCGCCCTCGCGCAAGCCGCCGCCGCCTTCTTCGGCCACCCAGAGCGCTCCCTCGCCTCGACAGGCATCACCGGTACCAACGGCAAAACCACCACCGCCTTCCTCACCGAGCAACTGCTCAACGCCGCCGCGCGAAAAACCATTCTCGTCGGCACCATTGAATATCACATCGCCGGCGAAGTCCGCCCCTCCGTCCACACCACACCCGAGTCGCGCGACCTCTTTGAGCTGATGGCCGAAGGCGTCAGCCACGGAGCCACCGAACTCGTCACAGAAGTTTCCAGCCACGCTCTCGACCAGGGCCGCATGGCCGGCATCCACTTCGACGTCGCCGTCTTCACCAACCTCACCCGCGACCATCTCGACTATCACCAGACCATGGAGAAATACTTCGCCGCCAAGCGCCTGCTCTTCGACGGCACCGTCTACCCCGCCCCGCGCATAGCCGTCATCAATACCCACGACAAGTACGCAAAGCAACTCGCCGCCGCTGCACGCCGGGCAGGTGCGGAAGTCTGGACGTACGGCATCGGCGAAGGCGACTGGCGCGCCGCAAGCTACACGCTCACTCCCTCAGGCGCAACCTTCCATCTTGAAACCCCCGCAGGCACGGCCCAGATCACCTCGCGCCTCGCCGGCGAAGTCAACATTCTCAATCTGCTGGCCGCCTTTGCTGCCGCCCAGGCGCGCGGCGTTGCATTCGACGATCTCGTCGCCGCCATCCCCACGCTCAAGCCCGTCCCCGGCCGCTTCCAGTCCGTCGATGCAGGCCAGCCCTTCACCGTCATCGTCGACTACGCACACACCGACGACGCACTGCGCAACCTCACCGCTCTCGCCCGTCAAATCACTCAGCCATCAGGCAAGCGTGTTCTCACCGTCTTCGGTTGCGGTGGCGACCGCGACCGCACCAAGCGCCCAAAAATGGGCCAGGCCGCCGGAGAAGGAAGCGACTTCGTCGTCGCCACCAGCGACAATCCGCGCACCGAAGATCCCCTCGCCATCCTTGCCGAAATCGAACCCGCGCTCAAAGCCACCGGCACGTCCTACACCGTCGAGCCCGACCGCGCTTCCGCAATCCATCGCGCCATTCAAGCCGCCGTGCCCGGCGACGTTGTGCTCATCGCAGGCAAAGGTCACGAGAAGGAACAGATCCTCGCCGGGCGTACAATTCCATTCGACGACACGGAAATAGCTCTCGCGGCGCTGAATGAATTGGGCGCGAAAATGGGATATGGTAAGGGTCAATGAAACTCACCCTGGCAGAGGTGGCAGTCGGCGCGAGCGCTGTGCTCGAAGCGCCATCCTCTGTGCCCAAAGCAGGCGCGCTCCTCGTCACCGGCTACTCCATCGACTCGCGCACCGCATCTCCCGGTGACCTCTTTTTTGCCGTCCGCGGCGAGCGGCTCGACGGCCATGACTATGTTGCCGCCGCCATCGAGCGCGGCGCAGTAGCCGCCGTTGTCTCCCGCGCCCGCGTAGCTGGCCTGCCCGACGCAGTACTCGCCGCGCCGCTGCTCATCACCGAAGATCCGCTCCTGGCCCTGCAGTCCCTCGCCACGCATGTGCGCCGCCAGTGGGGCCGTCGCGTTGTCGCCGTCACTGGCTCAGCCGGCAAAACCACCACCAAGGAAGCAGTCGCCACTGCTCTCGCAGCAAAGTTCCGCGTACTCAAGTCGCGCGGCAATCTCAACAACGCATTCGGCCTCCCCCTCGAACTGCTCCGTCTCGAGCCGGAGCACGAAATCGCCGTTGTCGAAATGGGCATGAACCACACCGGCGAAATCGCGGCTCTGGCCCGCATCGCCGCGCCCGACTGGGGCGTCGTCACCAACGTTGGCACAGCGCACATTGAAAACTTCGCCGAGGGACAGGCCGGCATCGCCCGCGCCAAGTTTGAGCTGGTCGCAGCGCTCCCTTCCACCGGCATTGCATTCCTCAACTGCTGCGATCCGTATATCTCGCAGTTCGGCCGCGATTTTCCCGGCCGCGTCGTTTACTTCGGCGAAGGTCCCTGCGCCGATCCGCAAATTGTCTCCGCCTCGGAGGATTTGGCCGGACTCCACGTGAAATACCGCGCCAGTGACCGCGAAGGCACGTTCACTCTGCACATGCTCGGCCAGCACAACGCCGCCAACGCCATGGCCGGCCTCGCCGTTGCCCTCGAAGCAGGAGTCGATCTGGACGCCGCCGTGGCAGCTCTCGAGACTCTCACCGCAATCGACAAGCGCGGAGAAATTCTCGAAATCGCCGGCGCAACCATCCTGAACGATAGCTACAATTCAAACCCAGAGGCCCTCCGCTCCATGATTCGCACTCTCGCCGCGCGCCCCGCCGCCGGTCGCCGCATCCTCGTCGCCGGCGAAATGCTCGAGCAAGGCGAGCATGGCCCCGAGCTCCACGCCGCCTGCGGCCTGGCCGCCGCCGATGCTGGACTCGATCTCGTCGCCGCCGTCCAGGGCAACGCCAAACATCTCGCCACTGCCGCTACTTCCGGCGGCGTAGCCTCGCTCTTTCTGCCCGACGCCGAAGCCGCCGGACGCTGGCTCATTCAGAATCTCCGCCCCGGTGACGTCGTGCTCGTCAAAGGCTCACGCGGCGTCCATCTCGAACGCGCCATCGAGGCCTTCAAGAATCAATCCAAACCCTCGGAGGGCCAGTGAATCTTCGCAAGCTTTTCAGCGCCGTCGTTCTTCTCGCCTCTTCCCTCTACGCCGCCGCGCAAAATCCCGCATGGACACAGCCCTTCCCACCCTTCCACATTGCCGGCAACCTCTATTACGTCGGCAGCAAAGACCTCGCGTCCTACCTCATCGTCACGCCCAAAGGCGACATCCTCATCAACAGCAGCCTCGAGTCCAGCGTGCCCCTCATCAAGCACAGCGTCGAAACCCTCGGATTCAAATTCAGCGACATCAAAATCCTCCTCATCAGCCACGCTCACTACGACCACTGCGCTGGCAGCGCCCGCATCAAGCAACTCACCGGCGCCAAATATGAAGTCATGGATGCGGACGTCTCCGTCGTCGAGTCCGGCGGCAAAACCGATTTCCACTACGCCGCGCA
>DATKWA010000058.1:0-2685 GCA_035529815.1 Occallatibacter sp. | reverse complement strand
TGTCGTTCTCCTCATCCTCGGGCCAATAGCCACCGTTGGCGCCGACTGCCAGACACCACAGGGTATCCGCCAGTTCAACTTTCTCTTGGCGTTCCTTGATTTCCCGTTTCGTCAGTTTTTGTGTGCCCATCTCTCAACCTTTCTTTCGCGTCCTTCAACTGCCGGCGCACCCACCGACGCGACTTGTGATAGTGCGCTCCAAGTTGCCCGATGCTCCAGTCCATCCCAAAATGGAGCAATACGATCCGCGCTTGGGTGTAACTTCGACACGGATACAGGAGCATCAATACCTCGTCCGACACCTCTCGGTCCATTAACTCGTCATCAGCCACCGCCGCGATACCCTCCAGGTCGTCAGGTAACGCCTCGTGACTCTCGTCACGAAACTTCCCCCGGCGGTACTGATCGTAGATTCGGCCCCACACCCGGCGCAGAGCGTAGGCCTCGAACGGCACGCCAGTGCCCGGGTCGTACCGACCGGCCGACTCGACCAGCCCCAGCATGGCAAGCTGCTCGAGGTCGTCAATCTCGACATTGGGGGTGGCGAAGCGGCGCCGAGCTTTGTGGGCGATGCGCCTGGCCATCGGCATATGGTCGATGACCAACTGCTCGCGCCAAAGGATGAGGCTAGTCGCTGCCATGCTTCGACCTCACAATCTCCCGGTAGATTATCAGCGCCTCGCTCAGCCGCACGCTGCCGCGCCGGCCGGCGTCCTCCGACGCCTCTCCATACTGCCCGCACTCCTCGGCCGCCTGGCGCTCGAGGTCACGGATCTCACGGAACAGCGCCGCGTCGAACTTGGCAACCACTACCTTCTCGCCGGCCACGGTCCGCGGCTCCAACACGAGGGCGCCCGTTTTGCCGCCTGGGACCTTCGCCAACTCAGGATACTTGGCCCGCTCCTGGATGACGGTCAGCAGCCGATCGTGCCGGTCCTGCAATTTCTCGAGGCGGTAGTCACGGTTTCTCAGGAGCACATTGGCGTTCTGGGTGCGGGCGATTTCGGCGAGGCGGGCTGTCTCGCGCTTGTAGATGTCGCTCTGCTTCCAGGTGTTGACCGTCTTGCGGCTCCGCTGCACTCTCTGCGCGATCTGCTCATCAGTCAAATTGCCGCTGTACGCGAGACGCGCCGCAAGCAGGACCAATCCTTGCCGCTCAAGCGCTTGCGCTGTAACATCTCGTGGCATGATCAGACCAGCGCCTCCCAGATTTCTTTGGCGGTGATCGTGCGGGTCTCGCCGTTGTAGTTGATCGTAAGCGAATCGATGCCGCGGATTACAGGGTACGTGTAAAGTTCCTCCGATCTGTCAGCCAAGCTCAGTGTCAGCCCAGTCGTGTCCTTCCACTGCGGGAGCGGAACAGCATTGGTGGCGTCGGTAACAATGCCTCCATTGGTGGTTTGCGCAACGCTGACCTGCGACCTCGCAGCGGGGCCGCACAGCAGAATCAATATTGCTTGCTTGCGGGTAATCTTCACACCACCACCCCCAGGCGCTGCTTGGCCTCGTCCAGAACATTCAGTCCGAAACGCTTGCCTTTGGTGCGAGAGTAGTTGATGATTCTGGCGCCCACGGGCAGATCAGACTCCTCCCGGCACAGACGGGCCATCTCGTCGACCAGGAGTTGCACTCGGCCCTCGTGGGTCTTCAACTGCCGGATATGTGCCTCCATCTGGGCTTTCCCGGCCAAGTCGCCGAATTTCAATCTCAAACATTGTGCAGGATACTTGTTTTGCGCGCAAAGAGCGGGATTCTTGCTCTTGTCGCGGTCCTGGTGGTGGTTAGGGTCGTTTTCGATCATAGAATCGCTCCTACGGGTTCTAATGCGTTTTTGTCGTGTCGCTTGCGGTAATCGGCTGTCAGCATCTGCGCTCGGATCTCGTGGACCTGCATCCAGCCGGGAAGGTGTTCGCGGATCAGGGCGGTCACGATGCCCGGCGACTGGAGAGGGTTGCCACGGTCTCTGCGGTCCTTGGCCAGCGTGATCAGCCAGTCGGTGAACGTGTACGGGTTTCCGCCGGCGGTGTCGACTACGGCCAGGATTTCATCGGCCATGGCGTCGGTGAGTCCGGTGGCGCCGATGGCGAGGGCGATGGTGTCGCGGATGATTTCCCGGTCGTCCTCCTGCTGGGTTTTTTCCGGCCGGGTTTTTCCCTTCCGGGTTTTTTTGGGGCAGGCAGGCTCCGGGGTCGGCTGCTGCGTTGCGCCGCTGCTGTCCGAGCTGGCGGTCTCTCGCGTGCGCGAAGACGGAGAGCCTGCCTGCTGAATCTCAGAAGCAGGCAGCGGAGAAGACGGAGAAGACGGAGAATTAGGAGGCTTACGGCCTTCCCGTGCGCATGTTTCGCTGTTTTGTGCGCTTCCACGCGCTTGCCGTGCGCTCGTTTCGTCTATCCGTGCGTATGAATTGGTGTTTTGTGCGCTTGCCGTGCGCTCGTAGAATTGCTTAATTTCGTCGCGTTCATTCCCTCCAAGTCGCCCTAATCGTGGTGCTGAACCATCCACGAAATATTCACGCGCACGCGCAAGTTTGCAGTGGGTGGTGTCCTGGCAATGGCTTGCCCACTCATGAATTATCCATCTGTATTTCTCATGCTGGTCGATCCATCCGGCCTCGTTTAGTGCCTTCATGAGTGCTTCAGGTTCGCCGCCCCATTCCAGCGTAAGCGCGATATCCTCATCAGGTAT
>DATKWA010000057.1:0-59036 GCA_035529815.1 Occallatibacter sp. | reverse complement strand
GATCTATTCGTTTCTGAGTGTTGAATGGGGCTGAACGTCAGAATGCGAAATTCGATCCGAATGCTCTGCAGGTCAAGGGCGGGGATTCAGTAATACAACTTTCGTTACCGACGCGCCATTCAGGTGGCCCAAATGTTGGATTGAAACCGTTTGCGGGATTGACGACGATAGAGTTTGCTCCATGGTTAGCCTTGTCTCTCTTATGACAGCCTTGTTTCTCAATGACGGCCAATTGCGTTTCGAGAGGATCCTACCGTGACGCTGCTTCGCGTGGAAAGTAACTTGAGCCAGGATGATTCGCCGTTCGGCTCGATATCGGCAGATGAGGGCGAGGTTCTGAGCGAACGGACGTTCCGCCGCATGATCGCCGTTGAACGCAAACGAACGGAGCGCTCCAAGGAGCCCTTCCTGCTGATGCTGTTGGAAATGGGTCACCAGCCGGGTTCGGAGATGAAAGCGACCCCGTTAGAGAGTATGGCGTCCGCTCTGCTGGCATCGAGCCGAGAGACGGATATGATTGGCTGGTACAAGGACCAGAAGACTGTCGGCGTAATGTTTACGGGCATCGTTAGCGATGACAAGAATTCAATCCTGAGCACAATTCTGAACAGGGTGAAATCGATGCTTCGGGACGAGTTGGTCTTCAATCATGCCAGTCAGATCAGCATTTCATTTCACTTTTTTCCGGATGACTGGGATCATGGCAACGCCGGGCGTCCGAGCAATCCGGCCCTCTATCCTGACCTGATCAGTGCCGGGCGCAGCAAACGAACCTTGCTTTTGGTCAAGCGGGCAATCGACATCACCGGCAGCGCGCTTGCCTTGATTCTTTGTTCGCCATTTTTTTTGGTAATTGCGCTGGCTGTGAAATTGACATCCAAAGGCCCGGTGCTTTTTCGGCAACAGCGGGTTGGGCAATACGGGCAGTGTTTTACATTTCTGAAGTTCCGCTCGATGTATGTCAACAACGATCATCGTGTGCACCAGCAGTTCGTGACCGAATTAATCTCGAACGAAGCGAAACACGAGCCTTCGGACGGCAATGGAAAGGCACTGTACAAGCTCAAGGATGACAAGCGAATTACGCGTGTTGGAAAGTTTCTGCGGAGAACCAGCCTGGATGAGTTGCCGCAGCTGCTGAATGTGCTCAAAGGGGAGATGTCGCTGGTTGGGCCTCGCCCCGCGATTCCCTATGAGCTGGCGGCGTATCAGATATGGCACCGGCGCCGTGTGTTGGAGGCCAAGCCGGGAATCACCGGGGTATGGCAGATTGCCGGCCGAAGCCGTGTTCGATTCGACGAAATGGTCCGCATGGATTTGCGCTACGCGATGGCCTGGTCTCCCTGGCTGGACTTGAAAATACTGTTTCTGACGCCACTGGCAGTGATCAGAGGCTCCGGTGCGTGTTGAAGTCGTTCATCTTGTGCCGCATCCATGTGTAGCTGAATTTGAGCACGCACGGCGCGGTGCCGAATGCGCAGTTTCCCATCGCGTTTTCAGTATTGTGACCATTCGGGCAGAACGGCGGTAAGGTAATGAACTTCGGAGTGATTGGCTACGGATACTGGGGGCCAAACATTGTTCGGAACCTGTCGACGCTAGATGGGTCCAGGGTACTGGCAATTGCCGATCTAAGTTCGGCCGCTCAGGCGCGCGCCCGGAAGGCTTATCCGGGAATCAATGTGACCGCTGATCCACTGGACGTGATTCTGTCGACGGAGATCGACGCCGTTGCGATCGTTTCCCCTGTTTGGACGCACTTCCAACTAGCAAAATCGGCGCTGGAAAACGGCAAGCATGTATTTGTCGAGAAGCCACTGACGAGCAGCACTGCTCAGGGTGAGGAACTGATTGAGCTTGCTCTGCGCAAGAATCTAAAAATCATGGTGGACCACACGTTCCTGTTTACCGGGGCGGTGAGGAAGATCAGCCAACTCCTTGGCGAAGAGGCTCTTGGGAAGCTCTATTACTACGATTCCACGCGCGTTAATCTGGGACTCTTTCAACACGACATCAATGTGCTCTGGGATCTGGCGCCACACGACCTGGCGATCATGGATTATCTGATTAAGGCGACTCCCGAGGCGGTTGTTGCAACCGGAGAGAAGCATTTGAACGGCCACGAAGACATTGCCTTCATGACGATCTATTTCCCCGAAAAGATTATTGCGCATATCAACGTCAACTGGCTTTCCCCGGTCAAAATCAGGACTACGTTGATTGGCGGAGAGAAGAAGATGCTGGTCTGGAACGATCTCGAGGCCGATGAAAAGCTGAAGGTCTACGACAAGGGAGTGAACATCACCAGCCATGAAGGTGTTTACGACCTGTTGGTTAACTACCGGTCAGGTGATATGTGGGCCCCGCAGGTTGAACAGGGAGAAGCACTGCGCCGTGAGCTGTCCTATTTCGTGGAATGCATTTCGAGCGGGCAGGATCCATTCAACGACGGTCTGTCCGGGCTGCGCGTAGTGAAGATGCTGGAGGCAGGCAGCGAATCGATGAAGAAGAGAGGGAGCCTGGTTTATCTATGAACTCCTATAACTGCATTACGGACGACGTCAAGCTGGGGGACAACGTAACGCTGTCGAAATTCATCAACCTATATGGTTGTGAAATCGGGAGCGACACGAAGATTGGCGCGTTTGTTGAAATCCAGAAGAACGCCCGCATAGGACAGCATTGCAAGGTATCCAGCCACAGCTTTATCTGCGAAGGCGTGACCCTGGAAGACAATGTATTTATCGGCCATGGGGTCATGTTTATCAACGACAGTTATCCACGGGCAACGACGGCGCATGGAGAACTGCAAACCGAGGCTGACTGGAAGGTTGAGCCGACGGTGATCCGGAGGGGCGCATCGATCGGTTCCGGCGCCACGATTCTTGCCAATGTCAACGTCGGCGAAAACGCGATTGTGGGCGCAGGTAGCGTCGTCACAAGGGATGTGCCGCGCGATGCGATTGTAGCGGGAAATCCTGCCAAGATTCTGCGCTTTATTGAGCCGGCCGCGCCGACCCCGGAGCCCGAGGAGGTTCCTTTCCTCGATCTTGTCACTCCGCATCTGGAACTTGAGAACGAACTCGTAGAAGTTTTTCGTCGTGGATTGCGCACAGCCAGCTTTGTAAGCGGGGGTGTGGTCGAGAAGTTGGAAAAGGCGTTCGCAGAATTCTGCGATACAGACCACTGCGTAGGAGTGAGCAGCGGTACAGATGCGCTGCGCTTTGCCTTGATTGCTTCCGGTGTAAAGCCGGGAGACGTGGTTCTGACGGTTCCCAACACGTTCATCGCCACGACCGAGGCCATATCCCAGGCCGGCGCAATTCCGGAGTTCATCGACATTGACGATCTCACTTCCAATATCTCGGTCGAGCGATTGCAGAAGTTTCTGGAAGAAGACTGCACGCCCGATGCGTCGGGCAGGCCGATCAGTATGCGCAGTGGACGGCCCGTCACGGCGGTAGTGCCGGTGCACCTCTACGGGCAGATGGCCGATATGGATTCAATCCTGCGGCTTGCCAGTCGGCATGGCCTGATTGTGGTTGAAGACGCCTGCCAGGCGCACGGCGCGGAATACTATTCAAAGGACCTGAATCGCTGGATGAAGGCCGGGTCGATGGGCCGGGCGGCTGCATTCAGCTTCTATCCTGGGAAAAATCTTGGCGCCTGTGGCGAAGGCGGAGCGGTAACCACCAACGACGGCGAGATAGCCAACGCTATCAGGAAGCTACGCGACCACGGCCAGGTAAAGAAGTATTACCACGACGTGGAGGGCTACAACGGGCGGCTTGATGCGATTCAGGCCGGGCTATTGCATGCGAAGCTTCCTCATCTAGCGAAGTGGAATGCAGAGCGCCGTGACCGCGCAGCCGAGTATGGCCGCCTGCTGGCGAAGAGCGACACTTTGATACTGCCTTATGAGCCTTCCTGGTCGCGTTCGGTATATCACCTTTATGTAATTCGCACCGGCGACCGCGAAGACCTGCTGAATCACTTGAAGAGCAAGGGTATTGGCACGGGAATTCACTATCCAATTCCATTGCATTTGCAGAAGGCCTATACCTCGCTGAAATACGGGCAGGGAGCGTTTCCGGTAGCGGAGCGAGTTGCCGCGGACATAGTCTCTTTGCCGATGTACCCGCAGCTTAGTGCTGCTCAGCAGTCAAGGGTGGCCGAAGAGGTGCTGGCATCTGCATTGACGGCGCTGCAAGCAGCGGGACGATGAAGAAATAGCCGGCTCCATTGGCCAGGAACCATCCGTGGATCGTGAGACGGCTTTTGAGTAAGCGGCTGTTTGAATGGCATGATGTGCGATGTTGTCGATGTTTACTCCGGATTCTTGCCGGGCTGGCCGTGGAGCAATCAGAGTTATAACGCGAACTATTGAATAAGGAGTCGTTCTGCAAAAACTTCCGACATATGTGCTGGTGACGCCGGCGCGCAACGAGGCGCAGTTGATCGAAGCGACGATACAGTCGGTCGTAGCGCAGACAGTGCGTCCGCTGAAGTGGGTCATTGTCAGCGATGGGTCGACGGACGGCACTGACGATATTGTCAGCAGGTATGCAGCCGAGTACGAGTGGATCGAGTTGCTCCGGATGCCGGAGCGGCGAGAACGAAACTTTGCCGGCAAAGCGTATGCGTTTAGCGCAGGCAAGGCAAGGGTTGATGGGTTGGCCTACGAGGTGATCGCAAATCTTGATGCGGACATTACCTTTGAATCGGACTATTTCTCCTGTCTTCTGGAAAAGCTTGCCAACGATTTGGCCCTGGGTGTCGTGGGCACGCCCTACGTGGAAACGACTGGCGAAAGCTTCGACTACAAATATACGAGCCCCGACCATGTTTCAGGCGCGTGCCAGGTATTCCGGCGCGCATGCTATGAGGCTATCGGCGGCTATGTTCCGGTAAAGGCAGGCACCATCGACTGCATCGCAGTAATCACTGCGCGGATGAAGGGTTGGAAGACACGTACCTTCACAGACAAGGTGTGCCAGCACCATCGCAAAGTTGGCACTGCAGAGAGTGGACCCATGAAGGCTAACTTCAATACAGGCGTGATGGACTACGTAATGGGTAATCATCCTCTATGGGAGCTGCTTCGGACTGTTTATCAGATGACCAGGAAGCCATATGTGGTTCGCGGCCTGGCACTGGGGGCTGGATTTCTGTGGACATTTATTCGGCGCGTGAAAAGGCCGGTATCGGACGATCTGATGAAATTTCACAGGCGTGAGCAGATGCAACGGTTGAAGAATAAGGTTACTGGCAAGAGCGTGCCTGTCAGTCAGTTTGGGCATGCGCGCAGGGAAGCGAATGAAGCCCTGTAGACGTTCTGTGCATAGATCTGGCCGAAACGCCAATCTCAAAGAGAGATGAACTTTGTGGGTCCGGTGCCAACCTATGAACTGGAAACAACAAGCCGGTCCAATCATCGATGACTCTCGCGAAAGCGAGGTTGTTGTCTGTGGCGATCCGTGCGCAGGCAGCGAGAGGGGAGAACGCAGCGCAGCCGCAATCGTGAATGCCGATGACTGGGGCCTGGATTCAGTTACAACGCGGCGCACACTCGACTGCATCCTTTGTGGCGCGGTTTCATCAGTGAGCGCGATGATGTTCATGGAGGACTCGGCACAGGCGGCTGAACTGGCGCGGCGGAACGGCATCGACGCTGGGCTGCATCTGAATTTGACCGCGAGGTTTTCCGCGAGGGAGTGCCCTGACCGGCTCCGCGAGCAGCAGGGAAAACTTTCGCGGTACTTGAAGTCGCACAGGTTTGCGCCGGCAATCTATCATCCGGGTCTTCGCGCGAGGTTTGAGTATGTTGTCAGGGCGCAATTGGAAGAGTATGAACGGCTATATGGTGCGCCAGCGAATCGCATCGATGGCCACCACCACATGCATCTTTGCGCCAACGTACTGATGCAGGAACTGCTGCCGGCTGGAATTATCGTTCGCAGAAATCTCTCCTTTGCGGTAGGAGAAAAGAACTTTCTCAATCGCTTTTATCGCCGCCTGCAGGACAAGCGCCTGGCACGGCGTCATCGTCTCGCGGATTTCTTCTTCGATCTACAACCGCTGGAACCGCGCCAAAGAATTAGGGACATCTTCGAACGAGCGAAACAGCGTGATATCGAGATCGAAACTCACCCTGGCCGCGACGAGGAATACCGCTTTCTTGTCGATGGTGAACTGATGGAATGCGTGGGCGCCGGCATCGTGGCGCGTGGTTATCAGCTGCGATGTGACGATCGTGGCAGACGCGTTGGGAGCAAATCATGAGCCGCGCATTTGCAGAAGCAACCGGTGCGGTGCCGCTATTGGATGAAGGATCGATATGTCCCATTCCATCCGAGGGGCTTGAGCATATCGCTGTCTGTATTTGCACCTACAAGCGGCCGTTGTTGCTTCGCCGCCTTCTCGTTGAGCTCGCGAGGCAGCAGACCGGCGGACTTTTCACTTATTCAATTGTGGTCGCCGATAACGACGAAGAGCGATCCGGCGAAGCCATCGTTGCGGAGCTAAGTGCGGGCAGTAACGTGCCAGTAAAATACTGCGTGGAGCCCAAGCGCAATATAGCCTTGGCGCGCAACAAGGTTGTTGAAAATGCAGAGGGAGACTATCTTGCCCTTATCGACGACGATGAGTTTCCAGAGCCAACGTGGTTGTTAACCCATTTCAGGAGCTGCAATGAGTACAAAGTGGACGGCGTGCTCGGCCCGGTGAAGCGCCATTTCGATGAGGCTCCGCCTGAGTGGTTCAAGAAGAGCAGAATCTATGACCGTCCTGTTAATCCCACCGGCAAGGTAGTTGACTGGAAAGATGCGCGTACGGGGAATGTTTTGCTGAGGAGAAACGTTCTCGCCAGTGAGGCCGAGCCGTTTCGGCCCGAGTTCCGGGCTGGAGAAGATCAGGACTTCTTCAGACGAAAGATAGAGGCCGGATACACGTTTATCTGGTCTGCTGACGCCGCTGTGTCGGAGACCATCCCTCCGGCGCGCTGGAAGCGCAGCTACATTCTGCGCAAAGCGATGCTGCAGGGAGCGACCGCGGCACTACAGCCGAATTGCGGCGTCATCAGTATTGTGAAATCGATCATTGCCGTACCGCTCTACTTGGTACTGTTACCGCTTGCCTTGCTGGCAGGTCAGCAATATTTCATGATGTTGCTTGTAAAGCTATTCGACCATTCTGGAAAGCTCCTCATGTTAATGGGAATTAGCCCTATTCGCGAAGAGTATGTGAGCGAGTAGGGTAATGCCGTCAGAGTGCAATGGAATAGGCCATAGAACACGAGAGTGCAGTTGATAGCGTGATGAATAACGTGAACCCCAAAATTCGGATTGGCGGGAAGACACTTCGCATTGCACGCCTGGATGCGGAGCTATATCACTTTCTTCGGAATCCGCAGGAGGTGATTGACCGGCTACGCAACGCCGGAGATCGTATAGACCTTTTTACATTTCTGCAGGGCTTTCCGGATGCCAAGCCGAAGTTTATCTATCCGATGGAGTGGGATAATCTGGCGGTTCTGCCAATTTCAAACTTTGATAAATGGTGGACCACGCAGATCAACGGCAAGACGCGAAATATGGCAAGACTTGCGGATAAGAAAGGCGTAGTTATTCGCGAGGTGCCCTTCGATGAGAGCCTTGTCCGCGGAATCTGGGAGATTTACAACGAATCCCCGATGCGGCAAGGGCGCCGATTTCCCCACTACGGGAAAGACATGGATGCGATCTATAAGGACGAAGCGACTTATCTTGACAGCAGCATATTTATTGGGGCATTTCAAGGCGAGGAGTTAATCGGCTTCATTAAGATGGTGGCCGATGAATTAGGGGTACAGGCGGGATTGATGAATATCCTGTCGAAACTGCAGCATAGAGACAAGGCGCCAACGAATGCTCTGATCGCACAGGCGGTGAAGTCCTGTGCCGAGCGGGGCATTGACTACCTGGTTTATGCCAATTTTACCTATGGGCGTAAACAACACGACGGCTTGCGTGAATTCAAGGAGCGGAATGGGTTTAAGCGTGTCGATGTCCCGCGCTACTACGTTCCCTTGACGCGCTTTGGCGATTTGGCTCTGCATATGGGTTTCCATCGCCGGCTTATTGACCGGATTCCTGAGCCGATTGCGGCGAAACTGCACGAGATTCGCAGGCAAATGTACGACCGTAAGGTTCACACAAACAGTGAAGCGTTCTAGAGGGTAAGGCGAGAGCATGCCAGGGTTGGTCGGTCTTATTACCGAAATGCCGCGTAAGCAGGCGGAGGCTGAAGTGCTTCGCATGCTTGCGACCCTTTGCCATGAGTCGTCTTATGTAAGGGGTACATGGAGCGATGAGTCGTTAGGAATTTACTTGGGATGGGTTGTGCGCGACGAGCGCGCGGCCAGTTCGATGCCTTTGTTTAATGAGCAGCGCAATCTGGTTCTGGCATTTTCCGGGGACGACTTTCCGGAGCCTGGGATTGCATCGCAACTAATAGAGCGCGGGCACTCGTGTGAAGTTGAAGGTCCGTCCTACCTTGTTCACCTTGCCGAGGAAGACGCGAGTTTCCCGAAGAGCCTGAACGGCACATTCCACGGAGTCCTGATCGATCGACGCAAGGGTATTGTCACACTTTTCAACGACCGGTATGGAATGCACCGTATCTACTATCACCAAGCGCGGGAGGCATTCTATTTTGCGGCCGAAGCCAAGGCCCTTTTGGCTGTGCGCCCAGAGTTGAGGTCGATCGATCCGGACGGCCTGGGTCAGTTTGTCTCCTGCGGGTGCACGATGGAAAACCGTACAATCTTCAGAGGGATTAGCGTTCTTCCGCCAGCCTCTGCCTGGAAGTTTCAAGGGAAAGGAGTGGTGCAGAAAGATGTTTATTTCGATGCAAGAGAGTGGGAAGAGCAGCCTCTGCTTGATCCGGAAGCTTATTATCGTCAATTCCGCGATGTCTTCGCGGCAAATCTGCCTCGTTATTTTAAAGGGCCGGATAGAATCGGCGTCTCCCTTACCGGTGGCCTCGACTCGAGAATGATTATGGCCTGGTGTCATGCTCAGCCTGGATCCCTTCCGTGTTACTCATTCAGGGGAATGTACCGCGAGTCTCAAGACGCTGTTATCGCGCGAGAGGTTGCGCGTGCGTGCGGACAGGACCATGAAGTTATATCTGTCGGGTCAGAGTTTCTAGAAAAATTTTCCTACTATTCTGAACGCACTGTATTTCTTACGGATGGGTGCGTCGAGGTTAAGCATTCGCCCGATTTGTATGTAAACGAGCAGGCAGCGAAAATCGCAGCGGTGAGAATGACCGGGAATTACGGCGGGGAAGTGCTGCGACGAGTACGGGCGTTCAAACCGCATGACCCGGTACCTGGATTGTTCAGGAAGGACTTCTGTGCATATATCGAACGCGCCAACGAAACGTACGAGCAGTTGCTAGGAGGGCACGCGCTTTCCTTTGCGGTGTTCCGCCAGGCGCCGTGGCACCACTATGGGCTATTGAGTCTGGAACAAAGTAAGCTTTCGCCGCGTTCACCATTTCTGGATAATGATCTTGTGAAGACGGTGTTCCGTGCACCAGCTCAGGCACTTGCCAGCGACGACTTATCGCTGCGCCTGATTGCGGATGGGAATCCAAAACTGCGCAGGATTCGCACCGATCGTGGCTCCGGGGGAGACTGTCCTGCCTGGGTGGCTGCGGTACGGCGCGCTTACCTGGAATTTACGTTCAAGGCTGAGTACGCTTACGACTATGGAATGCCACAGTCCATGGCCCGTGTAGATCACGCGCTGTCACGGCTTCATTTGGAGCGGCTGTATCTCGGCCGGCACAAGTTCTATCACTATCGCATCTGGTACCGGGATGCACTGGCCAACTACATTCGCGAGATGCTCCTGGACCCGCGGGCACTGTCACGGCCTTATCTGAATAGCAGCGTTGTGGAATATATAGTTACGCGACACGTTAAGGGGGATCGTAACTACACTGCTGCGATCCATAAGCTTTTATCGTTGGAACATTTGCACCGTCTATTTATTGACTCGATATGACTCAGCTACTCGGCACTTTCGTTTGCATTGCAAGCATTATCTGGCTGTTTGCGCTGGATCGCGATGCTGGTGCGCGGCCGTCTAATGCTCTCTGGATTCCCACGGTGTGGATGTTGATCAATGGATCGCGTGCAGTCTCAACCTGGCTTCATATGGACCCAACAGTGAGCCTTGTACAACAGTACAGTGACGGTAGCCCGATAGACGCGTCCATTTATGGGTTTCTAATTGTTGCGGGCGCCTTGGTTCTGAACTGTCGATCGGTTCGAGTGAAGAGATTCTTGCGAGCTAACATGCCCGTGTTGCTGTTCTTCGCTTACTGCGCTCTCAGTGTTGTTTGGTCGGATCACTCTTTCATCGCTCTGAAGCGATGGGCAAAGTCAGTTGGCGATCTGGTAATGCTCATGGTTGTGCTTACGGACAGCGATCCACTGCGCGCAACAAAGCGTCTCTTTGCGCGAGTTGCATTCCTGCTCCTTCCGCTTTCTGTTCTCTTTATCAAATGTTATCCGAGCCTGGGGAGCGCCTTTGACCCGGAAAACGGAACAATGATGTTTTTTGGCGTGACGACATTCAAGAACCTGCTTGGGATGATCTCCATGGTGTTTGGCCTTGCATCGCTATGGTCATTTCTGGGCGCTTATGAGGATCGTGACCTGTCGCATAGGGGAAAGCATCTGATTGCCCATGGCGTGGTGGTAGGCACTGCGGTGTGGCTTATTGTGACTGCGAATTCCATGACTTCGCTTTCGTGCTTTGCTCTAGCAGGGGCGGTGATGGTTGTGAGCATGCAGAGATGGGTTTTTCGCTGGCCAGGCAGCTTGCACGTGATTGTCAGCGCTGCTATTGGGCTCCCCTTATTTGCTCTCTTTATTAGCAGCGTGGGAACCCTTGTTCATACGCTGGGAAGAAATTCCACATTGACCGGACGAACGTCAATTTGGAAGGCGGTGCTATCTCTCCATACAAATCCATTGATTGGGACAGGGTTTGAAAGTTTCTGGCTTGGCAGTCGTCTTGAGGCCGTGTGGAATATGAGCGTGAAAGGTATCCAGGAAGCGCATAACGGATATATCGAACTCTATTTAAATCTTGGATGGGTTGGCCTATTGCTGTTGGGATGGCTGATTGTTACTGGATATCGCGGCGCCATTGCCGTCTTCCGTCGGGATGCAAGCGAGGGCAGATTGCGGCTGTCGTTTCTGACGGCGGCATTAATTTTCAGTTTTACTGAGGCGGGATTTCGGATGCTGAGTCCAATCTGGTTTGCGTTTCTGCTGGCAGTTGTTGGAGTACCAGCAGGTCCGGAATTGCAGGAAGCCGGTCAGGCAGCGGAGTCAGGCTGGGCAGGATCGACGCAAACAAGACAGATACGGATCCTGCAATGAGTATGCCTGCACACGAAGGGGGGATTGATTGTTGCGCCAATCATGCACTGTGCAGAGATGTATTCGGGAAAGCAATGAGTAGCGTCACTCAATACTGGAGTCTCTTTGAAGCCGTTTAATGCAACCGGCACTTTTGTGCCGCCGATCCCCAGTGGCGGGGATTCGCTCCGGCGCCTCGCAGTCCGAGGCGCCGGGATGACGGTGTTTTCCGGCGGTGTCGGGTTGGCGATTCAAGTGATTGCGACTGTAGTGCTGGCGCGACTCCTTACTCCGAGGGATTTTGGTCTGGTGGCGATGGTAACGACGTTCAGCTTGCTCCTATCGAATTTTGGGATTAACGGAATCACAGAAGCCGTGGTTCAGCGGGAGCAGGTCAATGAAGGACTGGTGAGCAATCTTTTCTGGATTAATGTGGCGGGGGGCGCGTTTCTCACAGTCGGGTTTGTCTCGGCAGGATCGGCACTGGCGAAGTTTTATGGCGAACCGTTGGTCGCTCCCATTACGGGGTGGATCTCATTATCGATTATCACGACCAGTCTATCGGTAGTGCATTTGTCGTTGTTGAAGCGTGCGATGCTTTTCCCGGCTGTGGCAAAGAACGACATTGTTGCGAGAGCGGTGTCCGTCGCTGTGTCTATTGGCTTTGGTTGGGCAGGGTGGGGTTATTGGGCGCTCGTAATTGGCACATGTGCTCTGCCCTTAAGTGCAACCATTGGAGCATGGTTCCTTTGCCGGTGGGTGCCGGGGCGTCCACGACGTGAGCAGGGTACAGGAGCAATGCTGAAGTTTGCGATGTACACTTATGGGCGGTTTAGTGTCAATTATTTTGCGCGCAACACAGATAACCTTCTTGTCGGTTGGCGCTTTGGCGCTCTTGCTCTCGGATTTTACAAGAAAGCCTACGATCTATTTTCTCTCTCAGCGGCGCAGCTTGTTGCAACTACGTCGGTGGTAGCGGTCTCGTCATTGAGCCGCGTGAGAGATGACGGTGCACAATTTCGTCGCTACCTGCTTGGAGCAATAGCGGTGATGGCATTTATCGGGATGGGAATTGCAGGGAATCTCACACTGACAGGCAAGGATGTAATTCGCGTTCTGCTTGGCCCAGGATGGGGACCCGCCGGACAGATATTCACCTATTTCGCGCCCGGAATTGGAATCATGCTGGTCTATGGCACGCACGGATGGATTCACCTATCGATCGGGCGGGCAGATCGCTGGTTTCGCTGGGGCATTGTGGAGTGGACTGTGACCATCGCATTATTCCTGGTGGCTCTTCCCTGGGGACCCCAGGGAATTGCAATGGCATGGTGCGTATCTTTCTGGATACTGACGATTCCAGCGATGTGGTATGCGGGCAAGCCAATTGGGCTCGGAGCAGCGTCCGTAGTGGCGGTTGTCTGGAGATATATAGTGGCCTCGGTGCTGGCAGGGCTGGTATGTGATGGCGTTTTCTCGAGAATAGTCTCTTTGCCGGAGGATGAAGGCGCATGGGGAGCGGTAAGGCGAATAGTAGTTATATCCCTATCGTTCACATTGATCTATCTCGGCGCGGTTGTAGCTCTATATCGCGGATTGTCACCCATAAAGAGGTTAGTTGGTCTGCTCCGCGAGATTGTGCCAGCTGCCGAAATATAGGAACGGGATGCCCGATGCGTTTATATGGCCAGCGTTATAACAGGTGATTGAGGAGTTGCGGGAGAAGTAGGAAATGACAATGTTAATCCGCAAATTGCGTGACCGAATTCGCGATTATCTTCAGACGCACGGGACAGCGAAGGCGAAGCAGCGCCTATGGGACGGTGAATTCACGAATGGACGTTGGGATTGTCTCGACACCACGGCAAGCGAATTGAATGAAGAAGCTTATCGACAGTACGTTGGCGTGGATGTCTCGCAGATCGCGATCGACAGAGCGCAAAGGAGAATCAATGGCAGAGGTCTCACCCAAAAGTGCCGATTCGTTCAGGACGATATCGCTACCTACGAGCCGACTGAACAATACGATGTAATTTTGTTTAGAGATTCGCTCTACTATATAAAACGCACACAGGTTAAGGCTGTCTCAATGCGCTATTCGCGATGGCTAAAGCACGATGGGTGCTTCATTGTCAGGATCTGGGACGGAAAGGGAAGGCTCAAGACGATTGTTGACATAATAAGGCACAGCTTCGATGTTATCGAAGAAGAGTGGCATCAGCAGTCCCATGCCGTTGTTCTTGTCTTTAGATGCCAGGCGGGCTCGGGGAACGAGGGCAGATGCCATGAGACTTAGCACACTGTTTCTTTTGGCTCTAGGGATTTTGATGACGAAGAATACGTGTGCTTCTGAGCCGTGGGCGTCTATTCTGAACTCCAGACACGCGATTGACTGGTCGAATGCCGGTGTTGGCGGTATTCCGGCGCGTGGATCCAAGTGCGCTGTGCTGACGCCGTCTGCCACAATTGTCGAGATCAACTCCGCGCTCGCATCGTGTCCGAGCGGAGAAACGGTCTATCTTACCGCTGGCACATATACGATCTCAGGGACAGTCAATGTTCCTTCGAATGTGACCTTGCGAGGCGCAGGGGCAGACCTGACAATTCTGAATGCAACGGGAACTGGCGGCAGGAATGTCATCAGTCTTGGCTCGGGATCGGTTCCTTTCAAGCCATTCAGAATTGTCAATGGTGTGACTGCAGGATCTACAAGGATCGAAGTCGATAGTGCATCAGGAATTCAAGTCGGCATGTACCTGGTAATAACAGAAGTCAACGATCCTGCTTATGTGACCAGCGCCGGAAGTGGAGGAAACTGCAACTGGTGTGATGGCGATTGGACGAAGGGAGGAAGCCTTGCTCGCGGGCAGATTGTCGCGGTAACTGGAATCAGAGGGAATAGAGTAACTGTATCGCCTGGACTGTACAGCGCGTATACGAATATGCCTATCGCGGTTCCCTTCGAAATGTCGGCGAGTCATGCTGGAGTGGAGGATTTGCAGGTCTACGCCAACCATAGTGGTTATGGAGCAAATTTTGGTATGTCCAGGTGCGCATATTGCTGGATCAAGGGTGTGGAATCGAACTATACCGATGGTGATCACGTCGAGGTGTACTGGGGATTTCACGATGAGATTCGCGACAGTTACTTTTCGAACGCCTTTCTTCATATCCCTGGAGTGCATGACTCAGATATTCAAATTGCATTCAAGACCAGTGCAAGCCTTGTCGAAAATAACATTATTGAGCGGACGCACGAGTCGATCATGTTAGAGTGGGGCGCTGCCGGTAATGTTGTTTCCTATAACTACACAATGGGAGAGTTTGATAGTGGTGCGACTAATCTAGATATAGGTGGGATAGATTTTCACGGAGCACATCCGCAATTTAATCTTCTCGAGGGGAATGTCGTTACAGAAATTACCGAAGACTCCGTGTGGGGTAGTTCGAGTGACACGACAGCCTATCGAAACTGGGTTGTTGGCACGAACAGGATTTGTAGTCCGATGAGCGGACGCGGCACGGTGAAGTGCTCGGGGTTGAATAGCCACTACGGATTCCAGGCAGCGCGTGCTCTTGATATGTCTTATCTTGCATCGAGTGGAAACCTCATCGGGAATGTTGTCGGGTCGGTGGAGATGCAATCTCTGAAGGGGTATAGCCACACATTAGAGCAGCGAGAGCAGATTGAATACCCGTTGCCCAGAAGCTACGATGCGGTCGCGTTTGGCTGGAGCTTTGGGTATGGCGGGACGGGTGACGATGGTACAGGGACAGGGTGCGGCGGTGGCGTGCCTCCGTGCCACCGTGCTGGAACGTCGTCTAGCGATTTCTTTCATGGCAACTACAGCAACATCGGCAATGCGAGTTCATGGATGCCTGGAGTTACGCATCAGTTGCCGGCGTCGTTGTACCTAATCGGGAAACCCTCGTGGTGGAGATCGATGCCATTTCCCGCAATCGGACCAGATGTAACTGGAGGCCAAGGTCCAGGCGGGCATAGCTACGGAAATCCTGCAGAGGCATGCTATCTTCATGGGATGGGAGGCTCGGATGGAGGATCAGGCGGGCCGCTCAAGTTCAATGCCGGCCGATGTTATGGAATGAATGGTCAGGTGGTGCGTATTGACGGACACTGAGAAGATGGCAGACATAGAGCGGACTCGATGTTGTTTCGGTAGAGTTGTTTCGGAGAGAGCTAATGAGTGTAACTGAAGCGCAGGTTACGTTGGTGATTGGGCTGGGAGAAGTGGGTAAACCGCTGTATACGATCCTCAGCGGACAGGACCCCGGCACCATTGGCATCGATATAGAGCCAGTCCCAGTCGAGCGACCTGTCGGCATTATGCACATCTGCTTTCCGTTTGTTACTTTGCCTGAATTTCAGAGCGCTGTGGTTGGCTATATTCGGAAGTATCAACCCAAGGTAGTTGTGATCAACAGTACTGCTGTGCCTGGAACTACTCGCTCAATCGAAGCTGAGGCTGGGATTCCGTGTGTATACAGCCCGGTGCGGGGCAAGCACACCAAGATGGTGGATGAACTGTTGACCTACGTAAAGTTTGTTGCAGGGACGAATGCGCAGGCTGCCGAGCAAGTGCAGGAGCAGTTCAGAGCGGCCGGAATGAAGTCTGAATGTATTTCTACGCCTGAGGCTTTGGAGTTGGCCAAGTTGCTGGAGACCACTTACTTCGGGGTGCTGATTGCATGGGCGCAGGAGATGAATCGGTTTGCGGAGACTGTAGGCGCGGACTACGCGGAGGTAGGGAAGTTCTTTCGGGAGATAGCGTATCTTCCCAAGGTCTTGTTCCAGCCGGGTTATATCGGCGGTCACTGCGTCATGCCGAATATCGATTTGCTCGAGCAGTTCCTTCAATCTGAATTTCTCGAAGTAGTGAAGCGATCGAATGAAGCGCGTAAGGCTGAACTGGCCGCGCTACAAGAGCAGGGTGCGGCGAAGCGACTGAAACCACTTGCGCTTGCGTAAGGTGCCCGGTGGCGTTACGCGTTGGGGCAGCATTCGAGTATGGCATCGAGGAACAGGAAAAGCACAAGGTCTAGATGAAAAAGATCTGCATGGTTGCATATACGAACTATCTTTCGGATGCGCGTCCGCGGCGAGAGGCGGAGACATTGGCGCGCAGGGGCGACCAGGTGGATTTCATCGCTCTTGGGGAGAAGGAGCGGCCTTGCACGGAGACTGTGCAAGGCGTGCGGGTGTTTCGCGTAAAGCAATTGCGCTACCGCGGCGGTGGAGCCTTTAGTTATGGGTTGGGGTATTTGAGGTTTCTTTGTGCGGCAACAATTGAGTTAATGCGTCTCTACCGGAAGGAACGTTACGACATCATCTATGTTCACACCATGCCGGATCTGCTCGTGCTGGTGGGGATCATTCCCAAGCTGTTTGGAGCAAGGGTCGTGTTGAACATCCACGACATGATGCCGGAACTGTATATGTCGAAGTTCGGAATTTCGGAGAAACATCTGTTGATTCGATTGCTCGCGTTTCAGGAACAGTTCAGCATCGGGCTGGCGGACAAGGTGATTTGCGTACATCATCCGCACCGGGATGTATTGGTCCGGAGGGGCACGCCACAGAAGAAGATTACGGTGCTGCCTAACGTTCCGGACCCGCGGATGTTTAGTAGCGGTGGCACGGCCGCGAAGCCTGATGAGGTTTTCAGGATTGTGTACCACGGCACGATTGCGAAGCGGCTAGGGCTCGATCTGGGTGTGCGTGCTTTCGCGAAGGCTGCGAAGTTGTGTCCGGGAGCACGGTTGGAGATCTTTGGAGACGGTGATGCCGGAGAGGAACTTGAAGCACAGATCAAGGCATCCGGGGTTGAGGACAGGATTCACTTCAGCAGGAAGTTTTTTCGCGTGGAGTCTATAGCGCAGATGATTCAAGGAGCGTCCGTGGGGCTGATTCCCAATCGGCGTGATGTAGCCACCGACTATATGTTGCCAGTGAAGCTTCTTGAGTACGTGCACCTTGGCATTCCTGTGATTGCCCCGCGGCTGCTCGCCATCCAGTATTACTTCTCACCCGACCAGGTTGCGTATTACGAGCCAGGAGACGTGGACGGGCTGGCCGATTGCATTTGCCGGCTCTACGCAGATCCCGAGAAGAGGGCGGAGTTGGCGCGCAATGGCGCTGAGTTCGCCAAGAAGTTCCACTGGGAGACGCTGAAAGAGGAACTCTTCAATGTGGTCGACGACGGAATCGTCCGGGCCCCCGAGGTCGCGGCGTAGGTCGCCGGCAAAGTGATTCTGCGATTCCATGGATGGGAGGGGGCAGGCGCATGGCGCTGATTGTGCGAATTGATGTGGATCGCCCCTACGGTAAGCATGGGGTGGTACGCCACATTGCCAGCCGAGTCGCATCGGATTACTTTCTACTGCGGATGGCATGGCTGCGTTACCTGGATGAGTTGAAGACGATTCTACGCATCCTGAATGCCAATGGCAGAGTTGCTCATGTGTTTTTCAGAAAGTGCACATATCCTTCACCGGAAGTCTGTGAACTGATGGAGGCGGGTGGGCATAAGTTTGGTCTACATCTTGAAAATTCGCGTGATGCCGAGACATTTCACGAGGAACACGGGGCGCTTGAGCGGGTCCTGGGACGGCGGGTGGTGGAGTTTTCCAAGCATGGATCCGGCCGGCTGCATCTGGGGCGGCATCATTTTGCGCCGTACGAGCCGGAGAGGTATTTGCCCTGGGCCCGGCAGGCTGGGATGAAGTTGTTCTTCGGCAATCTCGAAGATCCGGAACTGAAGCCGGTTCAGGACGCGGAACTTCTGTACTATCCGTCGGCTTTCTGGCTGGAGCCTTATTGGCGGGACACAAAAAGATTTCCGATCGAATGGTTGTTGAGCGAGGCCAGGGACCGGGATGTCGTGATGCTATTGCACCCCGATAATGTGACGGCCAGTCCTGAAATCATGCGGGAGTTTCTGATCGCGATTGAGACCCTGGAAACAGCGGCCGATGGAGTCCTTTCGGAAATGCCCAATGCCAGGTAACTTGAATGTTATTCGTTGGGTGCAGCTTCGGGGTTACCGATGAGGGACAGGATTCCCCCCCTGTTTGGGGGATTCAGTCTTGCAGCAGATGTGCATATTCTGACACAAGCGGGGCGTTCGTCTTGCCGGGATGTGGAGCGGCTGCCGCGCGTCGCGCCGAAGCCAAGGTTTCAGGCCATTGCATTGTGTGCGGTGGGTTTGGCATGAAGATTGAGGTGATGAGCGCATTTTATACGGGGGCTGGCGGTTGCGAGCTGAGTGCGGGTGGCGGCAAAGGGAAATCGGTGGTGGAGGGCAGAAGGGACGCGGGATGATCCGGTCTGGGGATTTGGATTTACCGCATGCAAGAGGCAACGGCATGAAGTGCCGCATCGGATCGGTTTGTTTGCTTCTGCTTCTGACGGGAGTAGGGAGGCTCGCGGCCCAGGACCCTGCGCAGATTCAAGCACAGGATAAAGCCCGGATAGAAGCGGCAATTCGGGCCCAGGAAGCAACCCAGAGTTCGCAGCCTCCGGCAGAACCGACTCTGAAGGCAAACCCGCTTGAAGCGCTGCGCAAATTCGAGCCGGGACCGGATGAGGAATACCGGCTGGGCAAGGGTGACGAAATTACGGTGAGCTTTTCCGGGCGGCCGGATATGCAGGCCAAGTTGATTGTCGGTCCGGACGGACGCATTACTCTTCCGTTGGCCGGCGACCTTATGGTGGCCGATCTCACGCGTTCCGAAGCTGCCAAAGCCATTCAGTCTGCGCTGGCGGAATACTACACGAATCTCTCGGTTCAGGTGACAGTAACCAAGTACACGGCTAATCGGGTTTTGCTGCTGGGGGCTGTCGATCATCCCGGAAGCTTTACGTTTGACGGCACACCGACCTTGCTTGAAGTCCTGGCCCGTGGCGGAGTGGAGGCGGGGCCAAACAAATCCGGCACGACTCCCAGTGTTAATCAGGTTCCAGAGCGCTGCGCGATCTACCGCGGCAGCGACCAGGTTGTTTGGGTGCAACTGCGGGAGATGATGGAGTCCGGCAATGCGCTGGCCGACTTGCGCCTGCGTCGCGACGATGTCGTGTATGTACCGAGCGCTTCGGAGCGGTTTATCTCAGTGTTAGGCGAGGTGCAGCATCCGGGCGCGATCCCGCTGGCCTACAACTCGACAGTGGCGAGTGTTCTGGCTGAGGCTGGAGGCATCACCGACCACGCAGGCAACAATCCGCACATTCAGATCGTTGATCCGGCAAGCGGTACCTCTCGCGTGCTTTCGATCAAAGACGTCCTCAATCCAGCAAAGTCGTTGGAAGTAACCCTGCGGCCTGGCGAAATCATTTTTGTGCCCAAGAGCGGGTTCTACAAGGCATCCTACGTTCTGGAACGGCTCTCACCTTTGGTTACTGTGGCGACGATGGCCTTTTACGCGGGGGCACTATGAACCTGGAGCGCGTTCGACCGGATTCTGTGCCTCGGCGGCGTGCCGGTGACGGCTTCCCTGGAGTGCCGTTTACGATGAGCCGTCCTGCTGGGGCTGGTGGCGAGGAGAAGCCTTTGTTCCGGCTAAACCTTTTGCGTTCCTTGCAATTGCATCGTCGGCTGGCAATGGGAATTGCGTTGGCTGGGGTTTTGCTGGCCCTGGCCTACGTGGTGAAGGCCTGGCCGGTGTATACCGCGGAGAGCCAGCTATATGTTCAGCCTGCACAGCCTAAGGTGATGGTGCAGAGCAACGAGCAGAGCGGGCCGATGAATTCCACCGCTTACGACTCATTTGTACAGCAACAAGTGCAGAATGCCACCAATCCTGTGGTGCTATTGAGCGCTCTCCGTAAATTGGGGCCGGGCGCGTGGCAGCGCAGCGGAGAGAGTGAACAGACAGCGGCAGATCGCCTTGGTGGGGCAATCGTGGTGGCGCGAGTTGGCACCAGCTACGAGGTGACGATCACGGCAAAGGCCAAGGATCCTCAGTTAGCCGCCAAGATCGCCAACGCAGTAGCCGCCAGCATTGTGGAGAGAGCTTCTGGCGAGGGAAATGCGGGGGATGCGCAGAGGATCGCTGTGTTGCGCCAAGAGCGGGATCGAATACAGGATCAATTGAACGCCGACTACTCTGAGCAGGACGCGCTCAACAGGCAATTGGGTATGGCCTCTATCGGGACGCAAGCCCCCGACCTGATCGACGGAGACATTGGAAGGACGCGCGAGGAATTGATCAAGGCTCAGACCGACCATGACCAGGCGGAGGCTCGATTTACGGCCATGCAAGGCGGGCAAGGGAGCTCTTCGGCGGCGATTGACGCAGAAGCCGACGATCTGGTCGCCGCTGATGCCGGGCTGACGAGCATGAAGACATCGCTGAATCAGCGCCGCGCCGAGTTGATTACGCAGATGGCGAACCTGACGCCCAACAATCCCGTATACAAGCAGGATGCGGCGGAACTGGCCACGATCAACTCCCATCTTGATTCCATGATGAAGGACCTGCGCGCCAAGGCGGCGGCGCGCATTCAGGTGAGGTTGCGCACGGACCTGGAGCGGACCGCTGGAGTCGAGGCGCGGCTGAATGGGCAACTTCGTCAACTAGCCGGCGCTGCGGCCAGCGCCACTCCCAAGCTGCAGCGTGCGAGCGATCTGGCGACTGACATTGCCCGGTTGCGATCCCGCTACACGACCGTGGATGCGCAGTTGCACAATCTGATGCTGGAAGATAGCGCCCCTGGCGCCGTGCATCTGTCGGTGGCCGCCGTAGCCCCCCTGCACCCGACGATCTCGGGGATTCTGAAGAAGGTAATCCCGTTGATGCTGGGTGGGTTGATTCTGGGGCTCCTGGCCGCGTCTATCGCCAACCATCTGGATAGCAGGATTTATATCGCCGCCGATGTGGAACAGGTACTCGGTTTTGCGCCCATGGCCGTGCTGCCGGATTTCGACGAGGCATCAGACGAGGTGGTCTCCGAGCATTTGCTGCGCCTTTCGGCGGCTATTGAGCACGCGCGCACGCAGGGTACATTGAAGCATTGCATCTTTACAGGTACCGCGGCGGGAACCGGTGTAACTACCGTGGCGACCCGTGTAAGAGATATTCTGGAAGCAATGGGTCGGCCGACGGTGCTGCTGGATGCATCGGGAACACCGCCCCCAGCGCCGCGCACAAACGATCCGAACGAGGCATTGGACCATCCCGCGACCGAACGGGGCAGCCGTTCGACCGCCTTGTTGCAGAAGGTTGCCGCAGAGACCGAGATGCGGGCGGAGAGCCTGGCGCTCACCGATACCGCACCGCTGTTGATCTCCGCAGAGACAGAGTACCTGGCGCGCTTTGTGGATAGCGCGATTGTCGTAATCGAGTCCGGGGTCACGACGCGCGCGCAACTGCTGGCAGTGATGAATGCGTTGCAGCGGCTTGACGTAGGCACGGTAGGATTTGTCTTGAATCGCGTGGGGCTGGCAAAGGCCGACCCGGCTTTCCGGCGCTCCCTGCATGACATTGAAGAGCATCATCGCGCACAAGGTTTGTCCGCATCAAGGCGGACGGTGAGGAACAGCAAAATGGCAGAAGAATCCTCCCCTGAACCGAGGGAACTTCCTCGCGAGTCGGCTGTGGCTGCGGATGCGGCGTCAGCGGCGCGCGAGCCTGCTCAGACGCCCAATGCGGGGAGGGCTCATCCTGCGTTGAATGGGGGGGGGGAGGCCCACGAGCCGCCACCGGCGCTTGCGGATCCTATGAATGCAGATGATCCGTGGTGGTTGATAAATAGCCGTCCGCAATCTTTTTCCGCTGGGAACGATCGGCAGCCGGACAAGCCTCGTGAAGACAAGCCGCGTGAGCCAGTGCGGGCTGCTCTGTCTGCGCCCGAAATCGAACCATACTTGCCTCCGGCGCGGTCGTGGGAGAATGCGTCGACGGGGGTGGGGGACTTCAGGTTGCAGAGACCTGCCGAAGCTGCCCGGGTGGTGGCTCCGATGGCTGTTCCAGTGGCTGCGGATGAGGCTGCTCCCAGGCTGGCGCCGGCGCCGCAAGGGGTCGATGAAGAGAACCCGCATGAGACGGCGTCGCGGCTGAATAGTCTGCGAGGGCTTCTGTTCTCTCGGGGTTTGAAGAATCTGAGCAAGATGCGAGAATCGGAGCCGGTCGGCGAGGAATCCGTGTTGCCGATTGAAGATGAGCAGGAACGCACGGTCCTAGACCGAAAGTTTGCGCCGATTGCCGTACCTGTTCCGATTGCGGTTTCGGCTTCTCCTGCGAGGGACGACGCGCCGGCCCTACCTGTTGTTGCGGAGCCGGAGTTTCTTCCTCCGAAGGAATTCATTCCCATCAATGACAGACAGGGACTGCGAGACAGCCGATCGACAGCCCGCACAGATCGTGGAGACGCTGACGACGACGTGGGGATTCTGCCCTCCAGGCGCGGCCAGTACAAAAGACGGGGCTGACCGAGGCATTGGCTTTCATGAGCCCGTGGGGCCGCTCCGCTTTTTTCAACTTCAAAACCAATTTTGAATTCGCCCGACGCTCGTGTGACTCGGGTCACTGGAGAGCCGCGCGGGTCGAGGCTAGGATGGTTACCCGAGAGGCCCCTCTGCTTGCGAGACCGCGCACTCGTTACGGACTCGCTGGTAAGTGGGACCAGAACACTCATCAGAGGTGGAGAGAATGACGTTTGTTCCGGTGATGTGGTCGGTTTGGGGCGTGTTGGTTGTTTTGCTCGCCGCTGTCAATTTGTATTCATCGCGGCTGGCTCGCGACGAGGAAGACCAGATTTTCCTTGGTGAAGGCTTCGAAAATGAAAAGTCGGAGCAGGCAGCCATTGTGGCGAAGGTGAACAAGGTTGAGCCCTTGAAGAAACTGGCTCTGGGGCTGGTCGGGGTAATGACGATTTTTGTGCTTGGATACTACGTGCTGGATATAATCAGGCAGTTCAAATAGGCAGTCTTGGTTCGCCGTAATTCTCAGTGCCGGTTGTGCCTTGCTCCCCGGCGGCAGCAGCTTGCCGCCGGGGTTCTATCGTGGGGCGCATTGAGTCGTTGCGGCAAGGCCTGTTGTCGGTGCCAACTCAGTGGATTACGTTGAGTTGCACCATAATGTCGTAGATGTAATAGACGATGACCACAATCGTCATTGCCAAAGCCAGCCACTTGGCAATGCGGATTGCGGGCTCAAGCTTGTTGACTCTTGCCACAATGGCAGCCTGCTCCGACTTTTCATGCTCAAATGAGTCGTCCAAAAAGATCTGGTCATCCTCGTTCTTCTCGAGGCTCGACCGATAAATGTGCAGTGAAAGCATGAGAACGACGAGCAAACCCCAAACCGACCACATCACCGGAACAAACGTCATACTCCACCTCCTATCAACTTTCTTGTCCCAGATACCGGCGAGTCCAAGTCAGAAATCGCGGCCTCGATAGTAGAGGGGCCCTACGGTTGACCATGATAGCCCGGAAAGGGTAGCGCTGTGTCGATTAATTTTTGCAAAGTACTATTAAAGTACTATTTTGAATGGTTTTGGCCTGGCGGCCAGGATTGTGAAGTGCGGCCAATTCTGCAACTTTGGCACTTTGGGCTGCATCCAAGCTAGTGAATGGGATGAATTGGGCTTGAAACCCGGCTTGCAGAGCGGTACAGTTAAGGAGTACGGCAAGTAATACACCATCCCCAGGAGATAACATGGCGACAGTCACAGCCACACCCGCTCAGGAAACCGAAGTCAAGTCTCCCCTCTTTCTGACCCCGTCGGCCATTGTGAAGGTGCGCGAAATCATGGCCACTCAGGATCCACTGCCCGCCGGACTTCGAATTGGAGTGATGGGCGGCGGCTGCTCGGGGTTTCAATACTCGATGGCATTCGAGAACCAGAGCGGCATGATGGACAAGGTTTTTACCTTTGACGATTTGAAGGTATATGTGGATGCAACTTCCCTGATGTATCTGAATGGCTGTACGGTGGACTACGTCGAGACGCTGGAAGCGGCTGGTTTCAAATTCGATAATCCACAGGTGAAGTCGACCTGCGGCTGCGGTTCATCCTTCAGCGTATAACGACTAGATCCCGGCACTTGGTTTTCTCAGGCAAAAGGCCCGCTCTGTGGAGCGGGCCTTTTGCCGTTTGGGCTTTCTTGGGAACAGCATCGTTGGATCAGTATTGCCGTTTTCAAGAATGCGCGATTTCGGCCTCCAAGTGGGCCTTTTGGGCCAATTTTAGGCAAGAAAACCGCAAAAAAACGTCGAATTTCGACGTGTGGTTTACTACTTAGTAACAGCGGCGTGTCTGTATGTCGCTGTTAATGGGGCGGTTATTTTTTGGCTGCACCATAATCGGTGCAATTGACGGGGAGGGGGGGTGGGGGGTCGGGTGCTTTTGAGGGTCGGATTGGCCCTGATGAGGGCCCGATAGGGATAGTATGCGCCGGTTGGGGGTAATTATCGGCAAAACAGGGGTTCGTGGTCAGGAGACGGGTCAGGAGACGGTGGTACGGCTTGGTGGGTCTTGCGGAATCTCAAAATCAGGCGAAAAGGGGCGATTTGGGTCGTTTTTGGGCAAAAAACAGGGCTAATTGCGCATGGGGTTTGGGGGCCGATTTTTATTCTAAGTTGATTTGTATCTGCTGGTTAGGGTCTGAATGAGTTGTTTTTGATGGCCGAATTATGAGGTTTTGTTGTCAGGTTGTTGGTTGGTAAGTGGTTTGTTTTCAGAGGGTGTCATTTAGGGATGGTGCAACGTTTTGATTATTTGCAAGCATCCGGCGGTACGAACTCACTATCCCCTCGGCGCATCGACCGCAGTTCGGGGATCTGGGAGTCGGAAAACATTAGAGGCCTGCCTGCAATAGAGTTTGCAGGCGGGCCTCTGACTTTTTCTTGAATTGCGGAAGTTCTTCATCAAAGAATGATCTTCCGCAAAGTGCCGTCCGGATCGTCGACCATGCGCGGTTCGTTATCCCAGACCATTGTCTTGTTGGTGTCCGGGTCGGACGGTTCCCAGGTGATGCCTGGCTGGCTCGGATTGCCTGTACGAGCAAAATTAGCCCAGGCGGTGGCCATCTTTTTCGCCAACGCCTGCGCCTGGGGCGTGTTTCCTGTTCCTTGCTCGCAGCGCAGGGTATTGTCAAAACAGAACTGGAGGTCGGAGGTGTGCCACGCGCCGGGCACCCCGTCGAGCATTTTGGTTTGCCATGTGAAGTAGTAGGTGTAGACCGGCGCCGCATGCAAATCGTGCTTCAATTTCGCCATACGGACCACGCCGTTGCGCATGGAGAGCCCATTCAGGAATCCTCCTCCGCCGCACATGTAGGAGAGGGTGCGCGCGCTTTTGTGCGGATACGCCTTCGTCATTCCGTCGGCCAGAGCCTTGCCTTTTTCAGCGCCGTAAGCCTTGATGAGGTTGGCGCGCCATTCTTCTTCAGTGGGGCGCGATGCCATGGAGTTTCCTTCTTCACTCACTGAGCCGACCATCAAGGGAATGTTCTTTGATATATCGGGTGCGGCATCCTGGAAAGACCTGCTTGGAATTACGTGGCCATCCTGAAGTGGCGTCCAGAAGCGCCGCGCAGGTCCACGCATTCTGAATGGCATGTGAGGATCTACCGGCAGCTTTCCCTGCGCGGCATCCGCGGCGGCCATCAAATCCTTCCAGTCCATTTTTTGGAGCGCTCGAATGTCGTTTGGAGCAAGGCCGAGGTCCTTGAGCATTTGCCGCGTGAGTTGCTTCGCCTGTTCGGCTGCACCGAAGAAAGCGCCGCCCGACTGGATGGCCGCACGGTGGAAGAGTCCCTGCGCCGAGGGCATACCCATCAGCGTCGCGACCTTTCCTCCGCCGCCGGACTGGCCGTAAATCATGACCCGATTGGGATCGCCGCCAAAGTTGGCAATGTTTTCCTTGACCCACTTCAATGCAGCCACCAAGTCGGTCATGCCGACGTTGGAGGAGTCCTCATAGCCGGCGCCTCCTACCTCGGAGACATCGAGAAATCCCAATGCGTTGAGGCGATGGTTGACGGAGACCTGAACGACATCGTGGTAGCGAGCCATGTTTGCGCCTTCGTGTGACGGCAACTCATACGAAGATCCAAATTCAAAGCCTCCGCCGTGGATGTAGAACATGACGGGGCGGCTGCCGGTGAGAGATGGCGTCCAGATATTCAGCTTGAGCATGTCCTCGCTCTGCCAGCCATCGTCCCAGTCCTGAAGAAACACCTGCTCCTGACTATGCCAGTCATGCAGGCGCTGCGGACAATTGGCACCGTAGATGAGCGCAGGGTACTCGCCTTCCCAGGGAATCGGCGGCTTGGCGGGCAGCCAGCGGTTTTCCCCTCCGGTGTCCTGGCCGTATGGAACACCCTTGAAAGTGAAGACATCGCCGGACACGAAGCCGCGCACTTTTCCGTATCTCGTGTTTGCAACTGCCGAGTGTGGCGTAGAGCAGGAGGTAGGCTGCTGCTGGTGGACTCCGGTCTTGATACTGTCAGAGGCGTGAGCGGAATTCGTCATTGCAGCGGCAACTCCGGCACCCGCCGAAAGCTTCAATGCTTCGCGTCTACTCAACAGAACGCGATTCTCGGTTTTCGATTTCGACATTGCGATTTCCTTTGCGGTTTTGACAGCAGATTGAGTTGGTTGGGCTCGAGTCGGGGAGAGCACGCCGAAACTTTGACCCAGCCTCGAAGTCCTGCTTGAGGACGCCCAATGTTACCGTGCGTTGTCTGCAATCGACAACTAAATAAATCGCTTTATTCATTGCAGATCATACCCCGGGTAGACCGGACGGAACGCGGCTTGATGTGGCCCACGCTGACCGTCTGCCGAACAGATCCTGCTTCGGAGATGCCTTACCGCCAGCGAGCCAGGGAGGACGCGGGAACGGGGGTACGGGTGAGGGATAGGACGGTGATGTCGTCGTTTTGGCCGAAGAGTTGGGCGGAGTTGGCGACAAACCAGGCATAGCCTAAATACTGGATCCTGGGGCATTTCTGGAGAGCAATTCCCGATTATGCTGGCAATGCAAGCTCGATGAGTGATTTGGCCCACTGGCGTCCATTGCGACCAGATTGCGGTTTGCTCCTCCGCGCAGCGGCACTGATTGCTTCCGCGAGGGCTCGTCCTGCATGAGAGGACGAACCCCCGGAAGCTGCGCTATTGGTGGCTGAGCGCCCAAACATAGGCGGCCACTGCCCTGGCCTGTTCGGGGGTAAGTTGAGAGCCCCCATTCGGCGGCATCGGGCTGCGATATTGTTTGGGCTGCATTACGCCATTGGTAATGGATTTCGTGATGCCGCCCCAACTGCCATCGCTCCAGAGCCACTTCTTCTTCGTCAGGTCTGGACCCAGCGGGGTTCCCGTACCGTTCGGACCATGGCAGGCAGTACAAGTTCCGCTTGCTACCTCGCCATGGAATATCCGGTCTCCCAAACCCACCATCGCATGCGTCGCACCGGGAGGAATCGGAAGCGCCGCTGCGCCTGCGTCAGGATTGGTGCCCTCCGGAGGTCTGGCGTGTGCTTGCATGACCTCACCCGGCGACGCAGTCAGGCTGGGGCATGGTGTGTAGGCCGGTTGCGCGGACGTGGCCATCGCATTGCCTTTGTAGGTGATTTTGTAGATGCGGCCGCGCACGTCGTCAGCGACATACAAAGCGCCGTCCGGGCCCACTGCCACGCCGGAAGGGCGATGCAGGGCCTCGCCTGGCGAAGTGAATCCGCCGGCAAAGCCGTCGGCGAAGATTTCGCACCGGCCTGCGGCGCCAGTGGGAGAAAGCCCCTGGAAGACGATGTTGTAGCCAGCCTGAGCGTAGGGAGCTCTGTCCCACGATCCGTGGAAGGCGATGAACAGGCCCCCGCGATAAGTGGCGGGAAACTGCTTCTGGTTGTAAAAGGTCATGGCGTTTGGGGCCCAGTGAGCCGGGAAGGCTGCGACGGGCCCGATCTTGCTGGCGCAGACACCGACGGCGTGACCACCGTCTCCACCGTACTCTGGCGCCAGAACCAGTTTGCGCTGATATGGATCGTAGTAGCACTCGGGCCAGCCGTAGTCGCCACCCTGCTTGAGCAGCATGACCTCTTCGGAGGGCAACGTCGCTTCCTCTTCAGGCTTGTAGAGTGCGGGCCAATTGGCGTGGAGCTGATCGCGGCCATGCTGGGTGATATAGACGCGCTGATGAACCGGATCGATACCAAAGCCTTCAGCGTTTCGGATTCCCGTGGCATAGCGCTCCGCGGGAGAGAACTTCTGATCTGTCTTCCTGGCATCGAATCGCCAGATGCCGCCCCGGGTGTTCAGCTCAGTGCATGGCTGGATGCCTGGCGATCCTGCAGTGCGATTCTTCGACTGGCAGGAGTTCGTTGCCGTACCCACATCCACATAGAGAAGTCCGTCTGCGCTGATGAAAAAGGGGTGCATGGGATGGTCGCCTCCGAGGGGCAGCCCGGAAACCACCGTCACCGAAGGTCCGGAAGGAACAATCGCACCCGGGGGCAGCGCATACCGGACAATGCGGTCATTGCTCTCCGCGTACAGCGATCCGTTGTAGAGAGCGATGCCTGTACCGCCATGTCCTCCGGTCTGCTCCGTCTCTCCAAAGCGCTCGATCACGTCGGCTTTTCCTGAGCCAGTCTTGTCCTCGAGCGCGACTAGAAAGCCTCCTTTGGGCGACGGTTCGTTTGGGGGGTAGTAGTTGCCCGACCAGGTGTTCACATACACCACGCCGTTTCCGGCTACGACCAGATGACGCGCATGACCAATGCCATCGGCGAAGACGGTGGCGCAAAATCCGGGTGGCAGCTTCAGGCCGCTGTCATCACTGGAACATGCAGAACGAGTGGATGCCGCAGCTAAAACTGAATCGCGTCGATGCGCCACTCCAGAACCGGCCACCGAGAATACGGCGAGCGCAATGGCAATGAAGAAAAGCCCTCTTGAGTCGAGTAATCGCATGGAATTCTCCTTGAAAGTGAGGAAGCAAAAAATCCTTTGAATGGAGCAAGCGGAATCGTATGGCTTGATCGTGCTTCATTATTATTCTCACGCGCAGGATGGTTCGGCAATGCCATCTGTTGCACCACCACCGCCAGCCGCCGCTCGTCGGCTTCACGTTTTGAGACCATCCTGGACCGGACTGTTCTCAATAATCTCATTAATCGCCGAGTCACTCATCGACACCGGATTCGTCCCGATATGTCGGCTTCTCGAACGTAATCCAGGGTCGAAGATCGTCGTGGGTTACTTACCGGCGGCCCGGTAGTTCGTTTGCGGCTGATCCTGCGATTTCGGCGGGAAGTGGCTGACTTGCGGGGTGGGGTGTGCAAGGTGTTCCGGGAGGTGATTGAGGAGGGTGTGAAGCGCGGAAAGTGAGACGGGCGGGACCGTTACTGTTGGGTTGTTGGGGCGGTGGATGATGGGGTGATGGATGTGGGGGATTGGGTTGTTGGCGACGTGGAGGATTGGGCGGGTTGGGTGGGGTTGAGGCCGTTGTTGCCGCTGCCGGGGATTGTCTGCATATCGGAGAGCGGATCGTAGACGAATTCCCACTCGTTGTAGTGGTTCTTCTTTTTGTAGATAAGGATAGACTGCCGGGTGCTGCCGGGGGAGAAGCCGATGATGCCAGCGCCGCCGAAGGTTTGGCCGCTGGAACCGGTATCGGAAGTGGAGCCGGATGCGCCGGTGGATGAGGATGCACCGGGTGTGGCTCCGGCGGCGGGGGAAGTGGGAGAAGTAGAACTGGTGGGGCTGAAGGTGGAACTGCTTCCGAAAGACGAGCTGGAACCACCGATGGAGGAGCCGCCGATGGGCGAGGCTCCGTTTAAGCCGTTGCCACCGCTTGGGCCGGTGCCGGCGACGGTGGAGGCGGAGCCGGCGAGGGGCTGGCCGAAGAAGCCCATGGCTGTGGGCGTCTTGTTCTGGCCGAAGAGGATGGGCTTCCAGTCGTCCTTGCCGGTCATGGGATCGGTATATTTTTTGCGCAGGAAGCGGATTTCGCTGGTTTTGACGAGCGCGTCGACGTTGGGCGGGTAGGCGTGGAATTTTCTGTAATAGAGCTGGATGGCGCGGGTGTATTGCTTGCCGCGTTCCATGGTTTCGCGCTCGCGATCAAGCTGGATTTCCTTGGCGACGCGGGGCGCGGCGACGGACATGGCGATGGTGAAGACAACCAGCAGGAAGATGACCCAGATGAGGATATAGCCCTGTTCGGAGTGGCTAGGGCGGGTTCGGGTTGGGCTGGGTCTGGTCATTTTCGATTGGCTCAGAAAGCTGTGAGTGGCAAGGTTTGCGTGCTGTTGTAGGCCATGTCTGTGACCAGGACGCTGCCGGGGCGGATGGTGCCGACCTTGTAGCGGTGATCGACGATCTCGCCGACCTTGGCCATGAAGATGTCGTCGCCGTGGGTGAAGAAGGCTTGCAGGGATTTGTCGGGGGCCTGGGAGTAGCCGAAGTATTTGAGCTCGATGGCGGGCGGACGGGGCGGGCCGGCAACGACGGGAACGGTGACGGTGGGCGCGCCGGCGCGGGCGCTCTTGATGGGCTTTTCAATTGCGATGGGCGCGGAGTCGGCGGAGAAGATGTTTCTGCCGGTGCCGGAGTATTGCACGTCTTCGCTCTGGGCGAGTTTGCCGAAGTGCAGCGTGGGATCGATGCCGGCGTTGGTGAATTTTTCGGCGTCGGGGCCGGACTGCGCCGAAGCAGGCGCGGAGCCGGGATGGCTGGCGGTTCGGACTGGAATGGGACGCGGGGCCGGGGTGGGGGCGACGAAGGCCTTATAGACCTGCAAGCCGCCAAAGCCGAGGATGAAGGTGAACAGGACGATGACCAGGTAGACCTGGCGCTTGTTTTCGGTTCCGAGACGTATGGCCATGGCTACTGTTCCTCCCTTGTGGCGGTGGAGGACTGGGCGTGGTCGTCGGGTTGCGGCGTTGGGGGCAAGCCGCTGGCTTCTGCATCGGCGCGGCGGAGCCAGGTGGAGACGCCGAGGCGGAGATTGACGAGGCCGCCCTGCTGGCCGGTGAGGGCCATGGAGCGGATAACGAAGAAGGTCTGGTCGCGCTCAAGGCTGTTGATGAAGCGCATGATCTGCGGATACTCGCCGCTGATGCCGGCTTCCATGGTGATTTCTGTGAGGTCGGGACCGGGTTTGCCTTGCGAGTACTGGACGCGCGAGAGGCGCACGCCGGAGGCGACTTCGAGTTCGCCGATGCGGGAGGAGATGGAGGAGTAGTTGGCGGGAATGCGCTTGTCGTAGAAGGCGCGCATTTCCTGGCGGGTTTGGTCGACGCGCTTGTCGAGTCCGCGCAGGGGGGCGGTTTGAAGCTCGAGCGCTTTCAACTCAATCTGCTTGCCGGCCAGGGCGTCGGTGGAGTTGCTGCTGATGGCTGCCCAGTCGAGGCCAAGGCGGATGGCGAGGCCGATTACGAATAAGAGCAGAACCGCGAAACCGGCGTAGTGCCAGGTGAGCGGGGAGGTGAGGCGTTCGCGCAGGGTAGTGGCCGGGCGGAGGTTGTTCATCGTGGACCTCCGGAGAGCGGAGTGGGCCTGGACGATGGGCCGGTGTAGGGTGGCCGGACCGGGCGCTGCGTGAATGCGGGAGAGCGGCTTGGTTTTTCCGGAGGAGTTTCGGGGGTTTCAGTGGCCGGCGATTTCTTTGCGTTGTGGGCGGGTATTGTTTCATCGGCCGCGGGCGGGTTGTAATCGGCGAGCAGGTCGAAGGTGAAGCGATTGGTCGCGCTGACGGGCTCGAGGCGCTGGTTGGGGCTGTTGGTGGACTCGGAGCTTTCGCCTACGATGCGGGGCTGGAGAAAGCGGCGGGAGTGCTCGAGGTTGCGGACCAGATTGACGGCGAGATCGCGTGGGCCGACGACGCGCAGGTGGAGGGTGATGTGTCCATCTTTGGCGCGGGCAGGCTCGAGCGTGGAGACCTGAACGCCACCGGGAAGCACCGTCTCAAGATTTTCGATGGCGAGTGTCCAGGAGAAAGCCTTCTCGTCGAAGAGCTTGTTGAGCGCGTCGGTCTGGGTGAGTAACTGGGCGTTGTCGGGCCGCTGCATGAGGGCCTGATCGCTCGAGCGCTCCTGGGTGATGCGGGCGATTGCGCCGTCGAGGGAGTGCTCGCGGGCGCGGGCTTGCTCAGCCTTCTGGTGGAGGGAGCGGAGGCCGATGCCGAAAGCGATGGCGAGCAGAGCGAGAATGCCCATGCCGATGCGCAGGCGCTTGATGGCCGGGCCGATGTCGGCGAAGGGGCGAGTGGCGAGATTGAGCGTGACGCGCATGGGTTAATTTGCCCCCGCGAGCGCGCCGGCTGCTCCGGCAATGTTTGCATTGCCGAGCGCGGTGGTTGCGCCGGTTTCAGGGCGGGGCGCGAGATCGACGACGGTCAGGTCGGGGTTGTCGATCCAGCTTGCGAAGTCTGCGGCCTGATAGCTGCCGGCGTAGTGGACTGCGCGCGCGGGCGCCTGGAGCTTGTCTTCAAAGTAGGCAGCGGCTACGGCGATGCCACGCTGAATTTCGGCGAGCCGCAGCGCGGGGTTCTCAGGCAGGTCGAGCGTTCGATGGAGCAGGAGGTCGCTGCCGTTGGCGATGGATGTGGTGAGGGCGATTGGGCTGAGGTTGGCGGCGAGTACGGCTTCCATGGAGTCGACCGCCTCAAGAGCGGCGAGACTGGAGGGCAGGACTGAGCCGGGCTCGTAGCCGGCGGCGCGGACCGCAGCCTCGTATTCGGCGAGGATGGGGCCGGGGAGAACTGCGGTGAGCACCTTCCACTCGTTCTTGTTCTGGGAGAGGACCTGGTAGCTGATGCCTGCGTGCTCGACGTCGAAGGGGACCATTTTGCGGAGGCGGAAACGCAGGACGGGGATTGCTTCAACAGCGCGGGCGGGCAGGGAATCGAAGTCGAGCATGAAGACGCGGACTGCTGTGTCGGGAAGGATGAGAGTGACGGAGCGGGTGCGCGGCGAGACCAGGTTGAGAGCAGAGCGAATGGCGGCGGAGACGGCTTCTGCGGCGCGGATATTGGGCTCGCCGATGCCGGGGATGAGAGCGCCCGGCGGCAGAGGAACGAAAGCATAAGCGGGCGGTTCGCCTGAGCCCGGTAACGCGGCGGCGAGGACGCCTTCTGGAGAGAGTTCGACGGCGGCCGGGGGACGCCCGCCGGATTTGGCGCCGGGCATCGACTTGCTAAGAGCCTTGTGGAGGATCGATGTCACTATCGGGTTGCCTCGATGAATGTTACCTTGTTGATCTCCTTGAGTGTTGTGAGGCCGCGGCGGACGCGATCGAGCGCCGATTCACGCAGGAAGCTCATGCCTTCTTTTTGCGCCAGCTTGCGGACTTCGCTGGTGGGTTTTTTATCCAGGATCAGCTCGCGGATGGGGTCGGTCAAGTCAAGCAGTTCGTGGATGGCGGTGCGGCCGCGGTAGCCGGTTCCGCCGCACTCCATGCAGCCGGTGCCCTCGCGGAAGCCGAAGCCCTGCCACTGGGCGGGATCAAGGCCGCTGATGTGGAGAGCGTCGTCGTCGTAGTAGACGGTGTGCGCGCAGTGTTCGCAGATGGTGCGCACCAGGCGCTGGGCCAGGATGCAGTTGAGCGCGGAGACGAAGTTGTAGGCTTCGACGCCCATGTTGAGGAAGCGGCCGAGGACGTCGACGACGTTGTTGGCGTGGACGGTGGTGAAAACGAGATGGCCGGTGAGCGCGGAGTTGATGGCAATCTGCGCGGTTTCCTGGTCACGGATTTCGCCGACGAGAATCTTGTCGGGGTCGTGGCGCAGGATGGAGCGGAGGCCGCGGGCGAAGGTGAGGCCCTTCTTTTCGTTCACCGGAATCTGGGTGATGCCGCGAATCTGGTACTCGACGGGGTCCTCGATGGTGATGATCTTGTCTTCGTCGCTCTTGATCTCGTTGAGCGCGGCGTAGAGGGTGGTGGTTTTGCCGGAGCCTGTGGGGCCGGTGACGAGCACCATGCCGTAGGGCTCGCGGATGTAGCGGCGAAAGCGGCGCAGGTCCTCTTCCTCGAAGCCGACCACGTCGAGCGTGAGGTTGCGGAACTTTTCGCTCATCGACTCTTTGTCGAGCACGCGGAGGACGGCGTTTTCTCCATGAACGGTAGGCATGATGGAGACACGGAAGTCGATGAGGCGGGTCTTGTAGCGAACGCGGAAACGTCCATCCTGGGGCACGCGGCGCTCGGCAATGTCGAGCTCGCTCATGATCTTGATGCGGGAGAGGATGGTGTTGTGATGTTCGCGGGCGATGGGCGCCATGGCGGCTTGCAGCACGCCGTCGATGCGGTATTTGACGACGACCGAGTCGTCGTTGGTTTCGATGTGAATGTCGGAGGCGCGTCGTTCGAGCGCGGTGAAGATGGTGGTGTCAACCAGGCGAATGATGGGGCTGATGTCTTCTTCGCTGGTCAGCTTCTCAATGGATATGTTTTCGTCCTGGTTTTCATCGCCGGTGAGCACGTCGAAGGTGAGCCCTTCGCTGGCTTCGTCGAGGACGCGCTGCGACTGCTCGGTCTTTTTGAGCAGATCGGTGATTTGCGAGAGCGTGGCGACGCGGGCGAGGATGCGGTGGCCGAGCAGGCCGGAGATTTCGTCCAGCACCATGAGGCGCGATGGGTCGCTGACAGCGATGATGAGCGTATCCTGCTGCTGCTCGATGGGCACGAAGTTGTAGCGGAACATCAGCTCGACGGGGACGGTGCGCAGCAGGTCGTGCTGAATCTTGAAGTTCTTGAGGTCAACGAATTCTGCGCGATAACGATGGGCCAGTGCTTCAGCCTGGGCGCGTTCGTCCAGACTGACGGGTACGGGAAGCGTAATGATATTCGCATCTGCCATGGCGGATTGCTCCTATCCCCCGCTGACCTGGCCCAGCGAGAAGATGGGCAGGTAAAGCGAGATGAGAATGAAGACGACGACCACACCCATGACGATGAGGATGGCGGGTTCGATGAGCGCGAGGGCCGCGGTGAGCGCGGTGGAGACGTCCTCCTCGAAAAATTCGGCGACGGAGTTGAGCATCTGCGGCAGCGCGCCGGTTTGCTCGCCGACGGTGATCATTTCTGAGGCGAGGTTGGGAAAGACGCCGGTTTTATCGAGCGACTCGGCGAGGCTTTTGCCTTCGCGCACGGTGCCGATGGAGGAGAAGACGGCTTTGGAGACGCGGCGGGAGGAGATGGCGCGGGCTGCGGTTTCAAGCGAGGGCACGAGCGGCAATCCGCCGGTGAGCAGCGTGGAAAGCGTGCGCGAGAAAAGCGCCACCTGGTACTTGAGCCAGATCTTGCCGAAGACAGGCAGGCCAACGCGGACACCGTCGACAAAGTCGCGGCCGCGCTCGGTGATGGAGAAGCGGTAAACGGCGGCGGCGGTAGCCAGAAAAATCAGAAGCAGCCAAAGAATGTTGTGGTGCAGCCACTTTCCGAAGGCGAGCAGGTCGAGGGTCATGGCGGGGAGGTGGGAGCCCATCTGGTCATAGAGGACGGCGAACTGTGGGACCACGTAGGCGAGAAGAAAGATCATGAGGCCCGTGACCATGGTCATGAGCAGAGTGGGATAGATGAGCGCGGTGGTGAGCTTTTTGCGGAAGGTGAGCGTGACTTTCTGGAAGCTGACGTAGCGCTCGAGCACCTCCTGCAGGTTTCCGGAGCGCTCGCCGGCCAGCAGGGTGGTGGTGTACATGATGGGGAAACCGCTCTGCGCTTCGAAGGCAGCCGAAAGCGCTTCGCCGGTTTTGACGCGGTTTGAAACGTCATCCAACTGCGCGGCGAACTGGGCGTTCTTCTGGATCTTGCCCAGCATTTTGAGAGAGCCGAGGATGGGCAGGCCGGCTCGGATGAGGGTGAGGAACTGCTGATTGAAGATAAGGAAGGGCTCGAGCTTGACCTTGCGGCGGGAGACGCCGGCGAAACCGCTTTTGGCGCGGACCGAGAAGACATGGTAGCCGGCATGGATAAAGCGGTTGCGTAGTTCTTCTGCGGTGGCCGCAGTTTGCACCTGCTCCTGCACCCGCCCACGCTCATCGGCCAACTTGATGACGAACTCTGCCATTGCCTACGCTTGCCAGCCTTGTGGGACCGGCCTTTCGAGAGAGTTTTCCCTGAATCTAAGGGTACCAGCTTCTGGTTCTGGTATTCGCAAAGGATAGACGCGAAAGGGGCAAGCATCGCTCGGGGAGGGACGTGGCGGAATGCGGCGGTTTCTTTGATTTGCGCTTTGTCCTGCGGCAAACCTGTATTCTGATTGCATTCGGCTTGATAAGTGGCTGGGAACGGTGCAAACGATGGCTTGGGCGGCGCTGAAAGGCACGCGGCGGATTGGCGATTTGGTTGCTGTTTTGGCGATCGGGGCGATTCTGTTTGCTGGCTTTCGCACGGTGCCAGTGGCGGCGGTGACGGTTCCTTATCCGCACGATGTGGCGCGGGTGAATTTTGCTGTGGCGGGGGATGTGATTCCGCATGAAGCGGTGCGGGAGGCGGCTGCGGCGGAGGGGCCGGGCGAGGCGGGCTGGGCGGCGCTTTTGAGCAGCGTAAGCGACGTGTTCGAGGGCGCGGATTTCGGATTTGTGAATATGGAGACGCCGGTTGCGCCGGAGCACTCGAAGGGGACGAAGCCGTTTATGTTTGACGCGCCGGTGGCGCTGCCGGAGGCGCTGAAGGCGAGCGGTATCAAGATTGTTTCGTTTGCGAATAATCATGTGTTTGACCAGGGGTGGGGCGGGTTTGCCGAGACGCGGGAGCATTTGCGCGACGTGGGGCTGCTTTTTGCGGGGACGGGCGACACGGCGCAGACGAGTTGGCAGCCGGTGATTACGGAGGCGAACGGGATCAAGGTGGGCTGGCTGGGGATGACGCGCTGGCTGAATGGGAACCGGAATCCGGACAAGGACGATCTGCCGCATGTGAATTTTTTCCCCTATCCGGGCGAGGCGGGCGGCGCGCCGGGGATGGACGAGGCGGGCGTGATTGCGGCGGTGAAGGCGGCGCGCGCGCAGTGCGATTTACTGGTGATTTCCGTTCACTGGGGGATTGAGTACGCGCCTGCTCCGCGACCGGAAGATGTGGAAGTGGCGCACAAGATGCTGGACGCGGGCGCATCGGTGATTGTGGGGAGCCATCCGCATGTGTTGCAGCAGGTGGAGACCTACAAGACGGCGGATGGGCGCAATACGGTGATCTTTTATTCGCTGGGGAATTTTTTGTCGAACCAGTCGCGGACATATGTGGACGGGCTGATGCCGGACAAGGATGGCGATCCGCGGGACTCGCTGATTGGGCTGTTCTCTGCGGTGAAGAAGGACTACGGGCCGGGTGGCGTGCGCGTGGAAGTGGGGCACGTGGGGATTTTGCCGGCGTGGGGCGAGAACAACCGCAACGATGTGGCCAGCGGACGGACGAAGACGCCGGTGATTCATCCGGTGCTGATTGATCGGGAGATGCCTCGGCTGCAGGCGCGGCTGGATGCGCTGAACGGGATTGCGGACGCGGGCAAGGCGAACGCTGCTGCGCCGGGGCTGACGGCGGATGAGCAGAAGGAATTCATCGCGGTGACGACGCAGTTGAAGGTGCTGGCCGACCGGCGGCAGCAGATTTTGGCGCGGACGGGCGACGAGTATCTGAGGGAGCCGCCAAAGCTGGTGGCGAAGCCTTAGTTTGCACTGGTTGCGGAGGCGCTAGGCCAAGAGAGGGACGCCGGCGGAACGTGCAGCTGAGGCAAGGACTTTGTCGAGGGTGGCCAGTGGCAGTTGTTCGCGCATGGCAAGAGCCAGGTATGCGGAATCGTAGACGGTGAGCGTATGTTCGCGCGCGAGGCTCAGTGCCCGAGTATCGTCGAGGGGAAAATCGATCTCGATTGAGAGTTGCTGAAGATCGCGGAGAAACTGAGCCGAATCTTCGGGAGCGATTCGACCTCGGCGCTCATTCAACACAAGGATGTTTCTGATTTCGTACCACCAGATGCCGGGAACGATTGCCGAGCCGGATTGAAGCTGGTGGAAAGCAAGATCGGCGAGGGGATGCTCCTCGTCGCGCATGACCCAGGTGATCGTCACGGATGCGTCGAGGACGAAACGCATGGTCACATGCGTCCTTCATCACGCATTTGAAGGATCTCCTCGATTGAGACGGGCTTGGTGCGCTTCCGAATCTCCCGAATGCTCCGCATGGCGCGTTCGACACGCTCGCGATCGATCTCGGCTTCGGGGACGATGCGCGCGATGGGCTTGCCGTGGCGGGTGACGATGATGCTTTCGCCGCGCTCAACTTCGTCGAGGATGCTGAGGAATTTGGTTTTGGCTTCCGATGCCTGGATTGTCTGCATAAAGTGACCAGTCATATTGACTGGTTGAATTATAGCAGAATCGCGCGAATCATTGCTGCCGAAATCAATAGCCGGAAGCTACGAGCCAGGACTCGGTAAGATCGAAGTCGGGCTGCTTGTTGGCCTGAAGCTGGGCGTGGGCCAGCTTTACCAAAACATCCGCTTCCACATTGACGGGCGCGCCGGGGGCGAGCGTGTGGAGATTTGTGCGCCAATAGGTGAGCGGCAGGATGGCGATGGTGACGGTTTCGCCGTCAAAATCTGCGATCGTCAGGCTGATGCCTTCAACGGCGACCGAGCCTTTCGGGACCATCCAGGGGCGAACGTTCTCGGGGACGTGGACTTTGAGGGTCCAGTCGGTGGTCTGCTTGTCGAACTGCGGGCTGGACGCGGGGATGACTGGATCGAGAGCGGTCATGATGCCGCAGCCGTCGACGTGGCCCTGGACGATGTGGCCGCCGAGCGGTGAGCCGGCGGCGGTGGGCAGTTCGAGATTGACGCGTGCGCCGGGGGCGAGCGAGCCGAGGGAGGTTTTGTCTAGGGTTTCCTGGGCGAGGTCGGCGTGGAAGAGCGTTGGGTTTACGTCGAGGGCGGTGAGGCAGACGCCGGAGACGCCGAGTGAGTCGCCTTCGCGGAGACGGGCGGCGAGGCCGGGCGCTTCGACGGTGAGACGGCGGACTCCGCCTGTGTCCTTGAGGCTGACGATGGTGCCGGTCTGCTCGATGATGCCGGTGAACATGGTTCTATTTTAGTGGACAGGATTTAGTTGCTGGCTTCTTCCATGGCGGCATCGAGTTCGGGCGCGGCGCTGGTGAGGGCGCGGTAGGAGAGGTAGAGGCTGAGGCGCCAGCGGAGAATCATGCCGAAGGCGAGGACGAAGAAGAGGCCGCCGGTTTGCTCGAGCGTGAGGTAAGAGTCGAAATAGTCGCGGGCAAAGTAGCGGACGGCGGCGAGAACGATGACGACGGCGAAGAATGCGCCGGAGCGCTTCATCATGATGGCGTCGCCTTCGCGGCGGAGGCTTGAGGTGGCGAGCAGCGGCCAGGCGAGGAGGATTGCGCCGGTGAGAAAGGCGGCGATAGCCCACTCCAGGGGAAAGCGAAAGGCCCGGACAAAGAACATGGAGAAGCCGGTGGCCATGCCCATGGGGGGAATGAGAATCTTGCGGGCGGTGACGGCGGTGCGGCCCTCGCGAACGCGCCAGACGAGGACGCCGCAGAGTCCGATGAGGGAGACGATGGCCGTGAGAACGGTTTTCGACAACATGGAGCAGGCCTTTCCGGTTTGGAGCGACGGGCAGAGGGCGGGATGCGCCCTCTGACTCCTATTTTATTCGATGCTGGGGCGGCGGCTCGCGGTTCACGACTGGGGCGCAGGTGGCCAGGGGTCTTTGAGGAGGGATGAGAGGCCGATGTCATTGCCGTAGCGTTCGAATTCGACCTGGGCCATGTGGATGGCGTTGGGTACGCTGTTGAAGGCGGAGACGGCGTCTGAGCCCATGATCTGGGGGGAGACGAAGAAGTGGACACGGTCAACGAGATTGCCGGCGAGCAGGGCGGTGTTGAGGCGCGCGCCGGTTTCGGTGAGCAGGGTGAGGATGCCTTCGCGGCCCAGGAAGTCGAGGAGTTTGTCGAGGGGGACGCGGCCATTGACTGCCGGGAGGATTTCGACGCGGATGCCGCGGGAGCGGAGATCGGCGATGTGTGCGCGGTTGCTGGAGACGGTGAAGATGATGACGTCGTCCTGGACGGTGTTGATGAGTTTGCAATCGAGGGGCATGCGGAGGGCTGAGTCGAGGATGAGGCGCTGCAAGGGGCGGCGGCGGCGGAGACCGCTGCGGTCAGTGAGATGGGGGTCGTCCGCGATGACAGTGTCGACGCCGACCAGGACGGCGTCTGCCTGCCAGCGGAGCGGCTGGACGGCAGCGCGGGCCTCTTCACTGGTGATCCAGTAGGGCTGGCGGGGTTGATGAAGGGCAATGGGCGGGGCGATGCGTCCGTCGAGGGTCATGGCGACCTTCATGAGGACGAAGGGAAGCTTGTGCTGGCTCCAGCGGGCGAAGGGTTCGTTGAGGCGGCGTGCTTGCTGCTCGCAGAGGCCGACGGTGGTTTGGATGCCGGCGGCTTTGAGGGTCTGCATGCCGTGGCCGGCGACGGCAGGGTTGGGGTCGACTGTGGCGGCGACAACGCGGCTGAGGCCGGCGGCGATGAGTGCCTGGGTGCAGGGTGGGGTGCGGCCGGTGTGGTTGCAGGGCTCGAGAGTGACGTAGGCGGTGCCGCCCTGGACGGAGATGCCGGCCTGCTGCGCGGCTTTGAGGGCGGCGACTTCGGCGTGGTCGAGCAGGTCGTACTCGTGCCAGCCTTCGCCGGCGAGCTGGCCGGAGCGGTCGAGCAGGACGCAGCCGACGGTGGGGTTGGGTGCGGTGAGGGCGATGCCGCGGTGGGCGAGGTCGAGGGCACGGTGCATCCAGTGGAGGTCTTGTTCGTGGGTGGTCATTTAGTCTCGGATTTCAGTTATAGCAGTTTTGGGGGCGTTGATTTGTTGATTGCTGTGGGGTGCCAGCAGTCGAGTGTTGATCTCTCCCACCCTTTCGGCAGAAAAGAGCGGAAAGGATGGGGCACGGGGCTTCCTGCGACCCTGCCTCTGGCGCAAAAGCAAAGACGCGTTGCCCAGAGGGCAGCCGCAGATGTGGCACCCGGCGAACGCTTGTTCCAACGCGAACTCCTGATCGGAAGGATTCTTCACCTAATGAATGGTACGAGTCAATACTTAATATTGAGATATTGGCTGAAGTCTGAGGAGAGATATGACGGAGCAATCAATTCCTGGCGGCACATTTACGTTTCTGAGCAGTTCACTCACTGTGAACCGCATGGGATATGGCGCAATGCAACTGACGGGACGAGATGGCGACAAACGCATCTGGGGTCCGCCGCGGGATGTTCCGGGGGCGCTTGCCGTGCTGCGCGAGGCCATTGCTGCGGGCGTGAACCATATTGACACGAGCGATTATTACGGGCCGTATGTAACCAATCAACTGATCAAGGAGGCGCTGCATCCTTACCCGGAGGGTTTGGTGATTGTGACCAAGGTGGGCGCGCGGCGGGGCAGCGACGGATCGTGGCCGCATGCGCGCTCGCGGCAGGAGATACTCTCCGCGGTGCACGACAACTTGCGCAATCTTGGCCTGGATGCGATGGATGTAGTGAACCTGCGTCTGGGCGGGTTTATGGGGCCGGAGGACGCGCCGTTTGAGGAACCGCTGACGGCGCTTGCCGAGTTGAAACAGCAGGGGCTGATTCGGCATATCGGGCTGAGCACGGTGTCTGCCGCGCAGCTGGCAGAGGCGCAAAAGATCACGGAGATCGTTTGCATTCAGAATTTCTATAACGTGGCCCAGCGCGGCGACGATGGATTGATTGATGCGCTGGCCGCGCAGGGGATTGCGTACGTGCCGTACTTTCCGCTGGGAGGGTTTTCGCCGCTGCAATCGTCGAAGCTGGACGAAGTGGCGGCGCTGGTTGGGGCCACGGCGATGCAGGTGGCTCTGGCTTGGCTGCTGCGGCGCTCGCCGAATGTGCTGCTGATTCCGGGCACGTCGTCGGTAGGGCATTTGCGCGAGAATCTTGCGGCGGCGACGCTGGAGTTGACGGAGGAAATTGTGGCCGAGCTGGATGGTATTGGTGCGGGGGCTTAGAGCGGTGGGGCCGGCCGTGCGCAAGGTTACGCGGCTCTGGCGTTGGTGGAAATGCGACGACGACGGCGGCGGAGGGGAATGGGGTCTATTGATCCGCAGCCAAAAGACAAAACGGGAAATCTGGTGAAATTGAATTAATTCTTGACTCGACTTAATTCAACCCGATAGAATTCCTCGCAATGACCGCTTCAAGTGGATTGCTGTTTTGTCGCACACGACGGGAAATCCTCAAAAGCATTTCAGGAACTTTGCTTCTGGGCCCACCTTTACTAAGCGCTGCCTTGGCAGAGACCTCTGCGAACCCCTCTATAGAATTTCCCCGGAAGCCGCTGGACAGACTCGCGGTGACGTCTTATCCGTTTCGAACGCTGATTAAGAGTCCGACGAATCGCGCTTGGAAACCCGGCATGGCGGGAATGGATTTGAAAGAGTTCCCGGCTTATGTGGCGGATAAGTTTGGTGTCCACAACATCAATCCGCTGCTCGATCACTTCAGCTCTGTTGATCCAACTTATATTGACGCATTTCGGGCAGCGCTCGAGAAGGCCCATTCGCATATTGTCGATCTGGCGCTTTCTGGCAGGCGCTTTTACGCGGCGGACGCGGCGATTCGTCAGGAAGCGGTGGAGTACGGCAAGAAATGCATCGATATTGCTGCCGCAGTTGGATCGCCAAGCGTTCGGCAGCACGTTGCGGGGCACGAGGGCGAAAAACCGGATGTTGCGCTGGCGGCAAACAGCCTGGGCGAAATGGCCGAGTATGGAGAGCGCAAGGGTGTTGTGGTCAATCTCGAAAACGACAACGCCGTGTCTGAAGATCCGTTCTTCCTGGTTGCCGTGATTGAGAAGGTGAAGAGCCGCTATCTGCGTGCGCTGCCGGACTTTGGTAATTCATTGGCTGGGCACGACCATAAATTCAACCATGAAGCCGTAGAAGCCATGCTGCGGCACGTTTGGAACATGTGCCATGTGAAAGATGCGGTTCAGGACCGCGACGGCAAAATTGATACGGTCGATCTGCGGTCGATGTTCGAGCTTGCGAAGCAGACGTCCTATCGCGGCTACTTTTCGATGGAGTACGACACAGCGAACGGCGATCCGGTTGCAGGGACGAAGCGGCTGGTGGAAGAAACTCTGAAACATCTGAGCTAAGAAGTATTTTTCTGGAAGGATGACATGACCAACAATTTGAATAGGCGGGATTTTTTGAGCGGCGGAGCCGCGAGCGGTGTTGCCCTGATGGCAAGCGGCAAGGTGCTGGGGGCGAACAACCGTGTGCGCGTTGCCATTTGCGGGCTGCATGGCCGTGGCGGCGATCATCTGAAGAACTTCTCCAAGATTCCGAACGTGGAGATTGCGGCGCTGTGCGACGTGGATGACAACGTACTGAGGCAGCGAACGGCACAAATGGAGCAGATGGGTCTTGCGAAGCCGGCGACTTACACTGACGTTCGCAAACTGCTCGAAGACCACTCGATTGACGCAATCTCAATTGCAACGCCGAATCACTGGCACTCTTTGATAGCGATCTGGGCGTGCCAGGCCGGTAAGGATGTTTATGTTGAAAAACCATGTTCGCACAATCTTTGGGAAGGCCAGCAACTGGTGAAAGCCGCGCAGCGCTACAAGCGCATTGTGCAGCATGGCACGCAGATTCGTTCGGCTTCGGCGGCTCGCGAGATGGTTCAAAAGATGAGGGACAACTACCTGGGCGATGTGTATATGGCTCGGGGACTTTGTTTCAAATGGCGTGACACGATTGGCCATGCGCCGGTGCAACCAGTGCCTGCGGGCGTGGATTACGACTTATGGATGGGACCCGCTCCGGTGCACCCGTTTACCAGGAATCGGTTTCACTATAACTGGCATTTTAATTGGACGTATGGAAACGGCGATTTAGGAAATCAGGGAGTTCATCAAATCGACGTTGCGCGATGGGGAATGGGGGTGAAATTCCCGAATAAAGTGAGCGCGATGGGCGGGCATTTCATGTTCGACGACGATCAACAAACGCCGAACGATCTCAATTGCAGTTTCGAGTTTGATTTGCCGGAGGGAAAGCGCAAGGCAATCAACTTCGAAGTGAGACATTGGATAACGAATCATGAAGCCGAGATTGGAACAGTTGCGCTGGGAACTCCGGCGCCGAAGAACGCGAACGGACAACCGAAGCTGGGGCCTATGTCCGGCAGCCACAATACGGTCGGAAACATTTTCTACGGATCAAAGGGATATTTGTCGACCGGCGACGAGGATGCAACAACGTTCGTCAGTTGGCTAGGGCGAGATCAGGAACAGCAGCCTGCGGTGAAGGGCGGCGTTGAGCTCGATCACTTCAAGAACTTTATTGAGTGCGTGACGAGCCGGAATGCGGCGGCGTTGAATGCGCCGATTGAAGAGGGCCATATCTCGTGCGCCATGATTCACCTTGCGAACGCTTCCTACCGGCTGGGAAGAACTCTCAATTTCGAGCCAGAGACGCAGCAGGTGATTGGAGATGACGAGGCGAATCGTCTGCTGAAAGACGGCGACCGCGGCTATCGATTGCCATTCACTGTTCCCGAAATTGTGTAGTGCCTGATTCAGCTCGTTTCAATGGCTCGGGAAGGGTCGGAATTGGTTGGGTGCGGTGAGAGGCTCGGTTGCCTTGCGCGGTGCTGGAGTGCTCCTTGCGTTGTACTAAGGAACAAAAGTGAACCGGAGAACTTTCAATCAACTGGGCGCGAGCGCACTCATCGGTTCTGCGGTTCGCGCCTTTGCGGACAGGGTTGATTACCAATGGAAGCTGGGAATCATCACTGACCAGGTTGATTTTGATCTTCAGGTGGTGTTGAAGCGATTCTTTCCTCGATATCACCTGCGCTGGGCAGAAATTCGTTATCTAAATTCGGATGGACAGAAGCGCTACGTTTATGCGGAGTCAACTCAAGACGAGCTGAAACAGATGAAGCGGCAACTGGATGACGCAGGGGTGCGGCTCTCCGTTCTGGACACGGCGATTTTCAAGATCACCTTGCCGGGTACAACTCCGGTCGGGGAAGCTCCGGCATACGTCGATCCAAGGTTGAACGATTTTGGAAGGCAACTGGAAGACTTGAAACGTGCGGCGGATGCGGTGCATTTGTTAGGCGCAGACAGGCTGCGGATCTTTACTTTCAGGCGGGTTGCGCAGCCTGCGGCCGTCTTTGACCGTGTGGTGGAACAACTGCAGAAGGCCCTTGCGGTTGCCAAAGAGCAAGACGTGACGCTGCTGGTGGAGAACGAATACGATTGCAACGTGGGCACGGGCGAAGAAACAGCGCGTCTGTTCAAGGCCATTCCAGACAGACGATTGATGCACAACTGGGACCCCTGCAACGCGTATGAAATGGGAGAGCAGCCGTATCCGAGAACGTGGAATCTGCTCGACAACAGCCGCATCAGCCACATTCACTTGAAAGACGCCGACGGCAAGGGCTGGAAACCGATTGGGGCGGGGAGGGTTGACTTCACCGGCCAGCTTGAGGCACTGAAGCGCATAAATTATTCGGGAACGTTGTCTGTTGAGACGCGCTACCGGAATTCGCGCCAGGATCAATTCTCTTCGAGCGTGGAATCGATGGACGGACTCCAGCGTGTGCTTCAAACAATCTGATTTGACAACCGAAAAGGAAAGGAACATCCCGATGCAGAGGCGTACATTTCTGAAGAATGCGGCTCTTTTTTGTTGCGCGATGAATAGCTGGGGAGCAACGACGCAACAAGCTTTGTCGCGGTTCAAACTGGGGGCCATCAGCGATGGGTTCTCGCAGGATTTCGAAGAGGCTCTCAAGATCATGCGCGGCTACGGACTGCATTGGGTGGAGATCCGCGCGGTCTACGGCGTGTACAACACCGAGGCGAGTCCGCAGCAGGTTCAACAGATCAAGCAGTTGCTGGACAAGTATCAATTCCGCGTCTCGGTGATTGACTCGGCGTTGTACAAGTGCCTGTTGCCCGGCACGACGCCCATGAATGCCACAGGAAAGGACAAGTACCCCTACGGGCAGCAGATGGATCTGTTGAAACGTGCCTGCGAGCGCGCGCATACGCTGGGCGCGGACAAGATTCGCGGGTTTACGTTCTGGCGGGTTGCGCAGCCGGAATCGATTACAGGAAGAATCGCGGAAGAGCTTGAGAAGGCCGACGAAGTGGCGCGCAGCGCCGGTGTGCGGCTGGTGATCGAAAACGAAGAATCGTGCAACGCGGCCACGGGGCATGAACTTGCCGCGATACTGAACAAAGCGGCATCGGCGCACAACGTGGGCGCGAATTGGGATGTTGGCAACGGCTATTCGCGCGGTGAAGTTTCTTACCCGAACGGCTACGACGCGCTGGATAAGAAAAGAATCTGGCATATGCATTTAAAAGGCATGATCTGCCAGGACAACCTTACGCATTGCAAGGAATGTTTTCCGGATGAAGGGCAGATTGACCTGGCCGGGCAGTTTCGTGCGCTCATGCGCAACGGTTATCAAGGAACGATGTCGCTGGAATGCGAGTTCCAAGCGCCCGGGCTCAGCCATCAGGAGACGACAAAACGTTCGATGGAAGGGCTGTTGAAGGTGATGAACAGGGCCGTTTCCAGTGCGGGATGAAATTTTCGGGTCTTAGCGAGATCTAAATTTCCTTAGAGCGAAAGATCCAAATCCCAGGTCTCAGAGGCGAGACCTGGGATTCGGCAATCCTCCACACACTTGAGAACTCGAAGGCTACGGCGTGGATCGATTGGCCTTCGGCGTCATCTAATGGTGCATGAGTTTACCTGTCTCGGTACTGGATTTAGTAGGGATGCGGCCGGATGAGGCCGCGGGAAGCGCGATCGCGCGCACAGTCGATCTGGCGCGGCATGTAGAGGAGTGGGGTTACCGGCGATTCTGGCTCGCGGAGCATCACTCGATCGCAGGGCTCGCCTGTTCGGCGACGCCGGTGCTGATTGGGCATGTGGCCGGCGCAACGCAACGGATCCGCGTGGGCAGCGGCGGGGTAATGCTGCCGAATCACGCTCCGCTGGTTGTGGCTGAACAATTCGGAACGCTGGAGGCGCTGTATCCGGGGCGGATCGATCTGGGCCTGGGTCGTGCGCCGGGCGGCGACTTTCAGACCATGCGCGCGCTGCGGCGCGATTCAGGGCAGGGCGGCGACGATTTTCCAGCGTTGCTGGAGGAGCTGAGAACTTATCTTGGGCCGGAGAAGCCGGGGCAGGCGGTGAAGGCGTTTCCGGGACAGGGAAGCCGCGTGCCGATCACGCTGCTGGGCTCGAGCGACTTCAGCGCGCAACTGGCGGCGATGTTGGGGCTGCCCTTCGCCTTTGCGGCACACTTTGCGCCGGAGTTGCTGGAGCCGGCGGCACGGCTTTATCGGACGCAGTTCAGGCCGAGCGAGGTTCTGCAGCAACCATGGCTGATGGTGGGCGTGGCGGTGATTGCCGCAGAGACGGACGCTGAGGCGCAACGGCTTTTCACGACGCCTCAGCAGCGGTTTCTGCGGCTGATTCGTAATCAGCCGGTGGAGTTGCTTCCGCCGGTGGATTCGATGGAGGGGCTCTGGACGGCCGGAGAGCGGATCGCGGTGGAGAGCAGGCTGCGCGCGGCGATTGTGGGGTCGGAGACGACGGTTGAGGCAGGGTTGCGGAGCCTGCAGGAGGCGACCGGGGCCGATGAGATTATCGCGGTGACGGACACGTGGGATCACGCGGCGCGGCTGGAGTCGTACCGGCGGTTGGGGAAGGTGGCGGAGGGGATGGAGGTTGGGGCTCAGGGTCAGGCGCGAGGCTGACGAATTCGCCGCTTGCTGTCGATTCCAAAGAAAAAAAGGAACGAATGGGACACTGGGCTATTGTTCGATGTCACTCCCAGGTCCCCAAATGCGAGGGACCTGGGGCACCCGGCACCGGAGACCCTGCACCGGCGATAATATCTGCGAGTCGACTGTCAGAGGGTTACACCACGGCTGAGGTGTACCATGGTTGTCGTTGGAGGTCAGCGCGCCATGGGAAAGAACGACGAGATAGCCCTTCAAAGTAACTTCGACAATTGGAGAAAGAATCGGTTTCCGAATCCGCCGAAGGACCTCAATGTGTGGGAGTATTATTGCGTTGAACAGTTTGCAAGGTCGTTCGACCTGAGCGACAGCGAACTGAAATCGGGAATCGTTGGTGCTGGCCAAGACGGAGGAGTTGACGCATTTTATATCCTAGCGAATGGCGAACTCGTTGACACTGAGACGGAAATAAAACCGAAAGAAAGGCCGGAATTCAAGCTTGTTGTTATGCAAGTCAAGAGCAATGAGGGATTTTCCCCAGTTGCCGTAGACAAGCTCTATTGGTTTGTTGACGATCTCCTAGATTTGTCGAAAAGCAAATCCGATTACCATTCGACCTATCATTCCGATTTGATCGCGTTGATGCGATTGTTTAAGGATAAGTTCGGCATAGTCGTCGGGGAAACACCGCCGCTCTCCGTCGAATTCATCTATATCATTAAGAAAGATGTTCCGCCAGACGCCGATTGTGAGAAGGCCAGAGTGCGTGTATTAGAGCGGTGCAAATATTACTTTTCTCACGCAGAACCGAAATTCACTTTTGCCAATGCGACTGCTTTGTACACACAGGTGCAGACTCGACCTCCAAACAAAAAGGTACTAAAGTGGGCCTCGCAGCCGATGTCCACAGAGGAGGGGGAGATTGGCCTTGTGAGGCTGCCGGATTATTACTCCTTCATCAGCGATGCTGATGGTAAGGTAGCTGAGCGATTCTTCGATTCCAATGTGCGAGGATACTGGCCTCACAGCCATATAAACAAGGGCATTGCGGACACCCTCAAGAGTGTAGGGGGACCTGAATTCTGGCTTTTGAACAATGGCATTACGATCTTGGCGGAGAAATCCACCACGACCTCCGGGTTCCTCGAGTTGGAAATCCATGATCCGCAAATCGTCAATGGGTTGCAGACTTCGCGACAGATATTTGCCCACTTTTCTGCGGGCAACGGGCCGAAGGAAGATGCTCGCCGCCTGATGGTTCGCGTTATCAAGATTTCTGACAAATCTACGAGAGACGCCATTATTAAATGTACAAATAGCCAAAACGAAATGCCAGCCGAGGCGTTGAGGACCACTGACGCGATTCACCGCCAGCTAGAAGGAGCATTTCACAGCAAAGGCCTGTACTATGACCGTCGTAAGGGCTATTACAGGGAAAAAGGTAAACCAGTAGAGAGCATTGTGAGCGTTATTGAAGTGGCTCAGGCAATGATTGCCGTCGTCTTGCAGCGACCTGACGATGCTCGTGCCCGACCAAAGGGATACCTCGTCGATGACGAGAAATACGATTCCATATTCGGGAAGAGAAGTTCTGGAGAGGATCGCTATTCGCTGACTTTGTACATCAAAGTGGTGGAGGTCACTAGAAAGATTGAAGCCTTCCTTGAAACGGTGGAATCGGAGGCGATCCACCGCCGCAACTTACTGTTCTACCTTTCGATGTATGCAGTCTGTGAGACGGCGACTTGCGCGCATATAAGTTCTTCAAAAATAGAAACCCTTGATCTCGCTCTGCTAACAGAGCATTCATTACGAAAACCTTGGGAGCGGGTTCGGAAGAAATACGAAAATCTAGCCGCCAAGCAGTTGAAGAAGGGCGGCGAGAAGGACTACGACAAGGTGGCAAAGGGACCAGACTTATTGAAGTCCATTACGAGAGACTTGCGCGTCCGATTCGTCCCGAAGGGCAAGAAATGATTGCGTTTGCATTGGAAGTTGAAACACTTCCAAGAGTTCCAAGCGCTTGCAATGCGTGTGTTTCCGGGGACGACAGTAATCGAAAGGTTCCGCCCGGCTGGCTTCAGCCGAGTTCGTCTGCGCTATCCCAGCAATGAATCGATGAAGGCTTCGGGGGAGAATTCCAGGAGGTCGGACATTTTTTCGCCTACGCCTACGAAGCGGACGGGGAGGTTCATCTCTTTGGCGATGGCGACGGCGATGCCGCCTTTTGCGGTGCCGTCGAGTTTGGTGAGGACGATGCCGGTGACGCCGGCGGACTGGGTGAAGAGGCGGGCTTGCTGGAGTCCGTTCTGGCCAGTTGTGGCGTCCATGACTAGGAGCACTTCGTGGGGTGCGCCGGGGATGAGGCGGGCGGCGGTGCGGCGCATTTTGTCGAGCTCGTCCATGAGGCCGGATTTGGTGTGGAGGCGGCCGGCGGTGTCGACGTAGAGGTCCTGGATGTTGCGGGCTTTGGCGGCGGAGACGGCGTCGTAGAGGACGGCGGCGGGGTCGCCTCCGGGTTTGGTTTTGATGATTTCAACTCCGGAGCGGGTGGCCCAGACTTCAAGCTGCTCGATGGCGGCGGCGCGGAAGGTGTCTGCGGCGCAGAGGAGGACGGAGTGGTTTTGCGCGCGGCTGAAGGCGGCTAGCTTGCCGCTGGTGGTGGTTTTGCCGGTTCCGTTGACGCCGACGAGGAATGTGACTTTGGGGGGCTCGGCGGGGGTGGGGATTTCGCGCTGCGGGGCAGTAAGGATTGCGACCATTTGCTGCTTCAAGAGGTCGCGGAGTTCCTGACCGCCCTGGATGGCCTGGCGGCGGGCGCGGTCGCGCAAGGCGTCGAGGATGGCGGTGGTGGTTTGTACGCCGAGGTCGCTCTGGAGCAGGGCGGACTCGAGGTCTTCGAGGTCCTGCTCGTCGACGGTGCGGGTGAGGGCGGCGACGGATTCGATTTTGGAGGAGAGCGACTCGCGGGTGCGCGAGACGGCCTGCTTCATGCGGGCGAAGAGGCCCTGGCCCCCAGTGGGGGCTTCAGTGGCTGCGTCGGGATCGGGGGCGGGCGGATCGTTCTTGCTGCCGAAAAACTTCATCATGGGAGTCCAGATTCCAGTCTAGAGCATCGGATAAAGACGCGCGGCTGGGGTGGCTGTGGGGACCGTCCAGTGCCGGTTCGGGTCCGTTGGGCGGGAAATGCTCGGGGAGGTGCGCTGGCTCCGATATGCTTGATAGCAGGCCGCTTTCCTTTTTGACCGAGATTGAGTTTTCAGCGGGCGCGGCCGGTGAGGCCGGGAGCAAATTTGACGGGTATCGACAAACATCCTCTTAAGAAGATTTTGGAGAACCGCATTGCCATTATTGATGGGGCGATGGGGACGACGATCCGCACCTACGGGATGACGGAGGCGGATATCCGCGGGGAGCGGTTCAAGAACTCAGGCAAGGGGCTGCTGAATAACGGCGATCTGTTCTCTCTGACGCAGCCGAAGATGATTATGGACATTCACCGGCGTTTTCTGGAGGCCGGCGCGGACATTATCGAGACGAATACGTTTGGCGCGACGAACATTGCGCAGAGCGAGTTTTTTGTCGAGGACCCGCGGGAGCACGGCGGGCGGAAGGATCCGGAGTTTTACCAGAAGATTGTCGATGACAAGTTTCTGAACGATCTGGCGTGGGAGATCAACGAGCAGTCTGCGCGGCAGTGCCGGGAGTGGGCCGATCGGGTGGGCAATGCGACGGGGCGGCAGCGGTTTGTGGCCGGTGCGCTGGGGCCGTTGACGGTGTCGCTGTCGAATTCTCCGGACGCGGACGATGCGGGCTTCCGGGTGGTGACGTTCGACCAGGTGAAGGATGCGTATGCCAGGCAGGCGCGGGCGCTGATTGCGGGCGGGTCGGATTTGCTGCTGGTTGAGACGATTTTTGACTCGCTGAATGCGAAGGCGGCGCTGGTGGCGCTGCGCGAGGTGTTTGACGCCGAGGGCAAGGAGCTGCCGGTGATGATTTCGGCGGCGGTTGGGCGCGGCGGCGAGACGATGATTTCCGCGCAGACGATTGAGGCCTTCTGGAATGCGGTGGAGCATGTGAAGCCGCTTTCGGTGGGGCTGAACTGCTCGCTGGGACCGGACATGATGTATCCGTTTCTGGAGGAGCTGGCGGAGAAGTCGACGGCGGCGATTTCGTGCTATCCGAATGCGGGGCTGCCGAATCCGCTGTCGGAGACGGGGTTTGATTTGGGGCCCCAGGATATGGCGCGGTACCTGGGCGAGTTTGCGCAGGGTGGGCTGATCAATATTGCCGGAGGGTGCTGCGGGAATACGCCGGAGCATATCGCGGCGATTGCGAAGGCGCTGGAGGGACGGCATCCGCGGGAGTGGGCCGGCGGGGGTTCGGAAGGTGTGGTTCGTACCTTCCCACCCATCGCCCAGCCACCCCAAGGACGAAGACCTGTCCTTGGGGGCCCCGGTCCCGCGATGGATGGGGCACGCGGAGTTGGTGCGGAGGATACGACGCCGGCTGCGAGCGTGGAGACGCGGCCGCTGCGATTGTCGGGGTCGCAGCCGTTTACGCAGCAACCGGGCGTGTACATCATGATTGGCGAGCGGACGAATGTGGCGGGGTCGCCGAAGTTCGCGAAATTGGTGAAGGAAGGGAAGTTTGAGGAAGCGGTGAGCGTTGCCCGGCAGCAGGTGGAGAACGGGGCGAACGTGATCGACATCTGTATGGACGAGGGGATGATTGATGGGGTGGCGGCGATGACGCGCTATCTCCATTTGTTAGGAAGCGAGCCGGAGGTGGCGAAGGTTCCGTTCATGGTGGATTCGTCGAAGTGGGAGGTGATTGAGGCGGGGTTGAAGTGCCTGCAGGGCAAGGGCATTGTGAATTCGATTTCGCTGAAGGAGGGCGAGGAGACATTTCGCGAGCGCGCGGCGGCGGTGCTGAAGTATGGCGCGGCTGTGGTGGTGATGGCGTTTGACGAGCAGGGCCAGGCGGCGACGTTTGAGGACCGGATCAGGATTTGCGAGCGGGCGTACAGGATTCTTGTGGATGAAGTCGGTTTTCCGGCGGAAGACATTATCTTCGATCCGAATATTTTGACCGTTGCGACGGGCATGGAGGAGCACAACAACTACGCGGTCGACTTTATCCGGGCGACGCGGTGGATCAAGGAAAACCTGCCACATGCGAAGGTGAGCGGCGGCGTGTCAAACATTTCGTTCAGCTTCAGAGGCAACAACAAAGTGCGCGAGGCGATGCACTCGGCGTTTTTGTATCACGCGATTGCGGCTGGCATGGACATGGGCATTGTGAACGCGGGGATGCTTGAGGTGTACGAGGAGATTGAGCCGGAGCTGAAGGTGCTGGTGGAGGACGTGCTGCTGAATCGGCGCGCTGATGCGACGGAGCGGCTGGTGGAGCACGGCGAGAAGCTGAAGGCTGCCGGCGGCGGCGCGGCGGCGGAAGAAAAGAAGACCGAGGAGTGGCGCAGCGGCACGGTGGAGGAGCGGATATCTCACGCGCTGGTGAAGGGGATTGACGCCTACATTGAGCTGGACGCGGAAGAAGCGCGCGTGAAGCTGGGGCGGCCGCTGGCGGTGATTGAAGGGCCGCTGATGGACGGCATGGGCGTGGTGGGTGACCTGTTTGGCGCGGGCAAGATGTTTTTGCCACAAGTGGTGAAGTCGGCGCGGGTGATGAAGAAGGCGGTGGCGCACCTGACGCCGTTTATGGAGGCGGAGAAGGCGGCGACGGTTGCGGCCGGCGGGACGGTGAGCGCACAGGGAAAGATTGTGCTCGCGACCGTGAAGGGCGACGTGCACGACATTGGCAAGAACATTGTGGGCGTGGTGCTGGCCTGCAATAACTACGAAGTGATCGACATGGGCGTGATGGTGCCGTGCGAGAAGATTCTGGAGCGCGCGAAGGCAGAGAAGGCGGACCTGATCGGGCTGAGCGGGTTGATTACGCCGTCTTTGGACGAGATGGTGCATGTGGCGCGGGAGATGGAGCGGCAGGGGTTCAAGCTGCCGCTGCTGATTGGCGGAGCGACGACCAGCCGCGCGCATACGGCGGTGAAGATTGCGCCGCACTACAGCGAGCCGGTGGTGCATGTGCTGGATGCGAGCAGGGCGGTGCCGGTGACGACGAGTTTGCTGAGCGAGGATGGCAAGGCGGCGTTTGTGGCCGAGCATCGCGCGGAGTATGAGAAGCTGCGCAAGACGCATGCCGCGCCGCGGCAGCAGGTTGTGGCGCTGGAGACGGCGCGGGCGAGGCGGACTCCGATTAAGTGGCGCGCGGAGGATGTGCCGAAGCCGGAGTTTACGGGCGTGCGGGTGCTGGATGATTTTCCGCTGGCGACGCTGCGGGAGTTTATCGACTGGACGCCGTTCTTTCATACGTGGGAGTTGAAGGGTGTTTATCCGCGGATTTTGGAAGACGAGCGGCAAGGGGAGCAGGCGCGGCAGATTTTTGCGGAAGGCAATGCGCTGCTGGACCAGATGATTGAGAAGAAGCTGATTACGGCGCGCGGCGTGTATGGGTTGTTTGCCGCTAACGCGGTGGGCGACGATGTGGAACTCTACGCGGATGAAACGCGCAGCGCGGTGCTGGAGCGGTTCCACTTTCTGCGCCAGCAGGCTAACAGAGAGGGTAGCGAACCGTGCCGGTCGCTGGCGGATTTTATTGCGCCGAAAGAGACAGGGCTGCGGGATCACATTGGAGCTTTTGCCGTGACAAGCGGGATCGGGTTGAAGGAGCTGTGCGACGGGTTCCGGCAGCGGAACGACGATTACAACGCGATCATGGCGGAGGCGATTGCCGATCGGCTGGCGGAGGCGTTTGCCGAATGCCTGCACAAGCGGGTGCGGGATGAGTGGGGTTATGGGCGCGCGGAAGGATTGAGTCGGGCGGAGCTGATTCAGGAGAAGTATCGCGGGATTCGGCCGGCGGCGGGTTATCCGGCTTGCCCGGATCACACGGAGAAGGGCACGCTGTGGCGGTTGCTCGATGCGGAGGCGAAGACGGGCATCCGGATTACGGAGTCGTATGCGATGTGGCCGGGATCGAGCGTGAGCGGGCTCTACTTTGCTCATCCGGAGTCGCGCTATTTCTCGCTGGGCAAGATCGATCGCGATCAAGTGAATGACTATAGCCAGCGCAAGGGGATGAGCGTGGCTGAAGTGGAGCGGTGGCTAGGGCAGAACCTGAATTATTAGCCTTGGGGCCGGGGCATCTTTTATTTAGAGCGGGGATTGTTAAGGTGGCGTGGCGGGGTTGGGATTGGCTGGCGTGCGCCAGTTCCATTTGCGGACGGGCTGGAATTTCCCCGCCGCACCTTTGCATAGAATTATTGCCTTCTGTGCAACAGTGGAATCAAGACAACGAAAAGAACATGTTTGGCCTCCTTGAACGGCCGGGGTGGAAGTGAGCTTTCAAAAGCCGCACTCCCGGTCGTTCATTTTTTATGTATATCGATTCAGATGGCTTTGTTGTGGGTATAGATTTTGGGAGTGGTGCGGCAAGAGCTGTCAGTCTGTGAGCATGTGCAGCGCGACGATGGCGAGGAAGCCGAAGGCTGCGAGAGTTGCCGCGGCTACGAACAGGGTTGCCAGGTGGGCGCGAACGGTGGCGAGTGTTTGCCTCGTTGCGCCGCGCAGTTCGGCGTTGCTGTTCCAGACGCGAAGCAACGTAAAGATACCGGTGGTGAGCACGATCAAAGGCAGAGCAATGAGCAGCACCCAAAGGCCGACGTGTGGGCGGGCCGCATACCAACTTACGATTTGCTGTGCAGTGTGCGCTGGTTCGAATTGTTGGGGCTGCAACTCGCGCACAAAGAGAGCCGACATGAAGAGGGCGGCCGGGAAGATGAGCAGCAGTTCAGCGGCGGCGATGACTGGCTTGATCGTCTTCATAGATCACGTTATAGCGCGAAAAAATGCAGGCTGCAAGCAGTAATTTGAGTCAAACCTGGCTGAATCAAACCTGGCGTTAAGGAATGAAGAGGATTTTTGCGCCGTATTCGCGGCAGGTTGACTGTCCTTTTACATCGCTGCGCGGATACTGCTGATGTGACTACGCAGGTCTTCGAGAAAGAACCGCAGAACCTCGCCCTTGCTTCCGCCGCCCGAGCGGAGATTTCCTTTCCCAACCAGACTCTTGCTGCGCCGGTTGCGGCCGAGAGGCTCCGCGTTCATGGCGAGGTGGGGCGGTACCGCCTGCGGCTGGCGCAGACGGTGGAAGATCGCGATGCCGCTTGCCGGCTGCGCTTCAAGGTCTTCAATATCGAGCTGGGCGAGGGGCTGGAGAGCTCTTACCGGACGGGATTGGATCGCGACGAGTTCGATCCTTTCTGCGATCACCTTCTGGTGGAAGACAAGCTGGAGGGTAATCCGGCACGGCGGATTGTGGGGACGTACCGGATGCAGTCTGGCGCTTCGGCGGCGCGGAATGTTGGGTACTACTCGGCGCAGGAGTTCGACCTTGCGCCCTTCGAGCCGCTGCGTGCGGGGATTCTGGAACTGGGCCGGGCATCGATTGACCGCGAGCACCGGACTCCCGAAGTGCTGACTTTGTTGTGGCGAGGGATTGCGCAGTATGCTACCGACATGGGGCTGCGTTACGTGATCGGCTGCTCTTCCTTGAACTCGACGGACCCGGCGGAGGGTTGGCAGGTGTATGGCCAGCTTGAGGCCTACCGGGTGACCGCGGAGTTTGAGACCAGGCCGACGGCACGGTACGTTTGTCCCGCGGAGCAGCAGGGACACTGCGCACAGCCGCAGGTCCGGCAGGAAATGCCAACTCACACTGATCACTCGGTCAAGATTCCAAGGCTTCTGAAGACCTACCTTGCGATAGGCGCGCGCATTGCGGCCGCGCCGGCGTGGGACCGCGAGTTCGGCACGATTGATTTCCTGACTCTGCTCGATCTGAAGTCGATGTCGGCGGCGGCGCGCCATCGTTTTCTTGCTCCCCTGACGCAATGATCCCGCGGAGACTCCGGCGTGCTGTGACGCTTGGATTCGAGGTCCTTCGAAGCATTGTCAACTTCTGGCTACTGCGGTTGCGGGGCTCGGTTTCGCTGGAGATGCGCGCAATGTGGGCTCAGGAGTCGTCTCGCCGGGCCCTGGCCGGCCTGGGGATCGAATGCCGGGTTACGGGCCAGCCGCCTTTACGCGGGCTTGTGGTCGCGAATCACCTGAGCTACCTTGACATTCTTGTGCTGTCGGCGGCGATGCCGTGTTTTTTTGTCGCCAAGAGCGAGATTGGCCGGTGGCCGGTGTTCGGAATGGCAGCGCGGATTTGCGGGACGATTTTTGTGGATCGCACGAGCCGAGCCAGCGCGCAGCCAGCGGCCGAGGAGGTGACCGAGCGGCTCAAGCTATCGATTCCGATTCCGGTGCTGCTGTTTCCCGAGGGGACAAGCACGGACGGCAGTGAAGTGCTGCGGTTTCACTCGCGGCTGATCGATCCTGCAACATCGCTGGGTGTGCCGATTACCACGGCTGCGATTCGCTATGAGACCGAGGACGGCACCGCAGAGCGGGAGCTTTGCTGGTATGGAGACGCGACGTTCGTCGACCACATATGGAAGGTGCTGGGAGTAGGCGGATTCAAAGCCGATGTGCGGTTTGGGGAACCGCGCCTTTACAGCGACAGACGCATGGCAGGCGACGAGACGCGCGCGGAGATTGTGGCGATGCGCGAGCGCGCTGACTCTGCAATAGTCGCTTGACGACAAGAGCAAGAAGCAAGATACGCGTTGCACGCACTTTTCCAAGTCTCTGTCCAGGAGATTTCGTGCTTTAAGTGTATTCTTTCCCAGGTCCCAAAATCGGGAACTGGGGCACCCAGAATATTGCTGCAAGAGCAACAGTCGAAGAACGCGCTGTGTATGTCGTTCTAGTGAACCAGCGCGGCGGCGTTGGCGCATTGGCCGTCCTGCGAACTCTGGCCGCCGGAGACGCCGACAGCGCCGACGATCTTTCCATTCTCGACGATTGGCACACCACCGTCGACTGGCATGGCGCCAGGGATTTTCAGAATGCGCACGCCCGAGCCGCCGGCGGCCACCGCATCCTCAAATACTTTTGTGGGGCGCTTGAAGAGCACTGCCGAGCGGGCCTTGGCCATGGACAGGTCAATGCTGCCGATTTGCGTGCCGTCCATCTTTTCAAAGAAGACCAGTTCGCCGGAGGGGCCGACGACGGTGACGGCCATAAGCCAACCGTTTTTCCCGGCTTCGGCCAGGGCGGCGGCAGCTACGGCTTTGGCTTTTGCGAGCGGGATAGGGTTGCCGTAGAGGACGGGTTGCTGCGCGTGAAGGGACGAGGCGAGCACGACTGCTGCGCAAATGAGACCGGCAACGCGAAGAATCAATTTGGGTCTTTGCATGGTTGTTCTCCGATCAACGAAGTCAAAGGTTTTGCCAACAACTGTTAGCGCAGCGCTTTGGTGGGCGGGGCGGTTGATCCGCGGACCACGAGGCTGGTGGAGACGAGAAACTCGCGCTTCAGATGCGGACTGTCAGGGTTTTCTGCCTGCTGGCGGAGGGCTTCAAAAGCGGCGTGCGCCAGGTCAGTCCGGGAGAGACGAATGGTGGTGAGGGGCGGAAGAGTGAATTCGGCAAAGTCGATGTCGTCGAGGCCGATGACGGATAGATCCTCGGGTACGTGCAGGCCTTCCATGTAGGCGGCGCGAAGGACGCCGATGGCGGTCATGTCGTTGGAGCAGACGATGGCCGTGGGCCGCGGGGCGAGCGCCTGCAATTGGCGGTATCCGGAGACGCCGCCCTTGAGCGTGTGGTCGCACTCGACGATCCATTTTTTGTGGATGGTGAGGCCGGCTGTT
>DATKWA010000056.1:0-19027 GCA_035529815.1 Occallatibacter sp. | reverse complement strand
ATCGGGGAGAATGGTGCCGAGCATGGCGGCGATCATTCCGTAGACGAAGATGGCGAGAACGGCGGCGAAGATCAACACGCGGGCAGGTTCCTTTCCAGAGAGCGGGCTCGGGCGCGGCGGCGGATGAGGCTTGAGGATTGCGGCGGAGCGCGTCCGAATTGTACTGTGCGGGAGCGGGGACTGGCGAACGCGAGGAGTGGTTGGGTTTTCGAAGCTGGTTGTGCGTCCGTCGATCGTTGTTGCTTATCGATTGGCGAGTTGGTCCAGTAGACTGGGAAGGCTATGAATTGGGTGCGAAGATGTGCGGGTTTGGTGCTTGGAGGCGGACTGGCTGTGGCCGGTTGCGGGATGCCGGGCGCGCCGCTGCCGCCGTCGCTGAATCTGCCAAACCCGGTGACGGATCTTGTGGCAAGCCGGACGGGAGACCAGATTCGGCTGACCTGGACGATGCCCAAAAACAACACCGACAAGCTGTTGCTGAAGGACAAGGTTGAGGTGCGCGTGTGCCGGAGGGAAGGCGCGGCGGGGCAGTGCGCGGAGGCAGGCGAACTGGAAGTGGCGCCGGGCGCTGCGGGCAGCTTTAGCGAGACGCTGCCGGAAGGGCTGAGGCAGGGCGTGGCGCGGCCGCTTAGCTATTATGTTGAGCTGAGGAACAGCAGCGGTCGGTCGGCGGGACTTTCTAATGCGGCGGATGTGCTGGCGGGCGAGGCTCCCGGACCAGTGACGGGACTCGAGGCTGAGGTGCGCAAGGCTGGGGTGGTTCTGCGCTGGAGTGCGGTGGACCAAGGTTCGGCTGCGACGGCGGTTCGTCTGCGTCGAAGATTGTTGACTCCGCAAGCCGAGAAGAAAGGCGTGGGGAAAAATGAGGCGATGGGAGGTGTGCTGGCGCCCGCGCCTGAGGCGGTGGAGCAGAATCTGCTGGTAGAGGCGGAAGGAAAGACTCCAGATCGCGCGCTGGACAAGGATATCCAGTTTGGGGAGGCGTATGAATACCGTGCGCAACGCGTGGCGCGCGTGGAGGTGGACGGCGAGACGCTGGAACTGGACGGGGCGCTGAGCGAGCCGCTGCGGGTTGAGGTGCGGGATGTGTTTCCTCCGGCTGTGCCTACTGGCCTGGCGGCGGTGGCGGTTGACGGGAGCGAAAGCGGTGGGGGAGCAGCGATCGACCTGAGCTGGCAGCCGGATACGGAAACGGATCTGGCGGGCTATATTGTTTACCGGCGCGAGGGAAACGGGGATTGGTTGCGGATTTCGCCCGCGCAGCTTGTGGTTGGGCCGGCATTCCACGATGCGCATGTTGAGGCGGGACACAGTTACAGCTATGCGGTGAGCGCGATTGACCAGACCGGGCACGAGAGCGGTCGGTCGGGCGAGGCGGAAGAGACGGTTCCGGGGCCTTGAGTGGAATTGCCGCGTAAGGGGAGAGTTTTGCGATGAAGTATTGCAGATTTTTGCTTGACGATCAGATTCATTATGGCGCTCTGGAAGAGCGCAAGGGCGAACTCTGGATTACCGGGCCTGCGCCGGCGCCGGACGAGGATCTTGCGTTCAAGCTGGCGCTGGAGAAAGCCGCGGCAGAGAGCTTTGACTTTGAGCCGATGCCGATGAGCTCGGCACAGCTGCTGGCTCCAGTGACGCCGTCGAAGATTATTTGCGTGGGTCGGAACTATCGCGACCATGCAAAGGAACTGGGTAACGAGGTGCCGGCGGAGCCGCTGATTTTTTTCAAGCCGCCGTCGTCGCTGCTGGAGCCGGGGGGTGTGGTGAGGCTGCCTGCGGCTTCAACACGCGTGGATTTTGAAGGCGAGCTGGCGCTGGTGATTGGGCGGCGCGTGCACAAGCTGAAGGCGGATGCGGATTTGCGCGGCGTGATTCGGGGCTATACGCTGGCGGACGATGTGTCGGCGCGCGACCTGCAGAAGAAGGATGTGCAGTGGACGCGGGCCAAGGGGTTCGACACGTTTTGCCCGCTGGGGCCGCTGGTAAGCGACGAAGTGGACCCGATGGCGGGCGTGACGATTGAGACGCGGGTGAATGGCGAGGTGCGCCAACAGGCTTCGACTGTGGATTTCATTTTTTCGATTCCTGCGCTTCTGAGCTTTATTACAGAGGCGTTTACGCTGGAGCCGGGCGATGTGATTCTGACCGGTACGCCGGCCGGGGTGGGGCCTTTGAAAGCTGGAGATCAGGTGGAGGTATCCATTTCGGGACTGGGTACGCTGACGCATAGTGTGGAAACGGACATGGAGTGATGTGAACATTCGCACGGACTACCCCCGAGCGCATTGGGGCATCTAAACTTGATTAGGGTTACGCTAGAGTCCGGCACGCTGATGGACGGGCGTCCCCTTCCCAGGAGGAAATATGTCGCAGAATCTGCTTGAACAGTTGCGCAAGTACACAGTAGTCGTTGCCGATACCGGCGATATTGAGGCGATGGAGAAGTTTCGCCCGCAGGATGCGACGACTAACCCCTCGCTGATTACGGCGGCTGCGCAGATGCCGCAGTACCAGTCGATTGTGGACGGCGTACTGATGAATGCGCGCAAGGAGCTGGGCGAAGGCGAGAGCGACCTGGCGGTGGCGAATCTGGCGTTCCAGCGGCTGGCGATTGCGTTCGGGGAAAAGATTCTGGAGATCGTGCCGGGACGGGTTTCGACCGAGGTGGACGCGCGGCTTTCGTACAACACAGAAGGCACGATCAAGCAGGCGCGCAGCATCATTGCGCAATACGATGCGATGGGTATCTTGCGCGCACGCATCCTGGTGAAGATTGCGTCAACGTGGGAAGGCATTCGCGCGGCGGAGGTGCTGGAGAAGGAAGGCATTCACTGCAATCTGACTCTGCTTTTCGGTCTGCACCAGGCGATTGCCGCGGCCGAGGCTGGCGCGACGCTGGTTTCTCCGTTTGTGGGACGGATTCTGGACTGGTACAAGAAGGACACGGGCAAGGATTTTCACGGGGCCGACGATCCAGGTGTGCAGTCGGTGACGACCGTCTACAACTATTACAAGAAGTTCGGCTACAAGACGCAGGTGATGGGCGCGAGCTTCCGCAATATCGGCGAGCTAAAAGAGCTGGCGGGGTGCGATCTGTTGACGATCTCTCCGCAACTGCTGGCCGAGCTGGAAGCGACGACGGGAGACTTGCCGCGCAAGCTGGACCCGGAGGCGGCGCAGAAACTCTCGATTGAAAAGATTGTTGTGGACAAGGCGGCGTTTGACCGGATGCATGCGGCGGATCGCATGGCGACGGACAAGCTGAAGGAAGGGATCGAGGGCTTCTCTGCGGCGCTTGTGAAGCTGGAAACACTGCTGGCCGGGCGTTTGGCGGTTCTGGAATCGCGGGCGGCGGCTGCGGTTTAGCTTTGATCGTGAATTTGCAATGGGACGAGGGCGGCCAGCGATGGCTGCCCTCTTTTTATTTAAGAGAGAATTCGAGTTGATTTGCAATCGAGCGGCCTAACTGCTAACAAATTTCGCTTTCCCCTCTTGGCAAACACAACAAATCCGATAAGCTCAGTGTTACAGCAGGATGAACAGGCATTGGCCGGCTTCTTCCCCATGTATGCGCAGCGAGCAGCCAGCCGTGCCAGAAAGTGCAACGGTTGTGCACAAGCAGCCCATGGGAGGTGTGTATGCAGGCTCAGACTCATCCACTCGAACCCTTCTTTCAGCAGGCGGTTCGCAATAGCTATGAGGGCAAGCTGGGATTGAACGATCCCGACGTGACGGCGTATGTGGCGCGGCTGCTGTGCGAATTTTCAGAGGCAGACAATCTCTACAAGGTGCGCGATGAGTTGGGCAGGCCCATCGAGGAGCTGACGGAGATGGTGGAGGCCGCGGACCCGGTGCATGGCTCGGCGGCTTCGTTCGATGTCGAGCGGGCGCTGCGCAAACACATCGGCGACTATGCGCTGTTTGTGGCGGGGATGTATCCGGAGGCGATGGGATCGAGCCGTCGCATGCGGCGGCACCAGCCGAGTTTGGGCGAGCTGATCCATGCGGGCAAGGAAAGCTACTACATTGTGAGCCAGTTCAACCTCTTCGAGTATGAAAAGGAAGCGCCTCTGTTTGCGCGGCTGTCAGACGGGTTTGAGCGGTGCATTCTGGGGCTGACACTGGTGCGTGAGGATCTGGGGCTGCGGCAGCCATTGATGCTGCCGCCGCAGGTGAACTGAAATTCATTCACCTTAGTCGTGTGCCGCGATTGGGCTCTAAGAAATCCCAGGTCTCAAAGGCGAGACCTGGGGCACCGGAAGTTGGTTCAGCGACGGAAGGTCAGTGACCTACTCTGACCAGACGGCGAGGATGTTGCCGGCTCCGTCGGAGAAGTGGAAGCGGCGGCCTCCGGGAAACTCGAATGTGGTCACGACGATGCTGCCACCCGCAGCGATGACCGCGGCTTCTGTGGCTTTGAGATCGGCTGAATAGAGGATGACGAGGGGCGCGGATTTGGCTGAGGCAGCGTGTGGCTCGGATTTGCTGAAGCCGCCATCGATGCCGGCACCCTGAATGCCGATGTAGTCGGGGCCCCAATCCTGATAACTCCAACCGAAGACTGCCGAGTAGAACTTTTTTGTGTGGGCGATGTCGGTGGTGGTGAATTCAATGTAGCTGATCTTGTTGTGCAGTCCTGGATTGCTCATGGCTGTTCTCCTGTGCGTTTTTGCTGCGTGGAATGGAGGGCAAGGCGGCGCGGATTTTGAGGCGCTGGCACACCTTTCCCGGCGTGCTTCTGAGAGCGCCTCCATCCACAATCCCTCAGAAGCGGGAGAAAGCAGGTAGAGTCCGCTGATTGATTGCTGCGCGCGGGCTCGCGAGGTACGGGGACAGGTTAGCAGAATTCCGTGTGGGGTGCGGTGGAATTTTGTGCGCGTCAACGGCCAAGCTGGAGGGCGAAGCCGCCGGTGATGGAGCGGCCGGGCATGGCGACGCCGGTGATCTCCTGGTAGCCGGTGTTGGAGAGATTGTTGAAGCGGAGATAGGGGCGGATCTTGCCGTAGTCGTGCGTGAAGGCGGCGTTCCAGACCGGATAGACGGTTTGCTGGTAGCGCTGGGCGAGCTGGACTGAGTTGGTGAGGGCGAAGGCGCGGCGGAAGGCGATGGTCCATGCGGCGTGGATGTTCTGGACCGGGTAGTTGAAGATGTACTCGGACTGGAGGCCGTTGAGGGCGGATTGCGCACCGTGGAGGCCGGTCCAGGAGATGCGGACGGTTTGCGCGCGCGTGGGAAGCCAAGTGAAGGCGGACTCGACGCCAGCGAAGTGGAGGCCGCTGAGATTGACTGCTTGCCACTTTTGCGCGGGGTTGGCGCGGACGTAGTCGATGGCGTTGTGCTGGCGGGAGTAGAAGCCGGTGAGGGAGAGAGTGAGGCGGGTGGAGGGCGACCAGTCTGCGCCGCCGTCGCCGGACCAGGCGGACTCGGGCTTGAGGTTGGGGTTGCCGTTGGTGGTGGGGTCAGAGTAGTAGAGGTCAGTGTAGGTGGGAATGCGGAAGCCGTAGCCGGAGCTGGCGCGGAGCTTGAGTTGGTTTGTGAGGCGCAGGCTGCCGGAGAGCTGCGGGGCAAAGGCTTGCTCGCCTCCGGAGAAGATTTCTTTGCGCGCGCCGGCGGAGAGACTCCAGCGTGATTTTGCGGGGCGAAGATCGAGGTCGATGTAGCCTGCACCGCGATTACGGGCGTGCACGCCGAGCGCGAACGAAGTGACTCCGCCGGAAAAGTTATAGCTGTTGATGCTGTCGCCGTCGGCCTCGATTCCTAAGAGAAGCAGCGACGGGCTTGCGATAGGGACGGTGTGGCGTAGCGATGCCTGCCAGGAGCCGTCGATGTGGTTGTTCTCGTAGACGGATGGGTTGTCGCGCAGCAGGACGAACTCGTCGGTGTGGCGGCGATAGCCGAAGGCGGCGACGGTGCGGGCGCCGAGTTCCTGACGCGCGGAGGCGAACCAGCTTTTGGTGCGCTCCCACGAGTTGTAGGGCCCGTAGAACTGATTGGCGCCGAAGGAGCGATCGCTCGCAGCAACGAGCAGGTCGGTGATGCCGAGGCGTGAGCCGAGCCAGTTTTCCGCAGAGACGTTTTCGTTGCGGTAGTCGCGACCGGGCATGAAGCCCTCAGAGAAGTTGCGGCTGGTGGCGAGGCGTCCGCTCCAGCGACCTCGTGTGGCGCCGACGAGCAGGGACTCTTCGTTTGATTGAAAGCTGCCCTGGGCGGCGCGGAGAGAGAGCGATGCGTGCTCGGGGGCTGCGGTGAGGAAGTCGACGACGCCGGAGAGCGCATCGACGCCGTGCAGCGTGGAGCCAGCGCCTTCGAGGATCTGGATGGAGTCCATGGCTTCGAGCGGGATGGGGAGGTCGAGGTTGTGATGCGAGGTCTGGCTGTCGTTGATGCGGAAGCCGTTGACGAGTACCAGTGTTTGCTCGAAGCTGCCGCCGCGCAGAACGATGTCTGATTGCGCGCCACCGGCGCCGCGCTGTTCCAGAAATATGGCGGAGTCCTGGCGGAGGAAATCGAGCGGGGTTTCGGCTGCGAGCTTCTGTCCTTTGAGGGGGAGAACGACGACGGAGCGGGGCGACTCGGCGAGCGGGACGGGAGCCGCAGAGCCGAGAACCACCATGGTGTCTGTGCGGGCGGGAATGGGGGTGGATTGCGGGGTTGAGGGGTTTTGGGCTGGGGAGGTTGGGAGGCTGGAGGCGAGGACGAGGAAGGTTGCGATGCGCGTGAGTTTGGATGAAGGCATACGTTGGTTTCGGGTTTGATTTTCGGCGTTAAGAGGACGGTATTCAATGAAGATTTGATATTGTCTTGAATAGTTTAGACGGTAAACCATTAGAATAACGCCATGCGGATCGATGCATTTTTGCGGGAGAGCCCGATGTTTGCGGTGAACCGTGCGGCGCGGCGGTTTGAAGCGCTGACGGCGCAGGTTCTGGCGGCGGACGACTTGGGATTTCTGGAGGGGCTGATACTGGCGGCGATGTTTTTTGAGGCGCCGCGAGCGATCAAGCCTTCGCAGTTGGCGGAGACGTTTGGGACTACGCGGGGGAACGTGAGCCACTGTGTTTCGTCGCTTGAGGGCAAGGGGCTGCTGCAGCGGAAGATTGATCCAGAGGATGCGCGGGCTTATCTGCTGACGCTGAAGCCGCCGGGGAAGAGGTGCGCGCTGCGCGTGATTGCGGCGTTTGACAAGTTGCAGAAGGGGTTTGAGGACGAGATTGGGAAGACTGCGATGAACGAGATGCTGAAGGCGATTCGGAGGCTGGAGGCGCGGTCGACGCGGTGAAGGCTGCTTGGATCGGGGTTAGAGAGCAAAGCCAGTGAAGGTTCGCTGTATCGCAACCATTCCGCGGAAAAAGGTTTGCTCAGAATGCTCCCAGATGGGGCACGGCATCCCTCAGGGGCTAAAGTCCACATCCATTTTGCGGGAGTTGCGGCACGGCTAAAGCCGTGCCCTGTCAAAGCTGCGGCGCGTTCGCAGGCTCTCTAGAGGATGTAGCGGGAGAGGTCCTGGTCTTTGACGATGGCGGCGACCATTTGCTTTACATAGGCGTCGTCGATGAGGAAGACTTTTTCGGGGCCTGAGGCGGTCATGCGTTCCTGATAGGGGAGCGGGGTGCTGGATTCGCTCTTGATGGTTTCTGCGAGGGCGGCGGCGGCTTCTTCCGTGGGCGGGCGGCGGACTACGTCGGGGGCGAGGAAGCTGACATCTTCCAGCACGCGCTCCATGATGGTGTGGAGGCGGCGCGCGCCGATGTTTTCCGTCTGCTCATTGACCTTGAAGGCGAACTGAGCCATCTCGCGCAGGGCTTCCGGAGCAAATTCGAGGCGTACGCCTTCGGTCTCAAGCAGGGCGGTATATTGCTTGGTGAGCGAGGACTTGGGCTCGGTGAGGATGCGGAGAAAATCGTCGACGGTGAGCGATTGCAGTTCGACGCGGAGCGGGAAGCGCCCCTGCAACTCGGGGATGAGGTCACTGGGCTTGGAAACATGGAACGCGCCGGCGGCGATGAAGAGAATGTGGTCGGTGCGCACCATGCCGTAGCGCGTGTTGACGGTGGTTCCTTCGACGATGGGGAGGATGTCGCGCTGCACGCCTTCGCGCGAGACGTCGGGGCCGTGACCGCCTTCGCGGCCGGCGATTTTGTCGATTTCGTCGAGGAAGATGATGCCGTTGGACTCGACCCGCTCTACAGCGGCGCGGTTGACGGAGTCCATGTCTATGAGGCGGCCTTCTTCTTCCTGTACGAGATAGTCGAAAGCGTCGCCCACCTTCATCTTGCGCTTCTTGGAGGTGCCGCCGAAGATGTTGGGCAGCATGTCCTTGAGGTTCATCTCCATGTCTTCAAGATTCTGGTTGGAGATGATGCCGAACTGTGGCGTGCCGCGATCGCGGACGTCGAGCTCGACCATGCGGTCGTCGAGCTTGCCCTCGCGGAACTGCGTGCGGAGCTTTTCGCGGGAGCGCTGGTAGCTTTCAGTGCCGGGCAGTGTGAGCTGGCCTTCCTGGGCGGGTGGCGCGGGCGGAGGAGGCGGGAGCAGTACGTCGAGCAGGCGCTCCTCGGCGTTCATTTCGGCGCGGTCTTCGACTTCTTCCAGGCGCTCTTCGCGGACCATGTCGATGGCGATCTCGACCAGGTCGCGAATCATGGACTCGACGTCGCGGCCTACGTAGCCGACCTCGGTGAATTTGGAAGCTTCGACTTTGAGAAACGGGGAGTTGGTGAGCTTGGCCAGGCGGCGTGCGATCTCGGTTTTGCCGACGCCGGTGGGGCCGATCATGATGATGTTCTTGGGCATGATGTCGTCGGCGAGGTCGGGGGGCAGTTTTTGGCGGCGCTGGCGGTTGCGGAGAGCGATAGCCACGGCACGCTTGGCGGCCTTTTGGCCGACGACGTGTTTATCGAGCTCGGCGACGATCTCGCGCGGGGTGAGCTCATCGAGCGAGAGGTCTTGTTCTTCGGCGGATGCGGGTAGATAGATGGCCATGAATGCTTGTGCGGGCGGAGCGTTTCCGCTAGCCTTTCAACTCCTCGATGGTGACGTGGTCGTTAGTGTAGATGCAGATTTCGCCGGCAATTTTCATCGCTTTTTCGGCGATTTCGCGGGCGGAGAGGTCGGTGTTTTCAATGAGGGCGCGGGCGGCGGCGGTGGCATAGCTGCCGCCGGAACCGATGGCGGCCAGAGCTTCGTCGGGGTCGATGACGTCGCCGGAGCCGGAGATGAGGAAGGTTTGGCCGAAGTCGGCAACCAGCAGCAGGGCTTCGAGATTGCGGAGCATTTTGTCGGTGCGCCAGTCTTTGGCGAGCTCGACGGCGGCGCGATTGAGGTTGCCGGCGTACTGCTCCAGCTTGGACTCGAAGCGGGAAAACAGGGAGAAGGCGTCGGCGGTTGAGCCGGCGAATCCGGCGAGAATCTTGTCCTGATAGAGGCGGCGGATCTTTTTGGCGGAGTGCTTGAGGACGTGATCGCCGAGAGTGACCTGACCGTCTGCAGCCATGACGACCTGGCCGTTGCGGCGGACGCAAATGACGGTGGTGGAACGAATTCGGGCGGGCTTAGCCGCGGTCATGCTTTGATCCGAAACCAAAAAATGAACCTCCGCAGACAGGCGTTCCGGAGGTCTGGAATCGCCGCCTGTTACAACCTTGAGTATAGGTCATTTGCCTGGATTGACCTTGGTTGAGCCCGTAACACAAGAAGATGGCGCGCAGAGCGAGAGGCCCTTTCAGGATTCCCCATTTGCGTCCGATTCCCATATTGAATTGAGAAGAACGGCGCAGGCGACGGGTCTCGGGAGACGAGTGTGCTTCTGCGCTATTCTTGAGTTGGGACGCCTGGGGTGGAGTCCCAACTGAGATGACGCACTTCACCGCAAACGACTGGGAGATTGCAGCTGGGCTGGCCTTGATTATCGGGGTAAGCGCGGTTGTTCTCTGGCTGGTGTTTCGCAAGCGCCCCACGGTAGAGGAGCTGGAGCGGGCGCGGCGCGTGTTTCTGGTGAAATCCGGGCGCCTTGTGGACGGCATGTTGCTGGATGTTTGCGAGGTAGAGGCACCGATCCAGGAAAAGAAGAAGGACCCGGTTCCGCGCACCCTGACGATGCTGCTGTTCAGTTATCGGATTGCGGGCGCGGAATACCAGTGTTCACAGGACGTTACCAATTTGTCTGAGGTGGTGGATGCAGCGCAGGTGCGGGCGGGGTTTCCCTGCACGGTGCGCTACCAGCCTGGGAATCCGCAAAACAGCATTGTGATTGCGGAGGAGTGGACCGGGCTGCGCGCGGGGCTTCCGGTTCTGCCCTCGTTCGACGATCCCGACCCGATCGATGTGAGCCATTTGCGTCCGTGGCGCGGGTGAGGACGGGGATGGCGGGGTATACCCATCCCCGGTTACACTAGAGCTATGCATGTCCACGCGGCGCCCACGGGTGCGGACGCAAAAAGGACGACATCGGTACTGCGATTTTCGCTGGCGGCGACGCTTGCCTATGTTGTGGTGACGTTTGTTGCGGGACTGCGCGCCCATTCGCTGGCACTGCTTTCCGAGTCCGGGCACAACATGTCGGACTTTCTGGCGTTATTGCTAAGTTTTGCCGCGGTTTACTTTCAGTCCCGCCCCGCGGACCCCTCGAAGACCTTTGGTTATCATCGAGCGGGGGTTTTGGCTGCCTTCGTCAACTCCGCCACGCTGGTTCTGATTGCACTGTGGATTGGGGTGGAGGCTGTGGAGAGGCTTTCGAGCCCGGTAGTCGTGCATCCCAGGCTGATGATGGTAGTGGCCGCGGCCGGCGTGGTGATGAACGGCGTGATCGCAGCACTGCTTTGGCGCGTAGCCAGCGACGTGAATATGCGCTCGGCCTTTATTCACATGGCAGGGGATACGCTTTCGACGGCTGCGGTGATTGCCGGAGGCGCGGGGATTCTGCTGACGGGACAGAACTGGATTGACCCGGTGCTGTCGCTGATGATTGCGGGGCTGATTCTATGGTCGAGCATCGGGATTGTTCGCGAGACGCTGAATATTCTGCTTGAAGGGACACCGCGCGGTGTTTCGCTGGCGGAGATTCGCTCCGGGATGGAAGAAGTGGAGGGTGTGGTGGACGTACACGACCTTCATGTGTGGAGTCTGGGCTCACAGTCGCGGGCGCTGTCTTGCCACGTGACGATCGCGGACATTCCGCCATCCGAGAGCGCATGTATTCTGGTGAAGCTGAATCACGTGCTCAAGGAGCACTTTCACATCAGCCATACCACCATTCAGTTCGAGCACATCTGCTGTGAAGAGGTGGAAGGTTGCGTGGTGCCACCTGAGGAGATGGCAGGCGGCCAACACCATCACGGGCACGCGCATTAGGCGAGCCGCAGGAGATTTTCCGCATGATATGCAGCCGTGGCGCGTTTGCTGTTTTCTGCCTTGCTCAGGTTCTAGCGTTGCATGGATTCGCACAGGCGTTTTCTGCGGATGCACAGGCAGCTGGGGCCTCGACGCATCAGCTTGAAGCTCTTGCGGGTGAGTACACGGACACTGCGGAGCCCGATGTGCCGCTGAGTTTTTATGTTCAGGACGGCAAGCTTTGGGTCGAGTCTGAACGCAATATTCCTGAAGAATTCACGACGCTTTCGGCGTTGGAATTCGGCTTTCCCCATTCGCAGAAGACCTTCCGCTTTTCCATCGATGTATTCGGACGCGGCATCAGCGTTGTTCAATCCACCGATCCGGATGACGTGTATAGTCGCACTGGTCCAGCGGTGCGGCACGTCTTTCACGACTATCAGCGGACTGAGGCGATGATTCCCATGCGAGACGGCGTGAAGCTGCACGTTGTGATTCTGAAGCCTGCTGACATTGCAGCGCCGCTGCCGTTTCTGATTCAGCGAACTCCTTATGGAGTGGACGGGACGAACCGCGCTTCGTTCTTTGCGCAGCGGCCGGAGTTGGCGCGCGCCGGCTACATCTATGTTTGCGAGGACATTCGCGGACGCTACAAGAGCGAGGGCAAGTTTGTGATGATGAGGCCGCTGGCCGATCATCACGACGCCAAAGCAATTGACGAAAGTACAGATGCGTACGACACGGTGGCCTGGCTGCTGAAACATGTGCATGGCAACAACGGACGCGTGGGGTTTGTGGGGACGAGTTATCCGGGGTTTCTGGCCATGATGGCGGGGATCGATCCGCACCCGGCGGTGAAGGCAATTTCTCCGCAGGCGCCGATGATCGATGTGTGGCTAGGCGACGATTTCTTTCACAACGGAGCCTTTCGGCAGAGCTACGGGTATGACTACGTGCTTTCGATGGAGTCGAGCAAGGAAGAGCTGGGCGTGAGTTACGGCAGGGACAAGGACGGCAAGCGCACCGATGGCTTCGACTACTTTTTGAAACGCGGATCGTTTGCAGAGGATGTGAAGGAATCGGGTGCGAAGGTTTTGCCGACGTGGAAGCTGTTTCTCAACCATCCCGCGTACGACAGCTACTGGCGATCGCGGGGAGTGGAGTACAACCTGAACGCGGTGACTGTGCCGACACTCAGCGTGGGTGGCTATTACGACCAGGAAGATATGTATGGTCCGCAGGAGGAATACGCGAAGCTGGAGCCGCACGATGCAAAGCACGAGAACTTTCTGGTTCTGGGGCCGTGGCGGCATGGATACTGGTCTTCTTCGTCGCGGCATCTGGGTAACCTGGACTACGGGGAACCGATTGGCATGGAGTTTCGCGCGCGGATTGAGGAGAAGTTTTTTTCGCATTATCTGAAGGATGCGGCGGGCAGCGACGCGAGTGGGTTTGATCTTGAAGACACGGCGAGTTTTGAAACGGGTTCAAACACGTGGAAGTATTACAGCCATTTCCCGCCACGGGAGTCAAAGCCAACGAGTTTGTATTTGCAGGGAGATGGGCTGCTGAGTTGGAGCGGGGCGACGAGCGAGGGATCGACACGTTATGTGAGTAATCCGGCCGACCCGATTCCTTATCGGCATCGACCGATCCAGCCGACTTATTCAGAGGGATCGCAGTGGTTCAACTGGCTCACAGAGGATCAGCGGTTTGTGACGGGGCGCAAGGACGTGGCGGTGTGGAAGCTGCCAGTGCTCACGAAGGATTTGACGATTACGGGCGAGGTGGTTGCGGATATTTTTGCCGCGACGACGGGCACGGATAACGACATGTTGGTGAAGCTGATCGACCAGTATCCGGACGACGATGCGGACGCGAAGATGCGTGGCTACCAACTGATGACGAATGCGGAGATTTTTCGAGGGCGTTATCTGGACAGCTTTGAAAAGCCGGCGCCGCTCGCGGCGAACGGAATTCGCGAGTACAAATTTTCGCTGCACGATGTGGACCACGTTTTCAAAGCCGGACACACGGTGATGGTGGAGGTTCAGAGCACGTGGTTTCCGCTCTACGACCGGAACCCGCAGACGTTTGTAGCGAACATCATGAAGGCGAAGCCGGAGGACTACAAACCGGCGACGATCACGATTTACTCAGGGCCGGGGCACGCGTCGAGCGTGGAGATGCCGGTGATGAATCCGTGATGGCGGGCCGAGCGTCGTCGAGCTAGCTGGATTTTGGCTCAGGAAATGGCTCGATATGGATTTCGCCCTTGCGGCCGAAGTACTCCACTTTGCGGCCGGCGAGGAGCACGAAGTAGCCGACGCATCCGGCCAGCATGATGCGGCGCAGGAACTCCATGTAGAGAATTTCGCCGGCTTGAACAGCCTTGAGGGCCAGGCCAATCCAGGTGTCGTTGAAGTCCTCGGCAATGGACCAGCCGGGCAAATCCATGGGCTCCACGTGGGTTTCGCCGTTGGGCATGTAGAAGACGTGTTCCTGACAGCACAGATCGGTGTGGTAGCGCTCGACGCCTGCCTGGGTCAGTTTGCGAACGACCTCGGGAAAAGAGATTTTTCCGTGGTCAGAGAGTCTTGCGCACTCGTGCATGACCGCCATAACTTCCTGATGCATCGTGCCTTTCTCCTTCGTGTTTGCACATCGTATTTGGTTGCTCATAATGAGTCAATCAAGAAAATCCGCGGAGACACCGGGGCATTGCGGCTGGCTTGCGGCGGGAGTTTTTGGTGCAAGGTGAGAGGGTCTGCCGGGGCGGAAGCGCACATGTCCCGTTTCGCGGTAGAATAGAAGACGAAGTGACCCTCCACGAGCCCATTCCGGCCCTGCTTTAGCGGCGCCCGCCGCCGATACTTGTTCTCCGCTCATACTTCCCTTTTGCGATTTACGACACCAAGACCTAAAGCCCCGGAGGGGACGCGAGATGATTGACCGTTTGGAACAGATGGAGCAGCGCTATAACGATCTGCAGGCGCAGTTTACGCTGCCGGAAGTCATCAACGACCACGAGAAATACCAGAAGACGGCGAAGCTGCTGAGCGAGATTGAAACGCCGGTGGAGAAGTACCGCGAGCTGAAGCAGGTGCAGCAGGGGCTGGCCGACTCGCGGGCGATGCTGGGCGAGAGCGACGCGGAGATGCGCGCGATGGCCGAGGAAGAGATAGCTTCGCTTGTGCCGCGCGAAACGGCACTTGAAGAAGAGTTGAAGGTCATGCTGCTGCCGAAGGATCGGAACGATGAGAAGAACGTGATACTGGAAATTCGCGCAGGAACGGGCGGCGACGAAGCATCGCTGTTTGCGGCGGAGATCTTCAGGATGTATACGCGGTTCGCCGAGCAGCATCGGTGGAAGATTGAGCTGCTGTCGATGTCCGAATCGGGCGTGGGCGGGTACAAGGAAGTGATTGCGATTATTGAAGGCGAGCGGGTTTACTCGCAACTGAAGTGGGAGAGCGGAGTGCACCGCGTTCAACGGGTTCCGGCAACGGAGACGCAGGGACGCGTGCATACATCTGCGGTGACGGTGGCGGTGCTGCCCGAGGCCGAGGATGTGGACATCAAGATTGAGGCCAAGGATATTCGCATCGATACTTTTTGTTCGTCGGGGCCGGGCGGGCAGTCGGTGAATACCACCTATTCTGCGGTGCGCATTACACACCTGCCTACGAATACAGTAGTCAGCTGCCAGGATGAGAAGTCGCAGATCAAGAATCGCGAGAAGGGCATGCGTGTGCTGCGTTCGCGGCTGTATGAGCAGGAGATGGACCGTCAGAATGCGGAGCTGGCCAAGGAGCGCAAGCAGCAGGTGGGCAGCGGCGACCGAAGCGAGAAGATTCGCACGTATAACTTTCCGCAGAACCGGCTGACGGACCATCGCATTGGGCTGACCCTTCACCAGCTTGATCTGATTATGGAAGGGCGCTTGCAGCCGATTGTGGACGCACTGATTGCACACTACCAGGCGGAGCAGCTGAAGGCTCAGAGCCAGGCCGCGTGACGCTCGATAGCTGGGTTCAGAATGGCGAAGCGCGACTGCGCGGCGGGCCGCATCCTGAACGGGCGCGGCGCGATGCCGAGGTGTTGCTGCTGCATCTGCTTCAACGCGATAGGGTATTTCTGATTACGCATCCTGAGACCAAGCTAAGCGCCGAAGGAGTGGTGCGCTACTATGCGCTGATTGAGCGTCGCCTGGGCGGCGAGCCGATTCAATACATCACGGGCGAGACGGAGTTTTATGGGTTGCCGCTTGAGGTGAATCGCGCTGTGCTGATTCCGCGGCCAGAGACCGAGCACCTAGTGGAGAAGGTGCTTGCGCTGGCGGTGAATTTTAAGAATCCGCGGATTGTGGATGTAGGGACGGGGTCCGGTGCGATTGCCGTGGCACTGGCTCATCAACTGCCTGGCGCTCAGATTACGGCGATTGATGTTTCGGCGGCGGCGCTCGATGTGGCGCGCGGGAACGCGGAGCTGAATGGGGTGGCGGGGCGCATCCGTTTTTTTGAGGGCGACCTGCTGACTCCGGTTGCGGGCGAAGAGTTTGAGATTGTTTTTTCCAATCCACCTTACGTGGCTGAGAGCGACCGTGAGTCGCTGGCTGTCGAGGTACGGTACTACGAACCGGCTCTGGCGCTATTTGCCGGTGAGGGTCTCGATGTTTATCGACGTCTGATTCCCGACGCGCGCAGGGTGCTTGCGGCGGGCGGGATTCTGGCGATGGAGATTGGCTGCGGGCAGGACTCGGCCGTGGGTGGACTGCTTGCGGATGCAAGTTATGGGGAGATTGAATTTACCACGGATTTGCAGGGGATTTTGCGGGTGGTTTCGGCAAGACGGGGTTGAGGCCGGCGAGTGGTACGCAACTCAATTCACACTTCGAGCAGTGATTCGATCGAATATTCTTTTAATAGCATCTAACGGAAAGGAAACACATCATGCCATTGTCTAAAGGCTACGCAACACAGAACGCACAATCGCCGCTTGCTCCCTTCAGCTTCAGTCGCCGTGAACCGGGCGCGACGGAGATTGTGGTCGAGATTCTCTACTGTGGCGTGTGCCACTCCGACCTGCACATGGCGCGCAACGAGTGGGGTCAGTCGGTTTATCCGATGGTTCCGGGGCACGAAATTGTGGGCCGCGTGACGGGAGTGGGCGGCGCGGTGAAGAAGTTCAAGGCCGGCGACATTGCGGCCATTGGGGTCATTGTGGATTCGTGCCGGAAGTGCGCACCGTGCGGACGGGGCGAGGAGCACTTTTGCCATGAAGGGTCGACGCTGACCTATGCGGCGAAGGATCGCGTGGACGGTTCGACGACGATGGGCGGCTATTCCAATAACTATGTAGTGGACGAGCGCTTTGCGCATACGGTGCCGGCGAATCTGGACCTGAGTGCAGTGGCGCCGCTGCTGTGCGCGGGGATTACGACCTACTCGCCGCTGCGCCACTGGAAGGTTGGGCCTGGCAAGAAGGTTGGGATTGTGGGCCTGGGCGGACTGGGGCACATGGCGCTGAAGTTTGCGCACTCGTTTGGCGCGCATGTGGTGCAGTTCACCACGTCACCGAAGAAAAGGGAAGACGCACTGCGGTTGGGGGCCAACGAAGTGGTAGTTTCGACGGACGCCGAGGCGATGAAGGCGCACGCGAATTCGTTTGACTTTATTCTGGATGCCGTTTCCGCGCCGCACTCACTCGACGCCTATCTTGAACTGCTGAAGCAGGACGCAACGCTGACGCTGGTGGGACTGCCGGACACGCCGCCGTCTTTCGGCATATTCAACCTGATCACGCGGCGCGCGTCGATCGCGGGATCGATGATCGGCGGCATGGTGGAGACGCAGGAGATGCTGGACTACTGCGGCAAACACAACATTACGTCGGATGTGGAAGTGATTCCGATCCAGAAGATCAACGAGGCGTTTGCGCGGTTGTTGAAGCAGGATGTGAAGTACCGGTTTGTGATCGATATGAGTTCGTTGAAGTAAAAACCAGACGCCCCGCCGGTGATGCATTGGCGGGGCATCTGGATTTGAATCGAATTTCTGCAGGTCTGACTATTGCTTTGTCTGAACCGGAGGAAGATCCGAGGGCGTCAGTGGTTCGCGCTCAATCAGGATAATCCGCTTTACTTTGTTGCGGTCGATGCGTTGAAGAGTACCGCCGATGCGTACGACCACATCCATCCCTTGGATTGAATCGAGATCGCCGCTGAGCACGGTCCCGTCGCGCAGCTCGATTGTGTCGAATTGCACTTTGCCGAGCTCGAAGTTGATGGCGCCGCCGGAGACGTCGTTCTTGCCGATCTCAAGTGAAAACAGTCCAACCTTGAATCCATCCTTGCCGAACGTAAGCTGATGTTTTCCGGGGGCGACCTCAATGAGTGCTGGCGTGGTTCCAGCGTCCACGCCGTCCAACTTGAGCAGCGCACCCTGCGGAGAAGAATTCACTGTAAGCGTTATTGGCTTTTGTGATTCAGCCTGGCTCATTATCCTAAGCGATGCGGGGATCCCCGTAGCCATGATTTTTATTTGAAATTTCACTGACTGGCCGGGGCCGAGATTCGTGACGTCCATAGATCCATCGGCAATGCGAATATGTTTATCGTCGAAGACATCGACGACAAATTGTTCGCTTCCAATTTGTTTGTCCGAGAGATTTTGGGCGGTTGTATCGATGGCGTAGGGCCGTTGGCTGCCCACCGATCCAACGAGGCCTCTGAACTGGTCAAAGGTGAAGCGCAGGACGGGATGATCGGCGTCGGGCCAGAGCACCACCTGCATTTGCGCCGCTGCACTCGCGGAAAGCAGCAGGGCCAGAACGAATGTGAATAGGAAGTACCTCAGATCCATTCGCATCAGTTGCTTCTCCTTACCGGGGGATATGTACCCCTGCCAGAATGCGATGGTGGAATCTTATCAGCTATGGATTCGACTTAGTCTGCGGAGCCTTGCCGGACTGGGATAACTCGCGGTAGAAGCCGAGGTCCTGGCCGGAGAGGCTTTTGGAGATGTAGGCGATTTGGCCGTAGTGGAGGCCGAAGTGCTCGACGACCTGATAGACGGCGTCGAGGCCGTGGACGTGATGGCCCTGAATTTCATAGGGGGCGAGGAGTTCGTCGACAGTCAAGCGGTTGAGAACTTTTTCTGCTTCGGCGATGGTGACGCCGAGGCGATCGAGAAGCTCGGCTGCAGTGAGGCCGCCGGTGGTTGAGAACTCGGTGGGGCGATCGCGGTTGTCTTCGTCGCGGTTGAATGAGGCCACGAGCCACTGCGTGACGTTGCCATTCAAATGCAGGATCAGATTGCCGACACTGTTTGAGGCTTCGTTGGGCCGGGCCCAGATTTGCTCGACGGTCATGGGTTCTACGCAGGTCTTGAGGCGCGGCCAGTACTGGCCTAGAAGTTTGTTGCGCGAGAAGGCGAGGAAGAGTGCTGCCAGTTCGGAGTTGGCTGATGCCATGATGTACCTCCTAGGGTTGAAACGTGACCTCTCCGGTTTTGATGTCCAGCTGCCATGGCTGGGGCGTGGGCAGATGCATTGCGCCGTCGGTCATATCGAGCGGCATCCAGAGGTAGCGCGAATCCCACAACTGGCTTGGCTTCCAGATGTCGCCCATGAAGATAACGGCAGTTTTCTTTGAACCGCCGACCCGGAGCAGCATGGTGGATTGCGAATCGTAGTTGTT
>DATKWA010000055.1:0-4401 GCA_035529815.1 Occallatibacter sp. | reverse complement strand
CGGCAGAAGAAACGCATTGATCGACGCAGTGCATTGCCATGGCATTGAACTCTGGAGGGCAAGCAACGCATATGTGGCTTTTCACAAGGTGCGGGTTCTCCTCAATGGCTTGCCCCAACAAGTCTTGGAGTGGTGACATTGCCCCGAATGTGGTCATGGTCACGCATCTATGCGCGCCGGTGCAGAACTAGGGTAAGCGTCCAGAGTTTCCCTCTTGACCCGTTCGACCATTCATCCTAGAAGTGCCCACTACCTTTTTGGTGGGCACCTGATGAGTGTGTCTAAGCGGCCTGGGACGATTGGGTCTTTATGGACTGTGCGAGGTTCCAGGGCAGGAGTTCCTCGATGCGGCTGATTGGATGGTCTGCGATCTGTGCCAGCACGGTGCGGAGATAGAACTCTGGATCGAGGCCGTTCAGTTTTGCTGATCCGATCAGGCTGTACATGGCGGCGGCCCGTTCTCCACCGCAATCGGAACCCGCAAATAAGTAGTTCTTGCGTCCAAGCGCCACGGCGCGCAGCGCCCGTTCGGCCGCACTGTTGTCGATCTCCAGCAGCCCGTCTTCGGTGTAACGCGAAAGGGCGCGCCATCGCGAGAGCGCATATCGAATCGCAGCCGCGGTTTCGCTCTTCGCTGACAGCGAATGAAGTGCCTTCTCCATCCATTTGCGCAAGTCTTCAAGCAATGGCCTTGCTCGCGCCTGCCGGACACTCAGCCTCAGATCAGCGGGCTTGCCGCGCACCTCATCCTCGATAGCGTAGAGAGCACCGATCCTGGCCAGAGCCTCGGTTGTTGTTGGCGATGCGTGGATGACATGGATTTCGTGAAACTTGCGGCGTGCATGCGCCCAGCAGGCGACTTCATAAATGGCGCCATCGCCGTACAGATGGTGGAAACCTGCGTAGGCGTCCGCCTGCAGGCCGCCCTTGAAGTTCTTCAGATGCTGCCGTGGATGCTCGCCCTTGCGATCCTCCGAGTACGCAAACCAGACAGCCGGCGCGGCATCTTCACCGGCAGGCCTGTCATCGCGCACATAGGTCCAGAGACGCCCGGTCTTCGTCCTGCCACTGCCAGGCGCAAGCACCGGCATCGGCGTATCGTCGGCGTGAAGCTTGGCTCCAGCGAGCACATGCCTCTGAATCGCATCGATCAACGGAGTGAGTAATTCGCTTGCTCCGCCTACCCAGCCCGCCAGCGTGGAGCGTTCGATCTCAACTCCCTGGCGAGCGTAGATCTCCGACTGGCGATAGAGCGGCAAGTGATCGGCGAATTTAGAAACCAGCACGTGGGCCAGCAATCCCGGCCCGGCAAGGCCACGCTCGATCGGGCGCGACGGCGCGGGCGCTTCAACCACGCGCTCACAACCGCTGCAGGCGAACTTCGGCCGCACGTGGCGAATCACCTTGAAGCTATCCGGGATGTACTCCAGTTGCTCGGAGACATCTTCGCCGAACTGGCGCAACTGGCCGCCACAATCGGGACAGCAGTCACCATGAAAAGCATGAGTGACAACCTCGCGTGGCAGATGCTCGGGCAGCGGCTTGCGCCGGGATCTCGTCTTGGGTTCCGCAGCCGGTACCACTCGCTCAACGGCGGCTTCCATCTCGGCCCGAGAGGACTCCAACTCTTCCAGATGAAGTTCGAGCTGTTCAAGCTGAACGACGATCTTCTCGCTCTTGACGCCGAACACCCTGCGCCGCAGCTTCTCGATGACCAGCTTCAGATGCTCGATCTGCTCGCTGCTGGAGCGCCGCAGTTCCTCGATCTCGTCTGAAAGCGCCTGGCGCTGTTGTTCGATCTCCGCATCTCTGGCGGCGAGCTCGGCTCTCTGCGCCGCGATCTCAGCCTGATGTCGAATGGCCAGTGCCTTCAACGCTTCCACATCGAGCGAATCGAGATCGGGGAGCGATGCGCAATCCATGCACGCAGTATGCCATGAAGATGTGTGGAAAACATGCACAACACCCGCATGAATACAGAGGGATCACACTTGTCACTCACACCGCAATCTCAGGCGTCCAGGTCCTTTGCGGCCTGCGCCAATCGATGCCTTCCAGTAACATCGAAAGCTGCGCACGCGTCAAGCAAACCGTGCCTTCTGTCGCCTGCGGCCAGATGAAGCGTCCTCGCTCGAGACGCTTGGCGAAAAGACAGAGACCATCTCCATCCCACCACAAAAGTTTTACGATGTCGCCTCTGCGGCCTCGGAAAACGAAGACGTGTCCGGAGAACGGTTGCTGTTCGAGAACCGTCTGTACCTTCGCGCTCAGGCCATCGAAACCACGACGCATATCGGTCACGCCGGCGGCGAGCCATATCTTCGTTCCGGTGCGAAGATCGATCACTTGCGCAAACTCTCCAGGATCGATCGCAACAATGCCGGATCAGCGCCGCTCTCCACGCTGATCATGGCTCGGCCAGGAAACTCGATATGAATCGCACCGCCCGGTGTCGGCTGTTCCTTCGCGCCAACCTCGCGTGCATCGCTGGCCGCTTCACAGGCAGCCGACAACATGACTGGAAGCAGCGCCGTTGATGCCGTCGCGGGATCGTTCAGCTCGCCCCGCTTCAGTGCGCGACGCCACTTGAAAACCTGGTTCGCGTTCACACCGTGCGCACGAGCCACCAATGCCACACTGGCACCGGGTTCAAACGTCAGCTCCGCTATCTGCCGCTTCTCCGACAACGTTCGCCACCGGCGAACCCTTCCTACAGTTCCCGCTTCCCCTGCAACACCCATGACGGCATACTCGGCCTCAAACCTACACTCATGCCAGAGGGGAACTTGGGACGCTTACCCTCAAGGTGTCCCAATGGGGACAGATATCCGTACGCGTCTTCCTTAACATTGAGCTTCTGGTGCCTCATGCGGCAGGTCAGCGAATCCGCCATCCTGCACCGGAATTGAAATCAATGCAGAGGAGACAGCACAATGAAGTCAAGTAGCGAGAACCGGGCAAAAGGCAAGATGCACGAAGTGAAGGGCGCAATCAAGGAGAAGTTGGGCAAAGTAACAAACGATCCCAGGCTGCAAGGCGAAGGTGTAGGCGAAAAAATAGCCGGGAAGATCCAGAATACAGTTGGCCATGTGCAAAAAGTCGTAGAAAAGCCGTGAGTCCAGGCCCGTGCGGGCGGCCGATTTGAAACCTCCCAGCCGCACTCCCGACTATAATTAGGCTTCTCACGCGCTTAGCTCTGGCGAGGAGAGCAGCTTAGTTGGAGCGGATGGATGACAGTTGGCTCGCAGATAGAATTCCTGATTTGGAGGTTGATTGCCGCCTCCGTAATTTCTCTAGCTGCTGCGCGCCTGCGAATTCCTTATACTGTTGCCTTGGTTCTGGGAGGGCTTGCTCTCGGATCATTTCAACTGCCCTTGCTGCATGGTCTCTTCGCTCATTCTCCAGATTGGTTAACACCGGACGTCAGCTTAGTCATTTTCCTCCCCGCCCTTTTGTTTGAGGGTAGCCTGAAGATTCAGTTTCGCCAGTTGAGGGAAAGCCTTGTCCCAATTAGTTTGCTTGCCACCGTAGGAGTGTTTGCAGCAACTTTGATCTCTGGCTATGTCCTCCATTGGGTCTTGGGAATCCCCATTCTCGTAGCACTTGTTTTTGGCGCGATTGTTGCTGCTACAGACCCTATCTCGGTGCTCTCCATTTTTAAAGACATGTCCATTGACAAGCGGCTCACCATCACTGTGGAAGGGGAGAGCCTCTTTAACGACGGAACATCGGTCGTGCTATACGGGATCCTCGTTGGGGCTGTCGCCAGCTCGCGCTTGGATATATTGACCGGTCTTCGTGACTTTGTGGTCGAAGTTGCGGGTGGAGCGGCTTTGGGAGTCGGGCTAGGCTATGTGTTCAGCAGGCTTACGCAGAGAATCGACGACCCCGAGGTTGAAATCACGCTCACAACCATACTGGCGTATGGTTCTTACCTTCTTGCGCAGTCGCTGCACTTGTCAGGCGTCATTGCCACAGTGACAGCAGGCCTGATGATTGGCAATTTTGGAATGCGTTCCGGCATGAGTTGGAGAACGCGCATTGCGCTCTGGTCGTTCTGGGAATACGCATCTTTCCTCATAAACTCCGTTTTGTTTCTACTCATCGGACTTCAGGTGCGTCTGGGAGGTCTGCTGCACATATGGCGGGCAGCGCTTCTGTCGATTGCTGCAGTTCTCGCGGCGCGGCTGCTTACCGTGTACGGGCTCGTACCCTTCAGCAATCTCTTCTCGACTAAAATCCCCTTACGATGGCAACATGTCATGGTGTGGGGAGGCATGCGGGGGGCTCTTTCCCTGGCGCTTGTCCTGAGTATCGGGAATAACTTTCCTTATCGAGATCAACTGTTGAACCTGACGTTTGGAGTCGTCGCGTTCACAATTGTCGTCCAGGGAATCACCT
>DATKWA010000054.1:0-54440 GCA_035529815.1 Occallatibacter sp. | reverse complement strand
TCCGGCTTGGCGATTCCTGCTTCCATCTTCGGTAACTGTCTGCTAACCTTCTTCATTGGCTGGTCTCCTTTTAGCATCTCGAATGCGTTGCGAGCAGCTTAGCTGTTCGCGAGACCAGCCGTCTCATCCCATCTGGACTGGACGAGCTCTCCGTGACAAGAGCGTTGCGCGCGCTAGCGGCGTTTGGCGCATTTCAGGAGGTCTCGGCCGGAATATTTGCCGATAATTCTGTATCCGATTTCTTTCGCGACCGGCCGGGCGGTCTGCGGAATGCATTTCTCTTTTGGGGCTCCGGACACGTTATCCAATCCGCCGCGGCGCTCGGTCACAGTATGAAGACGGGCGAGGCGAGCTTCGTTCACGTTTTTGGCGAGTCGTTCTGGGACCGGATGCGCCGGCTGCCGGAAGAGAACAAACTGTTCAATCGCGCGCTTGCCGACTTTCGCGGCGATGAGCACCGGCAGATTGCCGACGCATATGACTGGACCGGCGTGCAAACCTTAGTGGACGTTGGCGGCGGGGCCGGCTCCCTGCTGGCTGCCATATTGGAGAAGAACGCGGAGACGAAGGGAATTCTGGTGGAGCAGGCTGAAGTGCTTCCTGATGCCGAACGCCTGTTGTCCGAGCGCGGTGTTCGGGATCGCTGTCAGCTTCTGGCCGGCAGCTTCTTCAATCCTATTCCGGCCAAAGGCCAAGTCTGGACAATCTGCCAGGTTCTTCACGATTGGCCTGACGCCGATTGCCGTACTATCCTCGATCGCTGCCGTGAGGCAATGCGCGAGACGGACCGGCTGCACGTCATTGAAATGCTCACTGTGCCCTGCAAGCCAGATCCCCGTGTCAGCAGCATTGACATGATGATGATGTTGTACTTCGGCGAAGCACGGCAGCGCACGGTTGACGAATACAGGGAATTGTTCGGAGCAACGCACCTGGAGCTTACCCGCGTTTTGCCCACAGCCGGCGCCTTTAGCATCGTGGAAGCGCGGCCTGTTTAACAAAAGAAGTGCCTGGCAATCATTGCAGCAGTGGCGGCACGGCCTTCAACGAAGGCCTGCCGTTTTTGCTGGGCAGTTCATCAATCACCATCTATGCGGGCGCGAGCTCGGCGCCGGACACTCCTTCGTCCGCGTTCTCGCCTGCGCCCCCCATCCACGCCGGCCGTCCGGCTGTGACGTAAATAGGTCCACCTCGGAAGAGTTTGTGCGTGGGCCAATCGGCGTTCGCTGCCAACCGCAAAACTTCTTTACGTCCCAAACGAACTCATCGCCCCTTCCAGCTTGAGCGTGTACGGCAGCCCCGCCACAGCGGCATCCCGCGCTGGAACGTTGCAAACAAGCGCTTCCTCCGTTTGCCTGAACTCGACCGGCCTGGCTCCATCGAGCAGCGTGACGCGCTCAATCCTGGCTTTGCCCTTCCCGAAACTCGCAAGCCTGACTTCAAACCCCGCCCCGCCATTCTCCGGCGGCAACAACCCTGTGGCGTAAAGATTGCCCTTGTTTACGATGAAGCGAAAATCGGCAGCCGTTGGCGCTGGCGGGTAGTGGTTGTGGAGGTTTCCCGGAAGCCCCATGCCTGTTGGCCAGCCGCGCCACTCCTGCGGAGCCTCTTCCGGAACCCCCGGTCCCTCGCCCGGCCTGAGCCACGCCTTCGATCCATATACAGCCTCGCCATTTCTGCGCAGCCACTCGCCCATGGCCAGCAAAGATTTCTGCTGGTCTTCCGGAATCGAGCCATCGGCCATTGGCGCAACATTCAACATGTAGTTGCCGCCCACGCTTGCGATGGTGATCAACTGCCGCACCAGAGCCGCGCCATCCAGCACGCGCAGCCCGGTAATGTAGCCCCACGAGTTTCCAATCGAGGTATCGCACTGCCAGGCGCCGGGGTAGATCCACTGCGGCGATCCGCCCATCCCCTCCGCGGTTTGAAGCGTGCCATAGAGATAGGCCCACTGCTTGGTGCACAGCGTCGTCTCGTAACCCGCTTCGTGCGCGCGGTTGAAGAGATAGGCAGCGGCGCGCAGCTTGATCGGGTCGTACTCCCGCGGATTCACGCCGTTATCCATGTAGAGAATTTCCGGATGATATTTGTCCGTCAGTTCCTGGATGCGCGCCAGCCAATCGCCCTGGAAAGCCGCGCTGGCATTGGGCCCGTTCATGTTGATGTCTTGTATGGGCGGCCCATAGAAACCTGCATTCCACGGATCGAACTGGTCGTTGGGCACCCCCGGCGCGGGATACATGAAGGTGTGGTGCTCCATGCGATGTGTCGAGCAGCCCCAGACCATGTTCTGCTTGCGCGCCGCCTTCTCCAGTTCTCCGATAAAATCCCGCTTCGGCCCCATCTTGCCCGCGCACCACGGAGTAATGTCGCTATCCCACATGGCAAATCCATCGTGGTGCTCCGCAACCGGGCACATGTACCGCGCCCCCGAGCGCTGAAATAGATTGACCCACGCATCCGCATCGAACTGCGTCGGCTTGAAGAGCGGAATAAAGTCCTTGTAACCGAATTTGTCGGGCGGCCCGTAGTGCTCGGTGTGCCACGCGACGTCGGTCGTGTACATCCACTTCGGATACCACTCGCTTTTATGCGCGGGAATTGAATACAGGCCCCAGTGGATGAAGATGCCAATCTTCGCATCGTGAAACCAACTGGGCACGTGATAAAAATCGCGCACGCTCTGCCAGCTCGGCTGCACGGGCCCAGCCAAATCGGGCTTCGGAACGGCATACGCATCCGGCGCGCCCTCCGCGGCTCCGTGCTGGGCGAAGAGCCTGCCCGGCAGCAGCGATTGTATCGCCGCCGCATTGGCCAGAGCGCCGGTAGTCTTCAGCAGGTTACGGCGCGTTATCGGTGTGAATTTATCGAATGGCATGAACGTGAATCCCCTCTCTGCCTTGCCAGGCATGCGCATCGCTCGATGATGCAGCCCCGGCAAAGTCTAAAACTATCACGGAATCCGCAAGGCACACATCGGTTCATCATTCCAGCACGCGGAATCAGAATCCGGCCCCTCGTGAATCCGTCAACGCGTGTTCTCTTCAAGCACGCTCACTGCCTGCGGCCCGAGCGCAACGCTATCAACGCTGCGTCCCTCGCGCAGCACATCGCGCATGGCTCCCGGGAGCGTCACGTTCGTGGGCCGACCTCCATGATTGATGAGAATGAAAACTGTTCGGTCCTTCCCCACGCGACGGCACACCTCCACGCTCTCCGGCGTGGGACCAAACTCCGCTTTCAGTTGAGCGCCGTCCGTTGCCCACTGCACAACGCGTCGCATCAAATCTGGATCGAGAACAGCGCCAAGATAAGTGATGCGGCCCTTGCCCAGCCGGCGCGAGATCACCGCAGCCTGGCCGTCGAGCCAGCCATTCGATTTTCCATAACGCAGCAGAACCTCATCGCCATCGTCCCTGGTAGAAAGTTGTTCTCCCCACAAAGCAGCCGTGCCCGCGCCCAGCGTGCCGCTCAGCGGAACTGGCGCATCGAGCGCGTAGAACTGCTCCACGCGGCCGCCGAGCGCATCCACAAGAGGTCCCGGCTGGCGCTGCGGATTCAACGAATTGTGTTCGTCTTTCATCCCGGACCGCGGACCCAGCAGCAGATGCCCACCCTGCTCCACGTAGGCGCGCAGCCGTTGCGCCACCTCGTTCGTAATCACGTTGAGATCCGGGGCAAGCACCAGTTTGTAACCGTCGAGTGCCGCATCCGCATTCACAACGTCTACGGTCAGCTGCTCCTCGCGCAAGGGGTGATAGTAGCCCAGCAGTACTTCCAGCTGATCGTAATTCCGATTGAACAGCTGAGAATCGATGGCCCAGCGGCTGTCGTAACTGTGCAGCAGAGCCACCTGCGCCACCGGACTGGTTCCCTTCAAAGCCGCAGCCGCAAGTTCAAACTCGCGGCCGAGTGTCTGTATCTCGCCGTAGATCGGCAGCGGCTCGCCGTCCGAACCCACCAGCGCGCCATGATACTGCTCCTGGCCATTGAGCGCACTGCGCCATTGCCAGTAGAGAACCGCATCTGCGCCGTGGCCAATCGCCTGCCATGCCATGGCGCTCGTCTCCCCGCGATCGAGCGTAGTGTTCACCGGCGCCCAGTTCACCGATCCCGGCTGCGTTTCCATCACCCAGAAGTTGGCTTGCTTCCAGCCGCGGACAAAATCGTGCATCGCCGCATTGCGATCCACGTTCAGATGCCCCTCGCCCACGTAGTCGTCCCAGGCAGCAAGGTCGAGCTCGCGGTTGATCTCGTAGTGATCGAAATTGTCAGACCAGCCCAGGCCGCCAATATTCGTTGTGATGAACTGTCGCTTGTCCGCGTGCTTCCGAATCGCTGCAACCTGCACATGCTGGAAATCCCGCCACGTATCGCTGACAAAATGCCGGTGTTCGAGCATCAGGCCGGGATTGGCCCCCACCGCCGACAGCGGAATCTCGTCCCAGCGATCGTACGTCTGGCTCCAGTAGGCGGTCGCCCAATCTTTGTTCAGCGCATCGAGTGTACCGTAGCGCCGCTTCAGCCACTCCTGAAAGTGCCGCCGCGTTGCCGGGTCAAACGACTCGTCGGTGTACTCGTTGCCGATCTGCCAGCCAATCACGTTCGGATCGTGTCCGAAGCGGAGCGCCAGTTGCTCCGCGATCCGCGCGCAAAACACTCGATAGAGAGGATCGGCATAGTTGAACTGGCGCCGGCCTCCGTGCTCCGCGCGGCGGCCCGTCGCATCCACGCGCAACGTCGCCGGATACTTGCTCGTCAGCCATGCCGGCGGAGCGTCCGTCGGCGTGCCGAGCACCACCGCAATGTGATGCTTCTCCGCCATCCGCACCGCGCGCTCCAGCCAATCCAACTCGTAGCGACCCTCGGCGGGCTCCATCGTGCTCCACGCAAATTCGCCGACACGCACCACATGCAGATGCGCCGCTTCCATCAACTCGAGATCTTTCTCCCAGCGCGACTCCGGCCACTGTTCGGGATACCAGGCCGCGCCCAGCAGCAGGGAGGGAACTGCCGGATCGGGCGATTGCGCCGCCATCGGAACGCCCACGGTCGCAAGCGCAATCGCGATCATTATCACGCTCCACGCCGCCCGCGGAATTATCTTGAGTGCTAAGTAGTTCATCCGAAGTCCTCGTATCACACCCAGGCCTGCGCAAACCGCAATTGCGCCGTCTCAATCCAGTACCGAGCCTGAATCCGGTCGCTCACTGTGCTTTCATCCGGAACTCCATCTTTTATCGGCGGCATCGTCCCTAACTCTTCTCAAAGTAAGTCGTGTAAGTTTCATCGTGTACAAAGTAAAGCGGAACGTGCAGGCGCTGGCCACTGGCAACCTTCGCACCAAACACGCCAGGCGTCCCGTTCACAGGCCGCAACGCATCGATCTCCGCCAGACTGCCGCGCTGCTGCGCAGGATTCATTTCGACATAAAGCAACGGCCCGCGCAATACCGCCACCGTCTCCGGGTGCAGATTGTCAATCGCTTCCGTGCGAAAACCCTGCGGCAACTCAAGCGTCACCGCGTCGCCCTGCGCCCACCGCCGCCGCAGAACCGCAAATCCTCGCCGTGTTTCCGCGTGCGCCGGCTTGCCGTTCACCAGCAGCGCCGGCGGCCGTTCCAGCCAGCCTGGAATCCGCAGCGACAAACTGAACGCAACCGGCTGCGCGCAGTCGATGCTCAACTTGACTGTGTGTCCCAGTGGACAGTCCGTCTCCTGCCGAAGCACCACCGCTGCCCCATCCTCACTCCACGCCACACGCGACGGCGTATACAAATTCACCGCAACCCCATCCGGCGCACGGAAGTAAATATTCTTCACATAATCGGCCACGCACTCCACCAGCGTGCCTGAGCAGCAGGGCCATTTCTTTGGGTAATATACCTTCCGTGCCTGCGCACTGTACGTCGAGTAGTAGAAATAGTCGCCGTCCTGGTCCGGATCTTTCGCCGCCAGAATGGCATTGTAGAGAACTCGTTCCAGCCCGTCTCCATAGCGCCCGTCGGCAGTTGCGCACAACAGGTAACGCGCCAGCTTGATCGCCGCATAGCTACCGCACGGCGTCTCAAAGTGATCCACAGTCGTCTTCAGGCTTTCGTAGAGCTGGCCCTTGTGGGGTTCAATGAAGGTCTCGTTTGGCCCCCAGCCACCTGAGGCGTATTGCTGTCCGCGCGCCAGAAACTCCCACGCATTCTCCATCGTGCGCAGGTACTTTTCGTCGCCCAGCACCAGCCGCGCCTTGCCCGCGGAACTCAACGCGATCGCATGGCTATAGGCATGCCTGCCGGGAAGAACATCCTCCCCGCGCGCCAGTGGATCGAAGTACTCGCGGTCCAGCATGTAAGCCAGGGCGCGGTCGTGGAAGGCGCGGTCGCCCGTGATCGCGTACGCCGAAAAAAGACTCTCCGGCAGAACGTACGTCTCATCGTACGGCGGGTCCTTCTTGCCGATCCGATCGTGCCCGCGTTCAGGGATAAACGGCAGCGCATCGCGATAGACACGCGGCAGCAACGCACGCGCCTGTTCCAGTCCGCACAACTGATAGGCATCCATCAACCCGGCCAGATGCTTGTCCAGAATGTAGCAAGGCCAGACCTTTTCTGCGTTCGGCCCGGCAAATACATGATCTCCGTGCTCGACCGCCTCGCCAAAGCCTGCCACAAGCTCGCTAACCTTTTCGTTGCAGGCAGCGTCGCCCGTGCATCGGCCCATCCGCGCCAGCCCGGAAATGTATTGGCTTAGAGAATGGCCCGGCACAAACCCATCGGCATCGTACCAGCCGCCCATCACCGCTCCCGGCGCAGGCAGCCCCGCCCGCTCGCGGTAAACCTTCAGCAGTCGGTCGTTGTCCAGCGCAAGATACGAACTCCGGATGCGGTCGTAGTGCTGCTTCAGCGGGCCGCCCGTCAGTTGCACCTGGGCATAGTCAAACTCCTCGAACGAAACCGGAGCCGGGCTCGCCCCGCGGGACGAAACAACCCCCGCCAGCGCAACAGCCGACGCGCCGGCCAGGAAATCCCTGCGTGTTAGGGCATGGGTCATGATCGCGGGCCTGCTCTCCCTTCGCTCTCGATCTCCTCGATTTGTTCGTTGTTCTGCAACTTGCTCACCGTTCCCTTTGGCGCACAGGCATATTCAAAAAGTAGACAAATTTGCGAATTACGAAATCATCAATGTCGTTTTTTGAGCGCCGGCGGAGTGTGCAGGACAACCCTATCAGCCCTTGGATGTCCTAATCAAAGACATTCGCTCAGAGCCCGGCAGCCTAGAAAAGCTTGTGCCACCCGATTGCTGAAAAACCTGCTCAATCCTTCAGATGAGAAGGCAAGAGAGTTACATTCCATGCATATAAATGCTTAACAGATAGTTTATGTTGACTCCATCTGCCGGCACCTGTACCATCGTTGAGGATATTGTGGTGCTCGCCGATACAGTGAACCGCCGTGCCGCCGCGTCGGAGTCGTCGCTGCGTCAACCTGTACGAGAGGATGGCAGCTATCGGAAGCGGCTGGGAGAGAAAGCAAGCCAGGCCAGGTAAGGACTAGAGTGTAAGTGTCCGAATGCCATGGTGCTGGGGAAACCGGACCGAGGACTGAAGTGGAGACAGAAGCTGGAGTACGCGAGTTGAAAATCAATGCACTCGCCACCGCGCCGGAACGGGCCGCATGGCTTAAGCAGCAAGCCAACTGGATCCGTTTGAGCGCCATGACCATGACGCACAATGCGCAACTGGGGCACACCGGCGGCGACCTCTCGTCGGCCGACATCCTTGCCACGTTGTATCTGGGGGGTATCCTCCATCTCGATCCCAGCAACCCGCGCTGGCCTGAGCGCGACCGCTTCATCATGTCCAAAGGGCACTGTTCAGGGGCGTTTTACTCCGTGCTCGCAGCGCGGGGCTTCTTCCCGGTGGAAATGCTCAGGACGCACATGGAGCCCCTGTCGATGCTCAATGGTCATCCGGACCGCAACAAGCTGCCCGGCGTCGAGGCCAATACCGGCCCGCTCGGTCACGGCCTGCCGATTGGCGTAGGTGCCGCGCTGGCAGCCCGCATGCGCAAGGAGTCCTGGCGCGTGTTTGTCCTCACCGGCGATGGAGAATTGCAGGAAGGCTCCAACTGGGAAGCCGCCATGACAGCTCAGCAATACGGCCTCGACAATCTCACCGTCATCGTCGACCGGAACATGATTCAGCAGGGCGATTTCACCGAAAATACCATTCGCATGGAGCCTCTCGCCGACAGATGGAGAGCTTTCGGTTTCGCGGTTGAAGAGATCGACGGCCACGACCACGCAGCGCTGTTGGCGCGCCTCGGAAATCTGCCCGTCGCGCCCCGCAAGCCGACCTGTCTGATTGCCCACACGGTTAAAGGCAAGGGCGTCTCCTTTGCCGAAAACAAGCCCGCCTGGCACCACGGTGTGCCTACCGCTGAACAATTAGCAATGGCCGCAAAGGAACTCGGCGTGGAGGTGACTTGGTGAGCACTGCGCGAGTTGGAACCACAATCTCTGAGGGCGAGCAAGTTAAGCTCGTCGATTGCCGCGAGGCCTATGCACACGCCCTCGAAGAGATGGCCGCGCGCGACCCCCGCATCTGCGCCGTCGTCAACGACTCTCTCTCCTCAACGAATCTCAAGAGCTTCAAGGCAAAATATCCCGATCGCTTTGTGAACGTAGGCATTGCCGAGCAGAACATGGTCGGCGTCGGCAACGGGCTGGCAAACGGAGGCATGATCCCGTACGTGTGCGGCGCTGCCTGCTTCCTTACCGCCCGCGCGATGGAACAGATCAAGGCGGATCTGGCTTACTCCAATGTCAATGTCAGGCTGTGCGCCATGTCGCCCGGCATGGCCTATGGCCAACTCGGCCCGACGCATCATTCCCTCGAAGATATTGCCTGGATGCGGATTCTGCCCAACCTCGCCGTCGTGGTTCCCGCCGACGCCGTGGAAACAGCCGCGGTCATGCAATACTCCCTCGAGCATCAGGGGCCCATGTATCTGCGCATCAGCCGCATGAAGGTGCCGCAGGTCCTCGATGAAAACTACCAGTTCAAACTGGGCAAGGCCGTGCTCTTGAAAGAAGGCACAGACATTACGCTGATGGCCAATGGCGTTCTGGTCGGGCGCGCGCTCAAGGCAGCGCAACTTCTCGCCGCGCAAGGCGTCTCCGCGCGCGTGCTCAACATGAGCACCGTCAAGCCGCTGGACCGCGAGGCAGTTCTCGATGCGGCCCGCACCACGCGCGGCATTGTGACCGCTGAAGAGGCCATGGCCGCTGGCGGATTGGGCAGCGCCGTCGCCGAACTGCTCGCTGAAGATCATCCAGCCCCCATGCGAATTCTGGGAGTCAATGATGTATTTGCGCCCACAGGCACAGAAGAGTTTCTGCTTGACCACTTTGGACTCAATGCGGCGGGAATTGAACGCGCCGCGCTGGATTTGCTCAAAAAAGAGGGATAGATGGCAAACGAGTTGATTCTGGCCATCGACCAGGGCACCACCAACACCAAAGCCTTGCTGGTCGATCGAGATGGGCACATCGTCTTTCGCGCGTCGGTTCCCCTCGATCTCGTGCTTCCCGGCCCCGGCTATGTGGAACAGGATCCCCTCGCGCTCTGGCAATCTGTCTGCCACGTCATGGACGAGTGCGTGCGCTACGCCGCCAGTCACGACGCAACCATCTCCGGAATCGCCATCACCAACCAGCGCGAAACCTCTCTCGCCTGGCATCGTGCTCCCGCTGATTTTCCGGCCGCCGGCGAACCTCTCTCGAACGCCATCTCCTGGCAGTGCCGTCGCTCCGCGCCCGTCTGCGATAGGCTTCGTCCGCACGCCTCCTCCATTCAAGCCGTCACCGGCCTGCCGCTCGATCCGCTCCTCAGCGCCACCAAGTGGGCCTGGATGCTCGAACACCAGCCGGAACTGCGCACGGCTGCCGACGCGGGAGAACTCCTCCTCGGCACCGTTGACTCCTGGCTGCTCTACAACCTTACCGGCGGCAGCGTCCACGCGACAGACCACACCAACGCCTCGCGTACCGCATTGCTCAGCCTTCAAACGCTCGACTGGGATGACGGCCTGCTGACTTTGTTCGGCATTCCGCGCACGGCTCTGCCTCAGGTGCGGCCTTCTTCCTTTCACTTCGGCGAGTGCTCCTCCATCCCCGGTCTGGCCGGTGTCCCCATCGTCTCCATCATCGGCGACTCTCACGCCGCCATCGTGGGCCATGGCTGCTATCAGCCCGGCACGGTCAAGGCGACCTACGGCACCGGCTCGTCGTTGATGATGCTTACTCCCAGCCTCGTCGGCCACACCAGTGTGCTGGCGCGCACCGTCGCCTGGTCCAGTGCCAACCAAACACAGTTCGCGCTCGAAGGCAACATCGCCATGAGTGGCGCTGCCCTGCAATGGGTAGGCGAATTTCTCGGTCTGCCGCACCCCACCGAAGACGCGGCAGCCCTGGCCGAAACCGTGCCCGATGCAGCCGGCGTCATCCTGGTCCCCGCCATGGTCGGCCTCGGCGCACCCCACTGGGACTCCGCAGCTCGCGGTCTCATTGCCAATCTCGAGCGTTCGCATACCGCGGCGCATCTTGCCCGTGCCGCCACCGACGCCATCGCTTTCCAGGTGGCCGATGTTCTTGAAGCCATGGAGCAGGCCGCTGGGGTAGCATTGCCAGTGCTGCTGGCCGACGGAGGCGCAACCCGCAATAACACGATCATGCAGATGCAAGCAGACATCCTCGATCGCCCCGTCCACCGATCCACGCAGGAAGACCTTTCCGCTCTCGGCGCGGCCATGCTCGCTGGCCTGGCGCTCGGTTGGTGGAAATTGCTCAACGATCTGGCCGCGCTGCCCAGAGACTTCCAGCCGTTTCACCCCAACATGCCCGCGGAACAGCGTCACACCCTGCGCGAGTCCTGGCGTCTTGCCGTACGCCGTGCGCGTCTTCAACCGGAGGTCGCTTCGTGAGCAACGCTGTCCCATCCGCACCGGACGTGATACTCGAGGCGCGCAACATTACCAAGCGCTATCCCGGCAACGTCGCGCTCGACGATGTAACTTTTCGCGTGTATCGCAATCAGGTCAACGTACTGATTGGCGAAAACGGGGCAGGAAAATCCACCCTGATGCGCATTCTCTCCGGCGTCGAAATTGCCGATGAAGGCGAATTGATCATGGATGGTCAGCCCATCGCCCTGCGCTCCCCGCGCGATGCCTCCGCACACGCCATCTCCATCGTTCATCAGGAACTGCTTGCACTCACCAACCTCAATATCAGCGAAAACATCTTTGCCGGGCGCGAACTTCGGCGTTCAGCGCTGTTTGTCGACCAGCCCAGGCAAGCTCTTCGCTCCGCCTCCGCACTTCGCCGGCTAAACAAGCCAATGGACGTGGCAACTTCGACAGGGCAGTTATCGCTCGGCTGCAGGCAGGTCGTCGAAATTGGCCGCGCTCTCGATCAGGGTTCGAGAGTTCTAATCCTCGATGAGCCCACCTCAGCTCTATCCGCCATCGAGGCAGAATCGCTCTTCGCCGTCATTGAAGATCTCAAGCGATCCGGCGTGGCGATCGTCTATATTTCGCACCGGCTCCATGAGCTTCTACATCTCGGCGATCGATTCACCGTGCTCCGCTCGGGCCGCGTCGTGGGCGAGTGTTCACGCGCAGAAGCCTCGCGCCAGTGGATCGTGGAACGAATGTCTGGCCGCAAGGAGTCCAACGATACTTCCGTTCGCACAGTCGCAGCCTCGCTGCCTCCAGTACTCTCTGTCAACGCTCTTTCGCTCGCCGGTTCGGTCGGCGATGAAGCGGCGCAGGCTCCATTGCATGACATAAGCTTTTCGCTGCGAGAGGGCGAGATCTTGGGCGTGTATGGATTGTTGGGCGCAGGCCGTACCGAACTCGTCGAGGCGCTCGCAGGTTCTCGGCAATTGGCATCCGGCCAGATCGCGCTTCGCGGCCGTACAGTTCAAATCGACAGCGTCACAAAGGCAGTGAATGCCGGAATCGTGCTCGTGCCAGAAGACCGGCAGCGCGATGGTATGTTTCCAGAACTTTCCATTCGCGAAAACATCATGATTGCCGCGACCCGCGGCTTGCTTCTCTCGCGCGCCAGCGAAACAGCGCGCGTACAGCAGCTTATAGCCGATTTGCGCATCGACGCCAGAGACATGGAACTGCCCGTTGCGACTCTCTCCGGCGGCAACCAGCAAAAGGTTCTGCTTGCGCGCTGTCTCGCCCGCTCCCCCATTGTGCTGCTTCTGGACGAACCTACGCGCGGAGTAGATGCCGGAGCGAAGATCGAGATTTACGGCATATTACGCGCTTTGGCAGCCAAGGGCCTCAGCATCCTTTTTACGTCCTCGGAGATTGAAGAGGCGAATGCCCTGGCCGACCGCGTGCTCGTCCTCTGCCAGGGAAAAATTTCTGCCCAGTTTGAGCACGATGACATTTCAGATGAAGGACTGTTTGCGGCCGCAAGTCCGGTAGTCGCCGCTTCAATCGAAGCATCGACTCCGTTGACCAGGCCATCGGAAGGCACGGCATGAACACGACAGCACAAACTCTCACCTCCGCCAACCGCGTCGCCGGCACTTCGGCCCGCACGGTTCTCTTCCTGCTGCGCGCGCGTGCGTTCCTTGTGCTGGCGCTGCTGCTCATTCTCTTTTCCATTCTTGCCCCCGAGTTCCTCACCGCAAACAATCTCTCCATCTTGTCAAAACACGTGGCCATCACCGCTCTACTCGCAGTCGGAATGACTTTCGTTGTGCTCACCGGCGGCATCGATCTTTCGGTTGGCTCCATCGCCGGGTTGAGCGGCATGGTCGCTGGCTACCTTCTCACACAGGGCCTGAGCTTCGGCGGAACGGTGCACTATCCCCCGGTTGCTCTCGTCGTGCTGCTCACTCTGTGTGTCTGCCTTTTCGTGGGAGCATTGAATGGATGGCTTGTCGCAAAAGCCAGCGTTGCGCCCTTCATCGCAACCCTCGGTACACTCTACATCGCGCGCGGAGCAGCATTGCTCATCTCCAACGGAAGAACCTTTCCCGATCTCGGCGGCAGGGTGGCACGTGGTAATACCGGCTTCCTCGCCGTCGGCCAGGGTTTTCTGTTGCACGTTCCCGCGCCGGCATGGATCATGTTGGCGTTCTTCGTCATCGCCTGGGTCGTAGCGGCCAAAACTCCCTTTGGACGTCACGTCTACGCCATCGGTGGCAGCGAACGCGCCGCACGGCTCGCCGGCATCCGCGTGCCCCGGGTCAAGCTGATTACATATCTGTTCTCATCTTTTTGCGCCGCGTTCGTCGGACTCATCATCGCCGCACAACTGGAGGCCGCGCATCCCGCTACAGGCGAGAGCTTCGAGTTGAATGCGATAGCAGCCGTCGTGCTCGGCGGAACATCTCTCATGGGCGGCAGAGGCTCGGTCACCGGCTCTCTCATCGGCGCCTTCGTCATTGGCGTCCTCGCCGATGGCATGGTCATGTTAGGCGTCTCCGAGTTCTGGCAAATGGTGATCAAGGGCGTCGTCATCGTGCTGGCCGTTGCGGTTGACCAGCTTCAGACGCGCTTGCAGGCGCGCCTCCTGCCCTATTTGGCAAAGGCGAATCCGGAGGTCGCCAACTGATGCCGCGCCGAGTCATCGCCCTGTTCGTGATGACCGCCACCATCGTGTGTGCAGTCGTGGGCTGCCACCGCGCCGACCACCGCAAGAAGCTCATCGCCATCATTGTTCCGTCTCAAGACAATCCCTACTTCAAAGCTGAGGCGGATGCCGCCTCAGCACGCGCACAGCAGCTTGGCTACCGCGTCCGCGTCGATGCCCACGGCGACGACGCGTATGTGCAGGACAATCTCATCGACGCCGCCATAGCCTCGAATGCCGCCGCCCTCATCCTCGATAATGCCGGCGCCGACTCGTCCATCGCAGCGGTTCGCCGCGCCACCAGGGCTGGCATCGCCGTCTTTCTCATTGACCGCGCGATCAATGACGACGGCATCGCCAAAGCGCAAATCATCTCCGATAACGGTCAGGGCGCTCGCCTCGTCGCTGCGGAATTCGCTCGCGCCCTCCATGAAACGGGAGACTATGCTGAGCTGCTTGGCCGCGAGTCCGACACCAATGCGCAAATCCGCACGGAAGGCTTTCACGCCGTGCTCGACAAGGATCCTGGACTGAAGATGGTTGCCGCACAATCGGCCAACTGGTCGCAGTCTGAGGCATTTGAAAAAACGGAAATCATCCTCCAGGCTCACCCCAACATCGCCGGAATCATCGCTGGAAACGACACGATGGCTCTCGGTGCGGTGGCGGCTGTCAAGTCGTCAGGCCTCAAACATATTGTCATCACCGGCTTCGATGGCAGCCCGGACGCAATCGAGGCAATCCGCAAAGACGATCTGCAGGCCACCGCTCTGCAGCCTGCCGTCTTGATCTCAAGACTCGCAGTCGATGAAGCCAACACGTTTTTGACCACCGGCTCGACCGGCAAACCAGAGCGGCAAATCATTCCCTGCGATCTGGTCACTGCTGCCAATGCCGCAGACTACAGCAACTTCGAAAAGGTAAGGTAACTGATCATGGCAAACATCGCTACGCTTGGCGTCATTCTCGGCAACCGTGATTTCTTTCCCGACGTCCTCATCACTGAGGCGCGTCGGGACTTGACCAAACTCTTCGCCGAGCTCTCCATTGAGCCCGTATGGCTGTCGCCGGAGGAATCCAAGCTCGGCGCTGTTGAAACTTGGGCCGACGCGCAGAAGTGCGGCGCGCTGCTCGCCCGCAATCGCAGCAGGCTCAACGGCATTCTCGTCTGCCTGCCCAACTTTGGCGACGAAAAAGGCGTGGCCGACTCCCTTCGCCTCTCCGACGCGCGCCTGCCCATCCTCGTTCATGCCTGTCCGGACGATCTCGATCAATTCGGTCTCGATCGCCGCCGCGACGCCTTCTGCGGCAAAATATCCGTCTGCAACAATCTTCGCCAATACGGCATCAAGTATTCGCTCACCCGCGACCACACTGTCGCCATTCTCAATCCGCGTTTCCGCGAAGATCTCCTCAGCTTCATCGCCACCTGCAAAGTCGTGCGTGGTCTCAGCCGTGTGCGCATCGGTGCTGTCGGCGCGCGCCCCAACGCCTTCAACACCACGCGCTTCAGCGAGAAGCTCTTTGAAGCCTCCGGCATCACCGTCAATACCATTGATCTGTCTGAAGTCTTCGGCGATGCCGCAAAGATAGCCTCCGACGACGCGCGCGTTCGCCAGCGTGTAGAGCAGATTCGTGCCTACGCGGACGCCTCGGCCGCGCCCGATGAAGCCATCCTGCGCATGGCCAAATTCGCCCTCGTTGTTGACGACTGGATGCATTCTCTCAGCATTACGGCCACCGCCATCCAATGCTGGAGTTCGCTGCAGAAGAACTTCGGCGTCAACGTCTGCACCATCATGTCCATGATGAGCGAACAGATGCTGCCCTCAGCCTGTGAAGTCGACATCGCAGGAGTCGTCGGCATGTATGCCCTCCAGCTGGCCGGCGGAAGGCCAAGCGCCCTGGTCGATTGGAACAACAATTACGGCGATGACCCCGACAAGTGTGTCTTCTTCCACTGCGGCAACTGGGCCAGGGATTTTCTGCCCGAAGTTCGCATCGCAACAGCGCCCATCCTCGGCACCACTCTCGGCGAAGAGAATACCTTTGGCGCTCTCGACGGCCGCACCGATGCCGGTCCCGTCACCTTCGGCCGCGTCAGCACCGACGATTTGAACGGCAAGATCTGCGCTTACGTCGGCGAGGGCGAATTCACAAACGACCCGTTGAACACCTTCGGTACACGCGCCGTAGTCAAAGTACCCGCTCTGCCAGGCCTGATGCATGTCATCTGCCAGAACGGCTTTGAGCACCACGCCGCAATGAACCGCAGTCACTGCGCCGCGTCCGTTGCTGAAGCGCTCGGCCGTTATCTCGGTTGGGAAACCTACCACCACAACCGCCCCGCGGGCCTGCCCCCGATTCCCGGCCGGTTCTAGGGCGGCCGATGGGTCGCCTTTATGCTTGGTCATAAACATGCGTATTAAGATTTCTTTGCAAGAAGCTGGCTCGACTATGGGAAGATACTGATATGTCGCGACTGGACGAACTCCGCCTCATGTCAAAAGTTGCTCGAATGTATTACGTCCAGGGTATTCGCCAGCAGGGAATCACCGAGCGGCTGCAGATTCATCAGTCAACAGTTTCACGCCTGTTGAAGCGTGCCCGCGAAGCCAACCTGGTGCGCTTCAGCGTAACCACTCCTCCTGGCATTTTTGCTGACATCGAAGACCAACTTGTATCCAGGTTCCAGCTAAAGGATGCGATGGTTGTCGATTGTCCCGCCGACGAAGAAGCAACGGTGCGCGACCTGGGCGCTGCAACCGGCTATTTTGTCGAAACCACCGTCAAGCCAGGCACCACGATCGGCATTTCGTCGTGGAGCCGTTCGTTGTTCGCCATGGTTGAAGCGTTACATCCTGGCGACTACTGCCATGGCGGAAAAGTTGTCCAGATCCTGGGTGGAGTTGGCAACGCAGGCGCTGAACAGCACGCCATGTATCTCGCCCAGCGTCTCGCCGCGCTTATCGGAGCCAGTGCTGTGCTGCTGCAGGCGCCTGGAGTCGTGGGCTCGGCGGAGGCAAGGCGCGTACTCTCGCGCGATCCCTCGGTGCGAGAAGCCTCCGAGCTCTTTGAGTATCTCGATCTCGCCCTCGTTGGCATCGGCTCCATGGAGCCTTCGCGCCTGCTCTCCAGCAGCGGAAACGTCTTCTCCCCCGAAGAGCGCGCTGAGCTCATTCGCCAGGGCGCGGTCGGAGACATCTGCTTCCGCTTCTTCGATAAAAACGGAGAATCCATCAAGTCGCCGCTCATGCAGCGCGTCATTGGCATTGAAGCCGCCTCGCTCAAGCGCGTCAATCGCGTCGTCGGTGTTGCCGGTGGACGGCGCAAAGTACGTGCTATCCTCGCCGCCCTCCGCGGAGGTTGGATCGACGTACTCATCACCGACCAACGCGCCGCCGAAAGCCTTCTGAATGAGGCCGAATAAAAGCGCGCAGTCGCGATTTCTCTATGTGGTCACTCCTTTTTGAGAATGAGACTCGCACTGGCACGTCTCCCAAGTCATCGCGCGCTCCTGAGGCTTTCTGTTCGATACGCCGCTACGATTCACGAACTCACTGACTCTCAACCTGAAGCTGTGTACAACCGTCCTGCGCGATCATTAAACTTTAGCCTTGCCGTACCGCGTCCTTCTCCCGGTAAGCACTCAGCAGCAGTCTCGCGCACGGAGAATTTATGAATAGAAGAGAACTCATCAAGCTAAGCGCCAGCGCCGTTGTTACGGGGATTGCAGCGCCCACAGCCACCGCGATTACAACCAACGCAGCAGCAGTAGACCAACCTGGTCCGGTTCAACAATGGGGCCTGTTTGAAGCAACCTTCACAGGTCCGTCCGACGGAAATCCATTCGACGATGTTCACTTAGGCGCTCGCTTCACCTTCGAACACAGAAATGTTGATGTGAACGGATTCTACGACGGAAATGGACAATACAAAGTGCGCTTTTCTCCCGATTCGACGGGGCATTGGAGCTTTGAAACAAGCTCCAACATCAAGGAGCTCGCAGGGAAGACAGGAGTCTTTGAATGTATCGCGCCGAAGGCCGGCAATCGAGGCCCCGTTGGAACCGCGCATCAATTCCACTTTCAGTACGCTGACGGAACGCCCTATTTTCCCTTTGGCACCACCTGTTATTCCTACGGCTTTATCGGCGCACCCTTCGACAAAACAACCCTCCAGGATTTGAAATCCGTTGAGTTCAACAAGGTGCGCATCTGCCTCCTGCCCAAGTCGCTCGGCCGCAGACAACCCGTTGCGATGCCCTTCGAGCGCATTGGCCCCGCTCCCGCGCCAAACAGCCAACAGGCAGAGGACGGCAAGAGCGTCAGTGAGCGCTTTGACCTCTCTCGACCAAACCCAGCCTATTTCCAGCACCTCGAACAGCGCATCCAGGATTTGCTGAACGCAGGCATTGAGGCGGATGTGATCCTCTTCCATCCCTACGATCCCCACGGCTTCTCTGTAATGGGCGCCGAGGCGGACGACCGTTATCTGCGCTATGCGGTGGCCCGCCTTTCCGCATATCGGAATGTGTGGTGGTCCATCGCAAACGAATACGACTTGGTGAAGTCGAAGTCCATGACCGATTGGGACCGCTTCTTCCGCATTGTCGAAGAGTCCGATCCCTACAGCCATTTGCGCTCCATCCATCACAGCCGCGTGATGTATGACAACTCCAAGCCGTGGTGCACACACGCCAGCTTGCAGGAGTACGACTTCGACAAATCGGCTGAGCGATTAAGGGCATGGAACAAGCCGATCATTTACGACGAGATTCAATACGAGGGCAACATCCCAAGCCGCTGGGGAAACCTGTCCCCCGAGGAAATGACTTATCGCTTCTGGCGCGCCATCATCAACGGCGTGTATGCCACCCACGGCGAAACCTATATGGAAAAGGATGACAATCCAGTCTGGTCCGACGCCGGCGCGCTCCACGGAACCAGCGGACAGCGCATCACTTTCCTCCGCAAGTTGCTTCAGAGCGCCGGCACAACCGGCCTCTATGCCGCCAACGAGCCTTACTATGCAAACGCAGGCAACCCCGGCGAGCGCATCCTCTACTACTTCGACTATCACCGCCCCGCCGAGTACGAATTCCCTCTGCCGGATAAAGTCGCGTTCAAAGCAACTATGATTGATCCCTGGGCGATGACAAAAGCACCGCTGCCAGGCACCTTCAGGGGCAAGAGCAAAATCGAGCTCAGCGGTAAGCCCTACATGGCCGTGCTCTTTGAAAAAGCCTGAAGAACCCGCCCTGTCACTGAGAAGAGTCGATCTACCTCTCCTGTCGGCGCTGAAACCCAGCTGCACCAATGTAAGCCATCAGTGTTATGCTGCCTTCGAATCGAGACGAAAGCAGGAATCTGCGTTGAAAGCCGGCCCAACTTCGCCTCAGAGCACACTCCTGACTGCAACACTTTGTGCCTACGCAATCCTGCCCGTATTTGCGGCGGTCGCTTCTGCAAGGTTGCCTGTGCTCCGTGCAGCCCACTAGGCAGCTCGGCACAATCTATCGGCAAGCCCCGGCACCCTCATCACGGAGAACTACATCTTCGATAACAGCAGCATGTTCGGCCTCTATCTCGACGAAGGCTCGCGCTACATCACTGTCCGCAGAAATGTAGTCGAGTGCAAGGACTGCGAATGGCTCAACATCAACACCGTCCACAGCGCCTACCCGCTGCGCATCTCTCCTGACAACACCGCCATCGATAATTAGCACAATGGAACAAAAGTCGGCGGGCTATGGACCAACTACCAGAACGATCTCATCCTCGACGATCATCTCGTTGTGGAGGGAAAGTGGCCCGACGCAGCAAAGGAGATTATGAAGAACTCCGGCATCGAGCCATCCGCCGGCCCCGTCGAGTACGAAGATGCAAAACCAGGAGCCGGAGAAACCTCCGCCCCTGCACCGCAGCAATAGATATTTTCTGAAGGCCAGTTCAGGCCCAATCAAGCGCAAGAAAGCTGCGGCAAGGTCAGCCGAGTCCTGCGCGAAAGATCAGGAAGGGAACAGCGATCCCGATTGCATCGCGAAGGCAGCCACCTTGCTTCGGCGGCGCGGTGTCGGCGGCGCTGGCGCGGCAGCAAGCAGTCCAAGAATCTCCCGCAACTCGGCGCGTGCGTGCCCAATCGTCGAGGCCACAGCATCCATCCGCTTGCTCGGTTCGTTTGTCGCCACGGTCAGCTTCGGCTCCGGATCGCGACGGCGACGCCCTTGTTCCAGTGTCTGCCGTGCGCCGGCAAGCGTGAAACCTTCGCCATGCACCAGGCGCTTGATCTCAAGAGCCACTTCCACATCGCGCTTACGGTAAAGCCGCTGGCCGGTGCCGCTCTTGTTCGGTTTCAGTTGCGGAAACTGCGACTCCCAGAATCGCAAAACATACGTCTCGACTTCGCAGATGTGCGCAACATCGCCAATCTTGAAATAGAGACGGTCGGGGATTGCAGGCGATTCGAAGGCGCGCTTCCGGGATAGTTGCGTTGCCATAGTGTCAGGGAGCAGGCGACCGCGACCACGGCTGGAGCCTCGCTCTACTCGCAGTATAGGCCACAATTTGCACCCGTCGTGGAGCAAATCGTGGCCCCGCACCATATTAGTGAGCAAAACTCAGGCGAAACTCATTTACACCTGCTCCGGCCGCCCAACGGCTTCCCGCGCCGTGGAGTAGTGCGGCGCGGCCCGCAAGTACTGGACCGGCCAACTACCTTTCTCGCCCAACGCAGCCGCAGCGTGAACCGGCCAATAAGGGTCGCGCAGCATCTCCCGCGCCAGAAACACAAGGTCAGCTTCTCCCTCGGCAATCACCCCGTTGGCCTGCTCCGGCTCGGTAATTAGCCCCACCGCAGCACTTGGAATCCCTGCCTCGCGCCGGATTCTCGCCGCAAACTGCACCTGAAATCCAGGCCCAACAGGAATCTTCGCGTAAGGCACCACAGCCCCCGAGGACGCATCCACCAGGTCGACGCCATGTTCCTTGAACAGCCGTGCAAGCTTCACTGATTCATCCGCGTTCCACCCGCCGTCCACCCAATCCGTAGCGGAGATGCGCACAAACAGCGGCAGATGCGCGGGCCACGCGCCCCGCACCGTGTCCACAACTTCCAGCACCAGCCGCGTGCGATTCTCAAAGCTGCCGCCGTACTCATCCGTGCGCTCATTCGCCAGCGGAGACATAAATTCGTGCAGCAAGTAGCCGTGCGCCGCGTGAATCTCAACCAGGTCGAACCCTGCCTCAAGCGCCCTTAGTGCGGCCTTTCGAAACCCCTCCACCACAGCCGCAATTCCGGCCTTGTCCAGCGCCTGCGGCACCGCATAGCTCTCGGAAAAAGCTACCGCGCTCGGCGCCACCGGCTGCCATCCACCTTCGTCAGGCCCCAGCAGCCGCTCTCCCGTGAATGGCGCGCTCATGCTGCCCTTGCGTCCGGCGTGCGCCAGTTGAATGCCCGCCCGCACGCCCTGCGAGTGAATAAAGTCCACAATTCGCTTGAGCGCCGGAATGTGTTCGTCCTTCCATATGCCCAGGTCTGCAATCGAAATGCGCCCTTCCGGTACAACTGCCGAAGCCTCCACTATCACCAAGCCCGCGCCTCCCTGCGCGCGGCTGCCCAAGTGCACCAAATGCCAATCGGTCGCAAATCAGTCCTCAGACGAGTACTGGCACATTGGCGAAACACCAATGCGGTTGGCAAACGAGACCGAACGAAGTTGAAATGGAGAAAAAAGCGGATGACTCATATAAGGGCTCTGGGTCCTGGGCCGTGGATTTGAAAAGGGGCCTGAGGATCAGATGATCCTCAGCGCCAACGGATGCAATTCGCTGCAAAAACCGTAGCCGCGCCCGGCATCAGGGGAATTTCTCCCATCCCCCAGCCAGCGCCGTCACTGCTTCTTCAGCACCGCCGCGCCCTTTTCATCGGTAAGAATAGCATTCTCGAGCCTGCGAAAATCGGCAGCCTTCGCCGGCGGAATCTCCACCTGCCGCACCACATATTCGCGCTCGTAGTGCAGCAGATTCCCCTTCACCGAAACCGCGGACTTGTAGCTGGCAAAGTCCACGTCCACATCCTCCGGGTCCGGCGTCTCATCCACCACGTAGCCCGGGGGAACCGCGATGTCGAAGCTGTCGCGCCATTTGCCGGGGTGCCCGATCTCAATCGCGTAGGCGCGCGGCTTGCCGTCCATCACATCGTTGACGGCGCGCACATGGCTGCCCATCACACGCGGCCTCAGCAGCAGCAACGAACCCGCAGGCCGCGCATAATTCGCATCGCTCAGGTGCAGATCCAGATCCAGAGGCTTGGCCAGATCCCCTGTATCGTGGAACTCGAACCCCTTGAACGTCAGGCTTGAGAAATCCGCCCCCAGGCCCGTCTCCAGGTCCTGGTGAATCTCCTTCGCATCGTTGTCCTTGATAAACCAGCGCTCATTGGTCGCGTCGTCGCCACGGAAAACCTCCGCCACATCGCCGGATAAAGTGCCGTCGGCGGTCAAAGTAAAGTTACCCGTGCGGCTCAAGCCAGCCGTCTCCGGCGGCAGCACAGGCATCTCCAATACCTGGCTGTCGGCGCCATTTTCCAGGTTGCCCCACGCTCCCTGCAACGCTGCCCGCGTCAGCCCGACGGGCGTCTCCTCGTCCGTCGGGTCAAAGATCAGCATCGTCTTGCTGCTGGCAGCCTTCACGCGTGCCACCAGCCGCGGATCGTTCTCTCCATCGGGCAGCTCGATCGCCGTAATCATGTGGTTTCCAACCAGCGACGGCTCTGCCGGATCAATCACGCCCCGGCGGCTGTCCACGTGCAAATAGTGTGCGCGGATACCCACGGCCTGCAGCATCGCAATCAGCAGTGTCGCCTTGTCTTTGCAGTCGCCGTATTGGTTGCGATAGATGTCGGCTGCCCAGTGCGCCTGCCATCCACCAATGCCGCGTTCCACCACAAAATAACGAATATTCTTCTGGACGTAATCGGTAATGCGGCTCAGTTTTGTGTAGAAGTCCGGAGCCCCTGCCGTCAGCTCCAGCGCCTTGGCCGTGATCTCAGCCGTTGGGTCCGCGCGATGCTCCTCTAACTGTTTCTGCCAAAGTCCCAGCGCGCGCCACTGGTTGTCTGTGCCCTTCACGGCAAGGTCGCCCCACTTCACTGACATGCGCGCCGCCAGCGCCGCCCACGCTGGCGTGTAGTCGATATTTTCCAGGTCCAGCGCCGGCATCGCCTTGATCTCCCAGCGCAAATGGCTGGCTTCAGTCTCCACCGGCTTCACCGCCGCATACTTGCGCCATGAATCGGCATAGTGACCACCCGCTGGCAAAGCAAGCTCCAGCGCCTCATCAACAATCGGAATCGGAGCCTGAATCTCCCACTCCTCTTCGTTCATATAAGGCCGCAGATGCTGCTCGGTCTCGCACGCAACCACCGCGCCGGGGTCGCTCGCCGGCGGCTTCACCGTCCGGATGCGCTCCGTGAACTGAAGCACAGGCGCAGAATAAGCACCCTGATCGGTAAAGTCCGAGTCCATCGCCTGAAACTGCTTGCCCTTCGGCGTAAACGTCCACGACCGGAAGTAATTCAGCTTTTCGTCCGTATCGTAAGCAATCGAACAGTGTGAGTAGCTCCGGCCCTGCGGCTTCAGAATCCGCACCGCAATGCGTTCCCGCTCCACCGCGTGGTTCTGCTCATCAATCGTAATCAGGTACTCGTCGAACAGCACCACAGCCGCCGCATCCCCCACCGTCGTCGGTGTCGGAGTCTTCGCCGCGGCCACGGCCCAATCCGGCGCAGGCATAGCCTTGTCTCTGGCAAAGGCGGAAGGTGCGCCTCCCGCAATCAGACAGCCCGCCGCAACCACAGCGAGCGGAACTGCGCGCCGCCAAACCCACGTTTGACGCGTCATCAGTTGCCTTTCGCTGCTGGCGCGGCATCATGCAGCACCAGTTCCTGCTGATCCGCCGCCGCTACCTTCTGATAAAAGCCGCGCAGCGCCTCGTAATCATTCGGCTTGGCCTCCGTGAAGGCCCTCGCCAGCGAGCGCGCAATCACCACCCGACCCGGCGTCGACACCGTCTTGGTAATACACACCGCGTGACCCGTCCAGGGAATGCTCGTGTCTGTGGGTGCGCCTTCCACCGCCATCCCGGCGGGCAGATGGTAGGTAAACTCGTCGCTCACCCGATCTCCGTAGTGCATGTCCACCGGTTCCAGCCGCTTCTCCTGGCCCACAAACGGCGCATGTCCACGCGCCTCAAAAAAGAATCCCGGCAGCAGCAGCCGCTTTGACGTTGCGGTGCCCAGCGCGCCGTGCGTCGTTACCACCGCCATCAGGCTCGCATCCGGATCTCCGCCCAGGCCAATAAAGTGATCCACGTGCGCCTCCACGCCCTGCGGCACAATTGCTGCTAGTTCCTCATTGAACTGCTTCTTCACCTCGGTTTCATCGCTCCGCAGAGCTGCCTGCCGCCAGCGCAGCGCCTCCTGCCCAGTCATCACAATCCGGATATTCCCCGTCATTCCGCCATGATCGTCAAGCGTAATGTCCCCGCTGCGAATGGTCACGTTGGCGGTGTAAGGCTGCATCGGCGTCTTATCGTATCCGGGGCCTGTGTCGCTCTGCCGCAGTCCACCAGCGTCCGAGTGTCTCCAGTTCATGGTCCCGAACGGTGCCATCTTCTCGCCCGGATCAACCATCACTCCCTTGCCGTCAATGGCCAGCAGAATCACCGTGTCGTTCAGCTGATCCATATCCATGTAGCTCACATCGAACACGCCCCGGCTCCGCGACACCACCTTCATCGCATAAGCCTTCAGCCCCGCCGCGCGCGCCATCGCCAGGTACAGCATTGCGATATCCTCGCTATCGCCGCTCTTCTGCTTCCACGTATCCTCGGCGTGCCTGGCCTCTTTCAGCTTCAGCTGCTTCATCTCCGATTCGCTCTTCCGCCGCGAGTAGTCCGTATTGTCCAGAGCCTCCACCGCCGTATAGAGCTTCTGCGCCTTCACCATTTCGCTATCGGTCGGAGCAATCAGCCCGTTCACCGCTTGATGGATGGCGCTCGACTGCTCGGCAAAACGATCCACGTCCTTCGACCAGTCCTTCGCCTCGCCCGTCCAGAAATCCTGCGCCGACGAAGCGCTTTTATAGTAGAACAACACGCGGTACAGAACGCTATCGATCGGCGGCATCCACTCTTCGTCCGGCGTCGCGGGAATATCCGTTACGTCCACCGTGTAATGTCCCCCGGCATCCGTCTGGACCTTCACGCCATCCGGCAGCTTCGCCCACCAGATCAGGCTGTTCACCCGGCGTCCCTTCGAATCGATCAGGTACGAACTCGTCGGAATCGCGCCGCTGGCGCCTTTCGGCTGGAAGGTCGAGAAAGGACGAAACTGGTAATGCGCCTTAAGCACCGGGTAGGGCCGCTGAATCTCCCACATGGGCGACGAAAAATGATGGTCGTCGTAATCCAACTGGTATTTGTATTCCAGAATGCTGCCCACTTCCACGCTGGGTAGCGTAAACACCATCTTCCCAACCTGCGTGTCCCCGTTCTTTACCACCAGAAGATCTTCCGGCTTGCCAACAAGTGGAATCACGGTTCCGTCGGCGTGAATCGTTCGCGCCTTGATATCGTGTATCTTGTTGTAGCCCTTCACATAGGGTACTTCCACCGTCGCCAGCTCCTTGCCCTTTTCACCCAGCACCTTGATGCGCGCATAAAAACTCTGGTAGTGCACGGGATCGTCGGCAACCTCCTCAACATCCAGGTAAACCGCCGCCGCCCCAGGAGCCTTCGGGTCCGACGTCATTTTCAGCTCTTCACTGGTGGGTTGTTGATACTGTGCTCTCACTAAAGCCGGAGATACGATCGCTAGAGACAGAACTACGCTGAAGGAGATCTTGCGCCCAAGCATGAACCTGTCCTTTATTTTGAAAGTGCGATCAGTCTACCCCTCAATCAGAGAAGAAATATATAGAATCCACGCATCATCACACCAAAGTGTGACGGAGGAGACAATTACTTGTGTAATTTTCCCGTTTCGAGAAGTCTTGAAACCAGCGCCAGCGGAAGCCCCACCACATTGAAGTAGCAGCCCTCAATCCGCGGAATCCACCGCGCCGCCCTCCCCTGAATCGCATACGCACCCGCCTTGTCCATCGGCTCGCCCGTTGCAACGTACGCGGCAATCTCCTCGTCTGTCATCTCCGCAAAGCGCACCGTCGTGCTCTCCGCCGCAACCTCGGTCCCTTCCGCCGTCGCCAGCGCCACCCCGGTAATCACCCGATGCGTCCGCCCGCTCAGCAGCCGCAACATCCGCGCTGCATCGGCCGCATCTTCCGGCTTGCCAAGAATGTGCTCGTCCAGCGTCACCGTCGTATCCGCGCCCAGCACCACCAGCGGCTCACCTTCTCGTCGTCCATCCGCCGCGCTCAACGCGCTAAAAACCACCTCCGCCTTCTCGCGCGCCAGCCTGCTCACGTAGGCAATCGGCTCTTCGCCTTCCAGCGGATCTTCGGGAACATGTGCTGGGTACACTTCAAACTTGAAGTCGGCCTGCGCGAGCAGTTCGCGCCGGCGGGGCGAGGCAGAGGCCAGAATCAACATAATGGAATTATTGCAGGGAGCTGTGGCCGCGGGCTCCAGGCGATTAAACTCAAAACAGGGTCTGCGCAGCAAGCCACGCGCGGCCAGACAAGGCTCAAATGCACTTCAATTTCGATTTCACCGCAGTCCAGGTTCTCTGGACTCTCACCTTCGCGGCGCTGCTGGTTCTCCTCGTCGTCTTGCTCGGCCGCGACCGCGCGCGCTTCTTTCCCTGGTTCACCGTTAGCATGGTGCTCACCGCGCTGCGCCTGCTCTCCAGCAGAATGCTCTTCGGCAAGCTCGCGCCCCTCACCATGAGCAAAATCTTCCTCACCCTCGCCGTTGTCGAGGCGCTGGTCAGCCTGCTCGTCGCCATTGAAATTGCCCGCCGCGCCTTCTCCGGCGCAAGCCGCCGCACCTGGACCGTCGGCACTCTGGCCGTACTCGCCGTCGGCGCAGGCGTGCTTGCCGCATGGGGCCCTTGGCCAGCCTGGAAAACGCTCACTGCGGACTCCACCCTCGCCGTGCTGCGACTCGCGCAATTGGTTGCGCAAAAAACCAGCCTCTTGTCCGACGTCGTCACTGTCGAGCTCGGCCTGCTCGTCGTCCTCTTCGGCCGCCGGTTCAAGGCAGGCTTCCGCACCCATGCCCAGCAGATTCTCATTGGCCTCTCTACCGCTGCAATTGCGCAAATGGCCATCCGCGGCATCTGGCAGCAGATTGCCCTCCACGCCGCGCCCCACACCCAGGCCGAATACGAACACGTCCTCGGCATTCAGGAGAAGCTCTACAACGCAAACAGCGCTCTCTTTGTGGCCGTCGTGGTCTGGTGGATCGGATGCCTCTGGATTAACGAGCCCGGCTCCGCCTCACCCGCGGCCCAGGAACCATCGCCCGCAGAACCAAATCAAGTTTCGCCTGACGAGGACAAATAGACCGGTCCCCATCGAACCGCGCTTTTTCTGACCCCTGATCCCTGACCCCTGTCTTTATATATGGCAGCTAGCCTGCCCACGCTTTTCCAGATACTTCTGGTGATACTCTTCCGCCCGCCAGAAGGTCTGCGCCGGTTCCACCTTCGTCACAATCCGCTTCGGCTTCAAGCGTCCTTCTGCCGTAATCTGCTCAATCTTCGCCAGCGCCTGTGCCTGCTGCTCCGCCGAGTGGAAGAAAATTGCAGACCGGTACTGCGCACCCCAGTCCGGCCCCTGCCGGTTCAGCGTCGTCGGATCGTGCAACGCAAAAAACGCGTCAAGCAACTGCTCGTAGCTCACCTGCGCCGGGTCAAAGTCCAGCTCCACCACTTCCGCATGGCCCGTCTGGTCCGTACACACATCCTTATAGGTAGGCCGTTCCAGTTGCCCGCCCTCATAGCCGACCGCCGTCGACGTCACGCCCGGAATGGCCGCAAACGCAGCCTCAATGCCCCAGAAACACCCCGCTCCGAATGTCGCCTTTTCAATGCTCATACTCATATAGATGCTCCGCGTGGATTTCCGGTAACACTGTTGCGCTTTTCCTGAATTTATCGCCCCAGTGCCAAAATCTACCAGCCGGGTGCCCCTTACCTACCGGGGTTCTTTGCCGGGAGATGTGGGATCGTCTCAATCGTGCTTCTTCTCGTTCCGCGCCTTTATCTTGAACCAGATCGGCGTCCCTTGAAACCCAAACGCCTCCCGAATCTGATTCTCCAGAAACCGCTCAAAGGCAAAGTGCAGTTGGATGTCGCGATCCGTAAACAGCACAAACGTCGGCGGCGCAACCGCGGCCTGCGTCATGTAGAAAATCCGAATCCGCTTGGCCATCGGCACTGGAGCCCGCTGAAAATCAATCTTGTCGAGGAACCGGTTCATCTGTCCTGTCGACACGCGCTTCCGCCGTTCCGCCGCCACCGCAACAACCTCGTTCAGCACCCGGCCCATCCCCGTCCGCTCCAGCGCCGAAAGAAAAATCACCGGCGCATAGCTCAAATACTTCAGCGCCGATCGCAGTTGCTCCTCAAAAACCTTCCGGTCTGCCGGCGGCTTTCCGTCCGTGCGCCCCGTCGTCACAGCGTCCCACTTGTTCACAACAATAATCACGCTGCGCCCGCTCTCGTGCGCATACCCGCCAATCGTTGCGTCCGCCGCCGTCACGCCGTCGCTGGCATCCAGCACCAGCAGTGCCACATCCGCCGCCTCCAGGTGCCGCCGCGCCATCACCACGCTCATCTTCTCGGCCATCAGGTGCGTCTTGCCCTTGCGCCGTATCCCAGCCGTATCCACAAACCGCAGTTGCTGCCCTTCGAACTCCACCACCTCGTCCACCGCGTCGCGCGTCGTCCCCGCAATCGGAGAAACAATCGCACGGCTCGTCCCCGTAAGCGCATTCAGCAGCGTCGACTTGCCCACGTTCGGCCGCCCGATAATCGCCACCGACGTCTCGTGCTGCTCAAACTCTCCATGCGTCCGGTGCAGCGATTCCGCGTCATCCCCCTCTGGCGCTGTGGCAGCGGCGGCCTCATCCGCCATCTCCGACTCCGTAAGCGGAACGGCGGCCGGCGCCGGAATCGCCTCGGAAATCGCATCCAGCAGATCGCCAATCCCCAGCGCATGCTCCGCGCTGATCGAGTACACATTGCGAAGACCAAGCTGGCGAAAATTCTCTGCCGCCATCGCCATCGCCTCGCCCTCAACCTTGTTCACTGCCAAAAACACCGGCTTGCCCCCGCGAATCAGCAGCTTCACCAGGTCGTAGTCCGGGCTCGCAAGCTCCGTCCGCGCATCCACCACCAGCACCAGAGCATCGGCATCCTTCAGCGCAACCTTGGCCTGGTTGTAAATCTCGGTAGGAATCAGCTCCGCGTCGTCCGGAACTATTCCGCCCGTATCCACCAGCCGGAACTCCCGCCCCTGCCACTCGTACTCCCCGTAGATGCGGTCCCGCGTAATCCCCGGCTCATCGCCCACGATCGAGCGCCGGCTATGCGTCAGCCGGTTGAACAACGTCGATTTGCCCACATTGGGACGACCCACAATAGCCACCAGCGGCAGCTCCACCCTGTGGGCGCCTGCCTTGCTGGGCACAACCGATCTACGATACGTCGGCAAAATGTTTCTCCAATCGGAGCTGCTGGCGCAAGCACAAGCCCTTGCCTCGGCTGGAGTGCACCCCAGCGGCGTATCCTGCGTTGCCCCTCTCACCAGTCTACCGTCTGCCGAAAATAGATTCCGATTCTCGCCCCTGTTCGCCTCCATCCCGTAGCGGCATTCCGTGGGCACCATTGAAGATAAGCTTCTTCCAATATTTCTGCCCCACTCCAGGCCTTTTGGTTGCTCTCCCTCCCATTAAAGGAGCCGGCCATGCACCCACACGGACTCTCCATGCACATCAACGCCGCCAACTTCAACGCCATCAGCAGCAACGCAAGGCAGATTGCCGCCGAGCGCGCCGCCGAGACCCGCAAGCGCCTCTCAAAATCCGCCGCCAGCCTCAGCGGAGCCGCCTCCGACGAAGAAACCGCCCTGATCGGCCATTGGCTCGACCCGGACTCGGACCCGCCAAACCACTCGTCCGGCGACCAAACTGACTACCAGCCCGGCTCCAACGGCAATCTCCCCGGCGCCGCTTGAGGCCAGAACCTCGCCCCCCGTTCCACGCATTTTCTTATGGGCAGTGCGATCCAAACATGGTTAAACTAGCCGAATCTCAGATTTGGCGAGGTGAACCCATGCCCAAATTCGTCATTGAACGTGAAATCCCCGGAGCCGGCTCCATGTCCGCCCAGCAGTTGCAGGCTGTCGCAGAAAAATCCTGCTCCGTCCTCCGCAATCTCGGCCCCCAGATTCAGTGGCTGCACAGCTACGTCACCGACAACAAAATCTATTGCGTCTACATCGCGCCCAACGAAGAACTTGTCCGCGAACACGCCAGCCAGGGCGGCTTTCCCGCCAACAGCGTCGCCCAGGTCAAAACCATCATCGATCCCACCACCGCCGAATCCGCCTGACCCCGAATCTCGTCGGGCGCTCCTGTTTCGCCGCATGCCCCGCTCTTGCCGTGCCCCGCGGCTGACTTTGTCCCGGACCTAAGCCTCCGCCTGCCCGCCCGCAGCCCTATGATGGAGGGAGCACCCGCTCCCCATGGCCTCCTCCGGAACCTCAACCCGCGCCCTGCCCTCGCTCCATGAGTTCTTCTCTCCCGGCGGCATCCTCGCGCGTTCCCCCCTCCCCTACGAGTACCGCCCCGGCCAGCTTGAAATGGCAAAAGCCGTCGAGCGCGCCCTCGCCGAGCGACGCCATCTCATCGTCGAAGCCGGCACAGGCACCGGCAAAACCCTCGCCTATCTGCTCCCCGCCCTCCGCACCGGCCAGCGCGTCATCGTCTCCACCGGCACCAAGGCCCTCCAGGATCAGCTCTACTTCCGCGACATCCCGTTCCTTGAAACCCTCGTCGGCACTCTCCGCGTCTGCTACATGAAGGGCCGCGCCAACTATCTCTGCCGCCACAAGCTCGTCGCCCTCCAGCATCAGCCCATCCTCTCCGGCCTTGAAGAAATCGACCAGTTCCACCAGATCGCCGAGTGGGAGCGCACCACCGAAACCGGCGACCGCGCCGAGCTCTCCGGCATGCCCGAGTCCAGCCCCCTCTGGGCCAAGCTCGACGCCCGCTCTGAAGCCTGTCTCGGCTCCACCTGTCCCGACTACCAGCGCTGTTTCATCACCGAGATGCGCCGCAAGGCTCTCGAGTCCGACATCATCATCGTCAACCACCATCTCTTCTTCGCCGACCTCTCCGTAAAGCGCGAGGCCTCCGGCGCGCCCGACGCAGGCATCCTCCCCGAGGCCGCCGCCGTCGTCTTCGACGAAGCCCACGAGCTTGAAGACGTCGCCTCCAGCTACTTCGGCCTCTCGGTCTCGAACATCCGTTTTGAAGAGCTCGCCCGCGACACCGACACTCTGCTCCGCGGCAAAGAAGGCGCAGACAAACTCCCCGCCGCCACCCAGCAGCTCCGCGACCGTGCCCGCATGTTTTTCGCCGGCCTGCCCATCGCCTTCGACGGCCGCCAGCCCTTCAACCAGCGCGAGGAGTTCCTCGAGTCCTCCGGAGATCTCTACCTCGCCGTCCGCACCACACTCAAACTCATGGAAGCCGAGATGGACGGCCTCAAGGGCATCGACGAAGCTCCCGGCCTCAAAAAGCGCGTCGCCCGTCTCCGCACCGAGCTCGAATTCCTCCTCGAATCGAACTCCTCCAACATGGTCTATTGGATGGAGCGCCGCATCCACACCGGCGCAGGCCGCAACGCCTCGCGCACCACCTTCCTCCAGGCCACCCCCATCGACGTCTCCGAGCTGCTCCGCGAGCAGGTCTTCGAATCCATCCCCACCGTCGTCCTCACCTCGGCCACGCTCACCATCCAGGGCGGCTTCGAGCACATGCGCCGCCGCCTCGGCCTCGGCCTTTCTGAGTCACGCGAGCTCGTCGTCCCCTCCCATTTCGAATACGGCAAACAGGCCCTCCTCTATCTGCCGCCCAACATGCCCGACCCCCGCGACCCAGATTTCCCTGAAGCCGCCGCCCGCTCCATCCAGCGCGTCCTCACGCTCTCCCGCGGCCGCGCCTTCTGCCTCTTCACCAGCTACAGCCAAATGCGCGTCCTCTATGAGCGCCTTCTCCCCGTCCTCGACTTTCCCCTCCTCCTCCACGGCACCGCCCCGCGCAAAGCCCTCCTTGAAGAGTTCCGCTCGACCCCCAACGCCGTCCTCTTCGGCACCGCCAGTTTCTGGCAGGGCGTTGACGTCCAGGGAGAATCCCTCAGTTGCGTCATCATCGACCGTCTCCCCTTCGCCGTCCCCAGCGACCCCATCGTCCAGGCCCGCATGAAGGCAATCGAAGAAGCCGGCGGCAAACCGTTCTTCGACTACCAGGTCCCCGCCGCCGTCCTCACCCTCAAGCAAGGCTTCGGCCGCCTCATCCGGTCATTAGAAGACCGCGGCGTCCTCGTCCTCCTCGACCCCAGAATCCGCACCCAGCGCTACGGCCAAACCTTCCTCCAATCCCTCCCCCCCTACCGCATCACCCAAACCATCACCGACGTAGAAACCTTCTTCAGCAAATAGCACAAGATCGCCGCGGATGCAGCCGGGTGCCCCATCTGGGGGCCCTCCGGGCACCACGTCTTTGTTTTTGTGGCTAGGGTGGGATACCACAAACTCACTCTGAAAAGCCCCGTGTTTTGTGTCAGGGCACGACTTCAGTCGTGCCGCAACCGCAATCAACACGGAGGGAGCCGGGGGTTTTCAACTCCCGGATAGAAGCAACAGAATCAATAGAAACTCACAACCACTCAGTAAGAGTCGTTGCAACTTCCTTTTTGCCTTCGTGAAGGACAATCAGATTGCCAGGCTCCGCTAAGAACCACGCGAAGGAATGCCAAGCCAGTTCAGATACCGTCTTCTTGAATGCCTGATGCGAACGATCCTGATAGGCAGTCACGAAGGCCACACGTTCCGCCGGAAACCCCGCGTCAGTGGCAATTTTCAAGAGTGCTTCCTTGCGCTGCAGAGTAACGGAGCCGTCTGTTGCAACGACCTCTATGAATACCAAAAGCACCTGAGCATTATCACTGCCGCCAAGATCGACGAGAATAATGTCCGGCAGATTTCGGTCAGCGGATATCTTGAGTCCGAGCTGTGCGGCCAGTTGATCGTCTCGCGCCACAATTTTAGCGCCGCTTTCACTCACCCATAACACCGCCGGGCTCTTCAAGTACCGTTTGGAGAATTCCTCAATGACTGCTTTGGAGATGGTAGAACTGAGCCCCGGGGCCATCCGGCGCGTCTCCCCATTGGGAAACGTAACGAGTATGCCTTCTCCACTTGTGGTTGCACCCCGGCGTATCAGGACTGTTCGCGCAAGTGCCGTGGCGGAGAGATGTTGTTCCCGCCACGTCTCAGCAGCTTTCTCCAGTTCCTCCGCCGGTAAGGCGGGATTGAAGAGTGCGACGAAATCCTTTCGAAGAGCATACCGAGGGACCGAAGATGTCGTTGCAAGCCCAGTGCGCTCAAGCGCAGCGTTGTTAGGAATAAATCCTTGGCGGATAGTTTCGTCCCGGATTTGCTCACGGCTGTTTTCCAGGTACCAGGTCTTTCCGTCGGGCTGAAAACCAGGCTTAAGTGAATTCACCGCGTAGGCTGCGCGATCCGCATCTTGTGAAAGCGCCGCCTGAGCATCGGTCATGCGCACTATCTGCTTTGGACCGACCCATCCATCGCTTCCCTCAACCGCTCCGATATAAAGCATCACAAAGACAGTTGAAGCCGCAGCCTCTCGCACACAATAGGTACGCTGTGGCACGCCTTCGGGAAAAATGATTTGAAGCCTCTTATGAATGCTTACGCGATCTAAATAAGGCGGCAAACTCACAGGCCACCTTCCGGACCATAGAGGATCTCGCAGGCTTGGTCAATTGCTTCCCTATTCGCATTACCTGCCAATAGGTGAGTTAGATCCACTGGGGACGGCAGCGGGAGATTCTCCAGTTCGTATGCCGAAACCGCCACGCTGCCACTGAGACAACGGAAGGCGCGATCCACAATCGGATTATTCAGGAGCTTCACGAGAACTGCCGCGGAAACCTCAGGCCGACCATTGAAAGGCCGAATCATATTCAGATGATTCTCGATCACAACGGCGCCGTGTTCCCGCAAGAACTGCGCGGGCAATGCGGCAGCAATGAGACGGCTCTGTTGTTCCTTTGCCGTAGTGCGCTGAAGAAGAACGCACGGCTCGCGCGTAATAAGCCAGTCATCTCCAGGCTCTGTTTTGAAATACGGCTCGTGATTGCGCTTGTCTGCCCGGAAATGAAAACGCCCATCGGAGCTAACCGATTCAGCCCATATCAAAGGCAAAGTATTCTTGCCAGCTTTTGCTGTTAGTTGTTTCTTGTGACGGTTCCACACGAGAGGCCCTGTACAAACCTCATAGCCAAAATCTTTCAGGCGGTGGGGCATTTCCCGCAGCCGGGCAATCAACCCTGCCTGATCAAGCGATCTCGGCACAAGCCACGGCCCTCCGCCCCTTGGCAGTTCAAAATTACCCCCGTACTCTGCGGTAAGCATGTCGTCGTTGGTTGGCGCGAGGAAGTGAACTGTCGGAGGATTGAGGTACACACCTGCCTTGCGGTATGTCGCAAGCATAGTCTCTTGTAGTGCATCGTCAAACACGCCCTTGCGCACCGAAACAAAATCGATATTGACTGGCCGAGCTGTCTCAACCAACAGGCCACGCAGCGATTTGAAGTACTCACCAGACAGGAAACTGGTCGGCGTAACATAGGCGATTATGCCGCCATTGCCCGCAAAGTGAACGGCAAGGTCGGTAAAGAGACCGTAAAGATTAGCATGCCCGAACAAGCTGCGACGATAGCGCTCGCGTTGATCGGCAGGAAGCGAAACCCTGCCATAGGGAGGATTGCCAATCACCAGATCGTATTGATCATTTTTGCCCTCTGGGTTCGGTGCATTGAGGCTGTCGCGCACCTGTACTACAACGCCTAGTCGTCGCCCGGCGCTGTGGCACAATGGCATCACCGTTGCTTCCACGAAGACCTGCGAAAGCCACGCCGCATATGGGTCAATCTCAAAACCATGCAGGCGAACCTCGACGTCAGCGAGGCTCGCTGCCGGGGACCTTCCGGGCGAAGCGTGCAAAACGTGCGTTGCCACTGCCGATAAAAACGCACCGCCGCCGCAGGCGGGGTCCAATACCCTACAGGACCGCCAATTTACCCCGGCACGGGTGGACATCGCAATAAGACGCTCTGCAATTGGCGGAGGAGTGTAATATGCGCCTAGCTTCGAGCGAAGCTCGTCAGGGAGCATGGCAGTATAGGTAACGCTAATCAGGTAAGCGGCCGCCTGCGAATCGAGGGTGCTCGCTGCCTCGCCCATCGCGGACGCGAGCGTATAGGCCGTGTTCGGAAGGTGTATCGTCTGTTGCAGTACGAAGGGCTCGCGCAATGTCAGGGGCTTACGCTCGTCTTCCTGGATGTTCTTCCAGTAAGCGGAAATGATCGCCGTTGTCAGCGTACGTGCGACTGCCTGCCGGTCCCTTTCATCAAAAGAAGCGGCGAGCGCTTTCGCCATGAGCTTTCCGGTCAGCAGGATATTCCTGGCGTCTGACTCTTGCCCGATCACCTGTCTGAAAAGCGACGGCGTTCTCGACGTTTTTATGCTGAAATAAGCTCCCATTTGACCTTCGGCCCTGCCACCAACACCTACTCGTTTTCTATACTTCTTCGCCTCATGCCACAAGTGCAAAACTGGGTACCGAAAAGATTTTGATCGTTTTGGAGGAGAGCGATGTGTCTATTCAAAATGGGAACCCCGGGCGGGCGAAATTATCTCGACGACCCTCGAACGGGAGCTCGCGCCGAACACGGCTACCGTGGGATGTTCCTTATTGCTTCCACCCCAATGGCCCCACCCAACGACTGCGGCCCACTGGTCCTTAATCTCTCACCCTTTTGCATCCAATTACCCCCAATTCCCGCATAATAGATCCAGGCCTCCCTCCGCCCGAACCGCCAAAAACCCGCTCAAAACCAGCCACCCCCCACCCCCCCCTCCCTGTAAAGTGCACCGATTATGGTGCAGTCGAAAAATAAAATACTTGTAATCAACGCCTTATAGACGCCTACCAGTGCACAAGTAGTAACGATGGTGTTGTTTTTCGACGCTTTTCGACGAAATCCTCGCGGTTTTCTCACCCAAATCGACCCCAAAACCGGGGTAAGCGCGCAATTTCCCGCGAGGCAATCCAGCGTCCCGCCCGCGCCGCCCGGACTATCATCGACCTGTGCCTCAGCGCGAAGAAATGGGCGACATCCTGGCCAACGCCATCACGCATGGCATTGGTCTCGCCCTGGCCATCGTCGGCGGCGTTTGGATCATCGCCGCATCAACGCGCGGTTCCACCCGCCAAGTCGTCAGTTGCTCCATCTTCGCCGCCACGCTCATTCTCGTGTACGTCTGCTCCACGCTCTACCACTCGCTGGTCCGTACCCGCGCCCGCCACGTCTTCCAGATCCTCGACCACTCTTCCATCTACCTGCTCATCGCCGGAACCTACACGCCCTTCACGCTCGTCTCGTTGAGAGGATCTCTGGGCTGGTCGGTCTTCTCCGTGGAGTGGGCGCTCGCCCTCGCCGGCGTGCTATCGAAGAGTATCGCCATGGAGCGATTCAAAGCCGGCCGGCTGGCCGTCGTTTCTGCACTGGTCTATTTGTTTCAAGGCTGGCTGATCGTCTTCGCCCTGCATCCGCTGGTCAACGCCATCGGTTGGCACGGAATTGCCTGGCTCGGGGCAGGTGGCCTCGCCTACACGTTCGGCATCGTCTTCTTCGCCCTCGATAGCCGCCGCTACTTCCACGCAGCTTGGCACATCTTCGTCCTCGCCGGCAGCGCCGCCCACTACTTCGCCATCCTCTTCTACGTCGTGCCGCCCGCGCACAGCTAGCAGCGGGCAGTTGCCGCGCACTGGACTGCTAATCCTTGTTCCCCGATTCCTGCTCTCTGTCCTGAGCGTTCTGCCGATTCGTCGGCGGCGTTGTCGAAAACAGCCCGTAGGCATGGTTCGCCGCCACAACCCACGGCACGGCGACCGAGAACGCAAACCGCGCCAGCACCGCCTTCAAGCCAAACCGGCGCAGATCCTTCCAGTCGCGATGGTAGGCATACCACGACTCGATCGCCAGCACCACAATCGCCGGAACCACCGTCCACGGCAAGCTCCCGAGCGCCAGCACCTGCAGCACGCACCGCGCCGCATTCCGAAACAGCCGCGCCATGCGCACCCGCGCCATTCCATCGCTCATCGCATACCGCGCCATCTGCTGGCACGCCGAGCGGAAGCTGTTCCGCGGCGCGTAGAGCGCCTTTGCGTTCGCAACAAAGGCTGGCTCGGCCAACCGCCGCGCGGCGAAGTCGAACAGCGTGTCCTCGGCGTTCAGCACGTTCTCGGGAAATCCGCCAATCCGCTCCCACAGGTCTTTGGTAAACGCCATCGACCGTGCCGTGCACGACTTCGTAGGCTCATTGAGACCCAGCTTGATGCTGAAGAACGGCGCAGAGGCTACATCCCACACCGTGTGATTCTCCGGGTCAAGGCACGAGCCGCCCAGCGCATACTCAGCCTGCCCAGCCACCAGCGGCGTCGTCAAATTCCGCAGCCAGTCCGGCCGGTACGTGCAGCCCGCGTCCGCCGTCGCAATTACCCCCGAATGTGCCGCCGCAATCCCCACATTCCGCCCCCGCGAAATCGGCCCCGGGGAGTACTTCAGGCTGCAACTCTCGTCCCGGATCGCCACCAGCCGGGGATCCCCGGCCTGCATCTCCAGAAGCCTCTCCCACGTCCCGTCCGTCGATCCCCCGTCAACAACAATCACCTCAGCCGCAGCCGGCTCCTGGCCCAGCAAACTGGCCACCCCCCGGCAAATTTCCCCAACCTCATTCAAAACCGTCACCACAACACTGACCGGCTGCCTGCCTGATTCCATGCGCCAAGTATAGCGAGGCCGAGGCCGCGTCGATTGCGGAAGAAGCCCCATTGACCCCACCCATGATTTGGCGATACAATCGTAGAGTTTGGCGATGCACTCTCTTTTTTGGGAGTGCGGGATTCAGTAGGGTTCACCGCCAGAATGGCGTGTGTGTGGCCCGCGGCCCGATGCAGTTAGTGCCTGTATTCGCCCCACTCGAGCACACGGATTTTGATCAATTGCGTCCCGTTTAAATGCCGCGGCGCTGGAGGAATTTTTATGTATGCAGTAATTCGCACCGGCGGCAAGCAGTACCGCGTCGCTCCTGGCGATGTCGTCAAGATAGAGAGCATAGCTTCGGATGACAGTCAGACTGTCGAGTTCAGCGATGTACTCGCCATTTCCGGCGAGTCCGGAACTGTAGCCAAGCCGTCCACAGCCAAGGTAACAGCCGAAGTACTTGGAGAGGGCCGCGGCAACAAGATTCTCGTTTTTCATCTCAAACGGAAAAAGCAGTACAAGAAGCTGCAGGGGCACCGCCAGAACTTCACCGAGGTGCGCATCAAGGCCATCGAGGCCGACGGCGTCACCTACGCCGCAGCGAAGTAGCTGCGCAGGCTCAAAATCCAGAGTAGTTCAAGATACAGAAGGGAACACAGTAATGGCACACAAGAAGGGTGGAGGCAGTTCCACAAACGGACGTGATTCCAATGCACAGCGGCTCGGTGTAAAGGCCTTTGCCGGACAACTCGTCACCGGGGGCTCTATCATTATGCGCCAGCGCGGTACTCGGATCAAGCCAGGCGTCAATGTCGGCATCGGCTCCGATGACACGCTCTTCGCCAAAGTCGCTGGGCGAGTCAAGTTCGTTGATCGCGGTGGCCGCGGCCGCTTTGCCTCAATCGAGCCATTAGCAGTCGAGTAAATCCTGCGCATGGCAAACCAAATAGATAAAGGCCACGGCATCCGCCGCGGCCTTTATCTATTTGGCCCACTTTCCTGGATTACCTCTAATTAAGATTCAGACTCGCGTTCTTTTAGGTTTCTCGTCAGCACCTTCTCCACCACCTTCTCCACGTCGGTTAGAAAGAAGCTCGTGGCCGGTTGCTGCACCGCAATCTGGGTTCCGGTGTGCCCCAAAGCCGAAGCGATCTCATTCCAGCGAAAGATGGTTGAGTTCGCCGGCATCATCAGCGGCCTGCGAACGGTCTCTGGGAGAGTACAGTAAGTCACCCAGATCACCAGGGAGGTCAAAATCATGGACTCATATGCCAGTTGTAAGGGGGCGGTCAATGACGAATGCGCCGAAATAAGAGAAGAGAAAATAAAATCGTTGGAAGACATCATGCCGAAGCCCAGTGCAATCCCGAACGCAATGTCCCGAACAGACAGGCGCAACGCATTCATACTCAGGCAGAGGAACGCCAGAAGGCACAACTGCAGGATGCTGACCGCGCGCATCAGGCCATAGGCGAAATCAGGAACAGCAGCGAGGCCTTGGTGCATAAATGACACTGATGAGAAGGTCAAAACCATCGAAACCAGAACTGCCCAGCGGAAGATTACAATCCCGATCTTTATCAGCCCTGGCAGTCCTGAGAGAGCGGAGCGGAGAACCTCCATGCAGACGAAGAAGAGCAGCACGGCACTGGCAATATAAACCGCAAAATACCCGAAAAAGTAGATGCGGTAATAGGGGCGTCCCCAAGGCCATGACTGAGCATAGAGAACACCAAGAAGCGTCGGAGTCGAAATCACTCGGAGCGCGAGATACGCACCCATAGCAGGAAAACGGCGGTAGAGCTTCCGTTTCCAAAACAGGAGACCTAGCGCGACCCATAGGCCGAACTCTGCGACGCTCATCGACGACATTGCGAGTTGAGAAGACATGAGTGTTTTTGCGCTATTCTAAGGGCCCTCTCAGAATAGCGCCAATCCCCTGTGTACTCAACCCACAAAATGAATTCGTCATTGCCACTTTCGTGTCATTTTCTGTCAATCAGCGGACGATGTTAAGGTTGCTAGTACCACACGTGGGTATTCCAGGGCCGCACACAGGAATCGGCAGAGCGGCGGTAGCTGACTGATGGCTGGCGAGAGTGTGTGAACTGGATGAAGAAAGCGAAGCTGCCGCAAAACCGGCGACGACAAAGCAAACTGCGAGACCACGAACGATGAGTTTCATAATTGGTAACTCCTTCTGAATTGAAATTGGCAGAAAACGGTTCTTTTCTACATGCAGATCGTAACCCACAATGTTATTCAAGTATATTTTTTTCAACTATATACATAGATAGTAATGCACTGTATTACTAACGTCACATATTTGATCTGAAATCCGGGTCAGTAATGTTTCTTGCCTCCGCCTTTCCGCACGCACTTGTCACGCCCTAGCATGCTAGAATAGAGCCATCCAGAAGGGCTGAAACCCGCGGCATTCGGGCTGTTATCCCCCGGATTTTTCCTGCTTGATTCGCGTTCTTGCAGTCCGCTTTTTCTGCCGGGCACACGGCAAAGGCACCACAAAATGGAATCCTATGGCGACCAAGACAATTGCGATCGAAGTACCCGATGAGTCTCTTCTCGCGGGAAATAACGGCGACAATGGCCTCTATACCAGTGAAAACATCCGAATTCTCGAAGGTCTCGAGGCGGTGCGTCTCCGTCCTGCCATGTACATCGGCTCAACGGGCGAGATGGGGCTTCATCATTTGGTCTACGAAGTCGTCGATAATTCCGTAGATGAGGCTTTGGCCGGTTATTGCAAGAAGATAGATGTCATAATTCATGTCGACAACTCGATCACTGTCGTCGATGACGGGCGCGGTATCCCCGTGGATATGATGGACGTGGGCAACGGCAAGATGATGCCGGCAGTGCAGGTGGTGCTCACCAAACTCCACGCGGGCGGCAAATTCGACGCCTCCACCTACAAAGTCTCCGGCGGCCTGCACGGCGTCGGCGTAAGTTGCGTCAATGCCCTTTCGCAGGAGTTCAACGTCGAGATTTGGCGTGACGGCCATACGTGGGAGATGGATTTCAGTTGCGGAGGACCAACCAGCGAGCTGCGCCAGGAAGGTACCAGCAAAAGGCGTGGGACCAAAGTTCACTTTCTTCCCGACAAAACCATCTTCACCGCCACGGAGTTCAGCCACGATACCCTCGCCCAGCGATTGCGTGAGATGGCCTTTCTGAACAAGGGCCTGGAAATCACGCTCACGGATGAGCGCACCACCGATGCCAAAACCGGCGAAGCCCGTCGAACCGAGTTCAAGTATGCAGGCGGCATCGCGGAGTTCGTCAAGCATCTCAACCGCGGCAAGACCGTGCTCCACGAAAAGCCCATCGTGATGGAAGCGGCGCGCGACGGCGTCGAAATCGAAATCGCACTCCAGTACAACGACAGCTACTCTGAGACCGTCTTCAGCTTTGCCAACAACATCAATACCGTCGACGGCGGCTCGCATCTTTCCGGCTTCCGCACCTCGCTCACCCGCACCATCAATGCCATTGGCCAGCAGCTAGGCCTCTTCAAGGATCTTAAGGAGAATCTGAGCGGCGACGATGTGCGTGAGGGCTTGGTCGCCGTGGTAAGTGTCAAGTTGCCGCAGCCGCAGTTTGAGGGCCAGACCAAGGGCAAGCTCAACTCAGATATCGCTGGCACTGTGCAGGCCTTTGTCAATGAGCGCCTGAGCGGATTTCTAGAGCAGAATCCGCCCATTGCCAAGCGGATAATCAACAAGGCCATTGAAGCTGCGCGCGCCCGTGAGGCCGCTCGCAAGGCTCGCGACCTCACCCGCCGCAAGGGTGCGCTCGATGGCGGCGGGCTTCCCGGCAAGCTCGCGGACTGCTCCGAGCGCAATCCCGACCGCTGTGAACTCTATCTCGTCGAGGGTGAATCGGCCGGCGGCACCGCTAAGCAGGGCCGCGACCGCCGCTTTCAGGCTATCCTTCCCCTCAAGGGAAAAATCCTCAACGTCGAAAAAGCGCGCTACGACAAGATGCTCGGCCACGAGGAAATCCGCGCCATGATTACCGCCCTCGGTTGCGGCATTGGCAAGGACGACTTCGACGCCACCAAGATCCGCTACGGCAAAATCATCCTCATGACTGACGCGGATGTGGACGGCTCTCACATCCGCACCCTGCTGCTCACCTTCTTCTTCCGCCACATGACGGAACTGATCAAGCGCGACAATATTTATATCGCGCAACCGCCCCTTTACAAAATCAAGAAGGGCCGCTTCGAGCAGTACATCAAGGATGATCGCGAGTTCGTGAAGGTCATGGTCAAACGTGCGTCCGAGGGCTTAATCGTTCGTCACGGCGAAGCCGCCAGCCGCATCGAAGGCGCTAGCCTCACTCGCTTCATGTCTACGCTCAACGAGTATCTGGGCTTCGTCGAAAAGGTAGACAAGCGTATTCGCAATGAAAAGCTGACGGAGCTCCTGGCTCGCGCCGAACTCGTCCACCGCGCCGATTTTGCATCAAAAAACGGAGGAGAGGTTCCAGAGAAGCTCGCCCGGCTGCACGCCGAGCTTGCCGCGATGGCAGACGAATTCCAGTTCAAAGTCAACGATGCGGTCGAGGACGAAGAGCATCATACCTGGTCCATCTGCTTCACCGACGCGCAGGGGGCCACGCGATGCGTCGACTGGACTCTCGCCTCCAGCCCCGAGTTCCGGCAGATGATGGCAAAGTACTCTCTCATCAAGGAATTCCTCGAGCCGCCCTTCCTTATCGAATACGCTGCCAAAGCAACCGGTGCCAGTTCTTCCGACACCGCTGCAGAAGAATCCGAAGAGGAAGGCGATGCCGAGGCTAAGCAGGTTCGCCGGACACCTCGCATCTCCCGCGATCCGATCGAAAAGGCAACTACGCGCGAACTCTTCGACTATATCGTCGAGCAAGGCAAGAAGGACTACCAGGTTCAGCGTTACAAGGGTCTAGGCGAAATGACCTCCACGCAGTTGTGGGAGACCACCATGGACCCCGAACGGCGCACACTACTCCGGGTCAAGCTCGAAGATCTCGCAGAAACGGACGCCATCTTCACCACTCTCATGGGAGAAAACGTAGAAGCGCGCAGGAAGTTCATCGAGGACAATGCGCTCGACGTCAAGAATCTGGACATCTAACGGCAGTGGCGTGGGCAGGCGTCCAATGGACGAACACTTCCAATGCAAGGACCGCACAGAACCCACAGCCGGGTATCGGAACCGTGCGCACAGTCTGTAAAGTACATCATGCAGATTCTTATGCGCGCGGAAGCACCAGTCACCTTCTTGATCTAGAGTGTCATCCGCATCGCCGAGCAGACGTAGCCTCCTTGCTGACGAAACCCGGTTGGTCGTGGCTTCGATCTTGAGCATGAGGAGCGAAATTCAAGGAGGACTTTGAATGAAGACTCTTCTGTGTGCCATTGTATTTTTCTTTGCGTTTGCTATTGCCGCTGCGCAAACAACCTCCGAAAACCCACTCGTAACCGCGCGCGTTTTCGATTACGACCAGATGAAGGTCCGAACCACGCCCAATGGAACGGAAAGTCGAATGGTCTTCAATGGAACACTCAGCACGGGCGAAGTGGTTGGTGCGCGCGAGTCGATGCAGCCCGTGGGAACAGTGCCGCCGAAACTGCATAGGATTAAGCACTCGGAGTTCATTGTTGTCCAGCAGGGCATGCTGGAGTTTGATCACGACGGAAAGGCAGAACGCGCTGGCCCTGGCAGCATTATCTATGTCGCCTACGGCACGGAGCATGCAGTCAAAAATGTAGGTGACGGCCCGGCGAAATACGTAATCATCCAGGTCGGCGGCGATACGAAAAAATAGCACTCAACTCAGGTGTTCTAATCGAAATGAGAGTTATTTTAAGTCTATGAAGAACCAGCCACTTGTTCTGGTGCTTTCCAACGCAGATGATACGGAACTGCGGATGCTCGACGGCATTCCCCATCTCCGCATCAACTCCCGTGCGGATATCACCGTCGCTGTCAAGGAAGCTGAAGTAATTTTGCATTGGGCCGGTCCCCGCGATCTGCTGCGCGATGCACTTCTTGCCCATCCCGGAGTACGCTGGGTTCACTCTCGCGCGGCCGGCATCGACCGCATTCTCTTCCCCGATCTTGTCGAGAGCACGGTTACGCTCACCAACGGAAGCGGCGTCTTTTCGCAGTCGCTCGGCGAGTTTGCTCTCGCCGCGATCCTCTACTTTGCCAAGGATTTTCGCCGAATGCTCCGCAACCAGGAGGCAGGTCGCTGGGAGCCGTTCGACGTAGAAGAGATTGCCGGCCAAACTGTCGGAATCGTAGGCTACGGGGACATTGGCTGCGCGGTTGCCAGTCGCGCTCGCGCTATGGGCATGCACGTCTTGGCCCTCAAGCGGCGCGCTCCCGCGTCTTCCAACCCACACGTCGCCCAATTCTATTTGCCGCACGAACTCTCCGCGATGCTCGCCCTCAGCGACTTTGTCGTAGTCGCTGCGCCGCTCACGCGTGAAACCCGGCACATGATATCGGATGCTGCCTTCGCGGCGATGAAGGCCAACGCGGTAGTCGTCAACATCGGCCGTGGACCAGTCATTGATCAGGCAGCCTTGGTGCGTGCACTGGTGGAGGGAAGGATCAAGGGTGCGGGCCTCGATGTCTTCGAGCAGGAGCCGATTCCTCCAGGCGATCCCATCTATCAACTCAAAAACGTACTCATCTCGCCCCACTGTGCCGACCACACCAAGGAGTGGCTCAATCAGGCGATGCAATTCTTTCTGCACCAATATGAACGATTCTGTAACGGCCAACCCCTGGAAAACATTGTCGAAAAGCACCTGGGCTACTGATCCCGGCCGTGCATAGCCGCTCTTCTCTATGGTCCCGTTTTCTACGCACCCCAAACCTTTCCCCGCCCGTTGCTCTTCACGAGGTACATGCGCATGTCGGCAGCGCCAATGATCTCATGCACAGTTGTGCCATCCAACGGCGCAGTCGCCAAGCCCACGCTGGCTCTCACGCTCAGTTCGAGCCCATTCTTCATTTGAAGTTTTGTCCCCATCAGCGCGTCCAGAAGGTCGCCGGCACGAGTCAGGGCAGCTTTGGCTCCGGTATCTGGCATCAGGATCACAAACTCGTCACCACCATAGCGAAAGCACCAGTCCTGTTTGCGAGAGAGATCCTGTAGCTGGCGTCCGGTACGGGCCAGCAACTCGCTGCCGACCAGATGACCGTGTACATCATTCACCAGCTTGAACTGGTCCAGATCGAGAAACGCCAGGCTCAGCGGATGCTTCAGCTGGCCACAGCGTTTCAGCTCCTGGCCAAGTACGTCGTAGAGATGGCGAACATTGTAGAGTCCTGTCGTGTCATCGGTGATTGTCAACTGCTGGATGCGGGCAACATCGTGCGCATTCTCGATTGCAATCGCCGCGTGGTCGGCTAGAATGTGCAGAAATGCAATCGTGTAATCTGTCATCTGGTTCGCGCGCGGATTAAAGACTTCGATTGCGCCATGCGTGCCCTTGCGTCCACGCAGGGGCAATGCAATTACTGAGCGAACATTGCGCGGCTTGGCGCCGCGATCTTCCTTTACGCGCGGATCGTCCATAGCCTCTGGGACAATCAGTGTCTCGCCGTGCTCCACCACCCAGCCGGCTACTCCCTCGCCGACTTTGACGCGTAGGTCGCTTAGCGCCTCCTGTTTACCGCCTGCAGCAATCGCGTAGTAGAGCTCTTGGCGGGCCTCATCCAACATCAACAGTGTCCAAAGCTCCGCATCCATGATCCGCTCCATCTGCTCGAGGATGGTGCGTAGAATAGTGTCCAAGTCGAAGCTCGAAGTGAGCGAGCGCGCCAGTTGGTGGAAGACGAGCAGATCTGCGAGCGGTATGCGTCCTTCCGTCTCGTTCGTCATATCTGGATCCAGCAGGGGTGTCTCTGGAGCATTCTGACATATAAACCGTCAAGTAAGGTGAGTTCCAGGTTACTCATGCGTACTGAAGTCTCCGTCCACGGTCTGCGTGATGAACCGATCGCCTGGTCAGCCCCCAATATGAACCATCGACCGTGAAGGCTTCAGGAATCCCTGTTCCCCTATGTGATGCCGCGCTTCCTTCCCTTCGATGGTACGCAGAATGTAGGTGCGCAGTTCCTGGTCGTTCGTTCCGGCTCGCAATCGTCCGTAAAGATCGTGTTCCACTTGCGAAAACAAGCAAGTTCTGATTTTGCCGTCCGAGGTCAGTCGCACCCGGCTGCATGCACCGCAGAAAGCCTGGCTCACGGGCGCGATGATTCCAACCTCACCAATTCCATCCGTGAAGGTGAAGCGGCGGGCTGTTTCGCTGATTTCTTTGGGGGGGAGGGGGAGCAGCGGGAGGACGCGGTTGATTCGGTCGACGATCTCCTGAAGCGGTACAACGATCTCCGGGGTCCACAGGCGGCCCTCTTCGAGGGGCATGAACTCGATGAACCGCACCACGACGTCTTCCTCGCGGGCAAAGCGGGCAAAGCCCTCGATCTGATCGTCGTTGAAGTTGCGGAGGAGGACGCAGTTGATTTTCAGGGGGGTGAGGCCGGCGGCGCGGGCGGCGCGCACGCCTCTGAGGACGGTTTTAAAACTGCCCGGGACGCGGGTGATGCGTTCGAAGACGGCTTCTTCGACGGCGTCCATGCTAACGGTTACGCGGTGGAGGCCGGCGGCCTTGAGGGGCGCGGCCAGATCTTCCAGCAGGTGGCCGTTTGTGGTGAGCGCCAGGTCGAGCGGATCGCCCCATAGAGTGCGCAGGGCGGACAACTCCTTCACCAGGTCGACTAACCCGCGCCTGAGCAGCGGCTCGCCGCCGGTGAGGCGGATTTTGGTGATGCCCAGGGCAACGAATTGCTTAATGAGGCGCAGGTACTCGTCGATTCTGAGTTCCGGATACTGTGCACCCATCTCGCCGGTGCGGCAATAGACGCATTTGTAGTTGCAGCGGTCGGTGATGGAGACGCGCAGATCATGGATCACCCGGCCGTGGCTATCGGTCAGCCGTGGAACGGGCTCTGGAGAGGGAAGATCGGATAGGGAAGCAGCAGACATCTTCATGTACAAGGCTATACCGTTTCAGCCGACCGTGCCGATGGAAGCGGCTGGAAGGCCGGCCTGATGGCTCGCGAAATTCGCGGGGAAATCGGTACTCGAATCCGCCGCCCTGCCGACAACGGAAGAGCGGGAGCCCGCGAGCTTCGATGAGCCAGAGCGACGAGCCAAAGGCCTGAAACGGGCGAGCGGGTATCAGTCGATGCGGGGCGTGCCTTTGCGCAGCACCAGCCCGGTGATGCCAAAGACCACGATGAGGGTTACGGCCAGAAAGAAGTAATAGGCCATTGGGTGCGCCCAACCGGGCGAGTAGGAAAGGTCCTGGCCAACCCAGAGCAGGAGCACGGTTGCAACTGCGGCAAACTGCCCGGCCATGACGAGGAATGTGTGACCGAGGTCGCGCCGCTTGTCGAGCGCTTCGACCTGATCCGGGGTCAAGTTGCGCTCTTCGGGGGGAAGAAGGGAATTCGCCATTGTGGTTCTCTCCAAATTGATTGCGCAGGCCTTGCTTGCGGCCTCCGGGCCGTCCTGCTCTCAGTCTCGATTCAATCATATGCGGCCCGGCGGACGCCAGTGGAACCTGTGCGCGAAAAGTTCATAACAGGCTCTAGTCGTTGAGGAAGGCGAGCGACTGAAGCTGGGTGATGTCGAACGGTTTGCGGCAGCGGACATTGGCGCAGGCGAGTTTGTCGTCGCGCCTTACCATGTAGGACTGCGCTTTGGCGAAGCGCGCGCGATCGCGCTCATCGGCTCCACGCGGCAACTGCGGACGCTTGCGTCGCACGACCCAGCTGACTTTGTACTCGGCGGCCTGGCCGCACTTGGGGCAGGTTAGCGTGTGTGCCCGCTGCTCAGTGGTTTCATTGAAAAAATCGCGTTCTTCCATAATCGTTATCCCGTCAAAATGGTTCCGCGAGCCAGTCTCTTCCCTTTTGGCTCAATCTCTTCCATACTCGACCCTGGAATGAGGAAACGCAAGCCAACTCCATTTTCCGCCACGAAGGCGGTGAAAGCCAACGCGCGCGAGCGTGTTGGCCAGCCGAAGCCGGTGCGTGTGCTTTCGACCGAGCCGCGGACGGGCCGCGCGGCCAAACACAAGCCGAAACTCGAAGACGTTCTGCGCCAGGAAGACCGAGACGACTAGGCTCAGCCTGACACGCAAAATGCGTTGGAACCCCGCCAAAAGTGCCCTTGGGACCCCAGAAAACCGCGAGGATTTCGTCGAAAAACGTCGAAAAACAACACCATCGTTACTACTTATACACTGGATGGCGTCTATAAACTATTCATTATAGGTGCGTTATTTTTTTACTGCACCATAATCAGTGCACTTTACAGGGAGGGGGGGTGGGGGGTGCCCCGGTGGGGCAGGGACTAAGGGACCAGGGACGTAGGGACTGGGGGCTTTGGTGCTGCGGAATTTGGGCGGGGATATGGGGTGCACGGGGCTGGATCGGGTTGGTTTTGGGTTCCCATAGGACTATTGTGCGCCGGTCGGGGCTATTTTTCGGCAAAACCAGGGTCAGGGGTCAGGGGTGGTCCGAATGACGTATCGGAGGTGGCAGTCTTTCGGTAGCGGATGAGCGTGACGAAGTGGAAGAGGCCGCACAGCTGATAACGGGCGAGGCCTTTGGGCATGACAGGAGGACTTTAAACAGTCAATGCCGGGGCGGAGTTTGTCTTATCCCACCCTCGCGCCGGAAAGAAGGCGCAGGGATGGGGCACCCTCAGTGTTTGGCTTTGGGAGAGTTTTCAAAAGCCAAAAGGGTGGGCACTCGGCGGTATCAGTTCCGATCCTGAGAGAACTTGTCGACGGATGTCTATTGAAGAGCGCTCGCTATCTTTTCACGAAGTTCTTTATCGGGATTCCTGGTTAAAGCTTCGCGGAACCATATTTTTGCGTCGTTCTCCGCTCCTTGCCGTCGGAGGCAAAGACCTAAATTGAATGCGGACGCGGCATCGGTCTTGTCCGCCTCCGCGGCTATCCTGAAGCTGTTCTCCGCCATGGGCCAATTCTGTTCGGAAAAGTAACACGTGCCAAGGCGAAATTGCATGTATGGATATTTACCGTCAGCTGCCCGTATGGCCGCGGTCTCGACGGATTCACACTCCGGGAAACGCTGCTGGTGAAAGTAGATTGTGGCCTCAGTATCCATCGCATCGGCATAATCAGGCCTGGCCCGAATTGATTCCTTTACGTAATCAAGCGCCTCCTGGTATACGCCGCGATCATCGAGAACTATTGCCAAAAGGTTGTCCACTATCGGAACCGCGTCGCTAAAATACTTCTCGTTACCCTTAACGGTGTTCTTCGCTGACGCGTCAATGCATAGCTTGCCGTCCTTAAGAATTGCATCATCGTTTCTCGGGAACTGAGCATAGTTGGAACGCGTCGCGTAGCAGTAGTCATAGCTGTAATATGTGTTCCTCGCTGCTTGCTCGTATGCGTTCGCGGCGGTTGCGTTGTCATTTACGGCCGCTCTGCGATCGCCTTCCGAATCCCACTCATACGCTTCGGGAGTGTATCGCGCCGCATAGTCCTTAAACCACTTTTCCGCTTCCTCTGGTCTTTTCGCGGCGTCATTCTCGTTTACTAGGTTGCGAATCGACTGTTCCGTTAGGTCAATATCGCAGATTTCCGCATCGCCGACAGCGACGCGCGTATGCAACGCAATTGCGTTTGCGATATCTCCGTGCGAATTGTTGGCTCCGCCCAGAACAAAGTCGGCCAAAAGGAGATCATTTCCGTGAGCAGCCTGCACCGTCAAGGCAGCGGTTGCGCTCGCTTCGGTCAAAAACTGGTTTTGCTGTGCGCGGGCCTGCTTTTGATTGTCGCTTCCAGCGGCGGAAAATTCTGCGGTGATATCTGCGTATTGAGCACGATCAAAAAGAACATATGCGAGTAAAGCTCTGTTATTGCTTGTCGGCGTTTGCTTAACCAATTTTCGGGCCGCTTCGATCCCGAGATCGATTAGATCAAAGTCGTGAGTTCCATAACAAGCCACTTTCGTTAGCGCGGTAGGGTTGTCTGAAGATTTCACGATCTCTTGTACCGTTTGGAGTAGTTCGTCGGAAAGCTTTCGGTAATCGGAATCGGGTTCGTCCGAATATTGTGTTTTCCCCTTCTGGTCTAAGAGTTCCGCCGCATGCGCCAAGCTCTCATTCAAATTGAATGCAATTCTCGGTTCGTCTTTCGCCTCGAGAAGGGCTTTAACGTAGGAAACGGGGATGGCGAAGTTGAGGTTCTGGCCCTGATCGAGGAATGCGGCAGCTACCCCGACCACCTCACCTTTGGTGTTGAGAATTGGCCCTCCGGAGGAACCATGCGATATGGGACTGGATATCTGAATGAAGTCATTGCCGTCCTTCTTTCGGAGCCCAGAAATAATTCCTTGACTTATCGACTTTTCAAGGCCTTCTGGATTGCCAATTGCGAAGATTTGTTCCCCTGGAATCACGTGCTCAGTGGAGAGGGAAAGTGGTTTTGATGTCAGATCGACATCTACGCTCATTTCGGCCAGATCGTGGACCTTGTCGATTCGCAGCACTTTAAGCGGAATGCGAACAGGACCTACTGCGAGAACGGGAGTTCCGCTGTCCACCACGTGAGCGTTTGTGATTAAGATCCTCGGCCTTACGAGAAAGGCGCTGCCAAGGGCGGTGGGCGTACCGGTAGAGTCATTCAGGTAGACAAGAAACACCGACTCCTGACTTGACGAGTAAATCTGTTTGCCAATATCAACCGATTGGCTTGCCCCTAAACTAGCCACAGAAACCAAGGCAGAAAGTAGCAAGGTACCGCGCATCGAGGATTCCTCCAAAACGACCGAAAACCAGAGACGCTTCGCTAATAGAAGAATTATTGCACCATTTATCTGAACAGAAGGATTACGAATGTGTTATCTGGAGTCCAACGAGAAAACGCCCCTCTGTGATTCTAATAAGTGTGTTAGCAGAACCTCGGGGACTGACCGGTGGGTTAACCGCCGTCCGAAACTGTTTTCTATGTCAGATCGGTAATGGCAGGTCGGCCAGCCGTCAGGAACTGGCGGCTGGCTTGGGGTGGGCTGCGTTTTGAGGCTGCGGGATGGGCGTGACTTAGGGCGAAGGACCTGAAGAGCATCCCTCCGGGGCTGAAGCCCCAGTTCATTGTGCCTGCTTTTGCGGGGGTTGAAACCCCCGCCTCGCTCCGTGTTGCTCCGTGTCCTTCCGTGTTGATTGTGGTTGCGGCACCCGTTCGACTCCGCTCAGGGCACCCTCAGCGTTTGGCTTCAGGAGAGTTTTCGAAAAGCCAAAAGGGTGGGGCGCCTGGCTGCGCGGTTGAGTTCATTTTGTTCGGGGCTTGACTGCGGAATGAATACCTCTGCTGGCGGCATGGGCGTTTCTCGGAACTGGTCCAAAGGGATAATTTCCGGATTGCCCGTGATCCTCGCGGAATCTGGCTCCCCACACTGGACGCATTTAGAGCTCTTGTTGCCTAAATCCAATGTCGCTCGAACCCCAGAAACTCCTGCCGCAGATGCCATGGCTTACACTCAAACCACATGCTCAACCGGGGCTACGCCTACGCCACAATCATCAACAGCAATCACCATGGACAAACCCTGCTCTCCCACTTGGCAAGCCTTTATCCCCACTCAACCCCGCAAGCGTGGCAACAAAAACTGAACAACGGTGAAGTCACCCTCGACGGGGTCACCGCCACCGGAAGCGAATCGGTCACTTCAGGACAAACCCTCGTCTGGAACCGTCCACCCTGGATCGAACCAGACGCTCCCCAGCACTTCGAAGTCCTGTTCGATGACCCCTATCTGTTGGCCGTCAACAAACCGAGCGGGCTGCCCACACTCCCCGGCGGGGGCTTCATGGAAAACACCCTCCTGCGCCTGGTGCAAAAGCAAAGCCCCAACGCAAACCCTGTTCACCGGTTGGGCCGAGCCACCACGGGCATCGTCCTATTCGCCAAAACACCGCAGGCGGCCTCTAATCTATTCGCAAACTGGAACACACCCAGAGTTCAAAAAATCTACCGGGCGCTGGCTCAAAACATTGCACAGCACGACGCCTACGAGATCCTCACACCCATCGGCCTCGTACCGCACCCGCGCCTCGGTTCCGTGTGGGCCGCGAAGCTAGATGGCAAACCGTCAAAGTCATTGGCAAAGGTGATCTCACGCAGCGCAAGCACCACAACAAACGCGGGCACCACAACATTTGAGGTAAGCCTACATTCGGGTCGCCCTCATCAAATCAGAATCCATCTGGCATCCATCGGCCATCCCCTGGTAGGCGATCCTCTGTACGGTTTAACCGGCCAGCCTCTTGAAAATCTCCCTGGCCTCCCCGGCGATGGAGGATATTTCCTGCATGCCCAATTTCTGAAATTCCACCACCCCATCACCGGAGAACAAATCAATCTTGAGGCAGCTTTGCCGTCTGGATTCTCATTGCATCAGTAGATTCAGGGCGGGAAATGAAATCAGGGTGGCCGTTGAAACCTGCGCGATCCCGACCTTCCGAATCCTAACGAAGCGATTTTAATTACGCACCGATCATGGTGGTGAAGGGAACACACGCGCCGATTTTTTCATGCTGGCAGTCCGGCTTTTTTACCAGATGAAAGCGCATGTTATCAACTAACAACGGCCTCACTTTGACCGCGTAACGCCCTACTGATAGAAAGTGGAGCCTGCCGGATAGCTCCTGGATCGTCGGCTAATGGCCTAGATTCAGGCTGCAGTTGGCCGGCGCCAAATTCCCGGCCAGGAGGGCGTCTTTCAGGACTAATCCTGAATCTCCCGCGAACGAGTGCTCGATGAGTGCCTTGGCCTGTCATCGTCAGTGGCGAGCCTGTTACAGGGCGATCCTCATATCCTGTGGAGTAGCCGGCTCGAACTCTCCACCGTAGCTTCTGCGGTGGAGTTCTTGCACGTCTGTCCCGCTATCCCGAGCAGCGACCATCTTAGTCATGTCGAGAAATTGTCCGACCGGGTTCGCCGCAAACTCCGGCGAGGTTTTCAGCCACTCCGTCGACTTTGCCCAATTGCCAAACCAGTCTGCCTGCAACTCAACACTGTTGCCATCCGGGTCGACGTAGTAGCAAGACAAGGTCATGCCGTGGTCCAAAGACATGTGCGGCTCGATGCCCGCCTCATGCAACCGCACCCAGGTATCCAGAAGATCATCAACCGTCGCATACTCAGACGCAGAGTGATGCATTCCAACATGACTCCTTCGGTCCGGGTCATCGGTCAACTTCGGAGTCGACAGAAGCGCAATGCGATGATTCGCCCCGTCATTGGTAAGGAAAGCCATCATCGGTCCCTGGACATTTGGCCTGGCACCGATCACGGTCGCGTACCAATCGATCATCTCCTGCATCCGGATCGTCTTGAGATTGATGTGATGTAGCGTGGGGACTTTGATAGTCCGACGTGAATCCGTTGCAGCGACGGGCGACGATGCTTCCATAGACAAAACTCCCTTTCATGAACCACTGATCATCTGACGGAGCTCTCCATCACGTCAATTGGGCTTTTTGCGATCAGCGCTCGGGTCTCACAAGGCGCAGCCCGGCGTTCGCCCAACTCTTGAGCCAAATGCGATGTGCGCGATTGTCGGTTGGTGCTGAATTGCCAACGTGCTCACTGAACCCGATTGGTACCGATATGCCGGCCTGGTGTCAGGAACTGGCGACTGGCTTGGGGTGGGGTGCATTTAGAGGCTGCGGGATGGGCGTGAATTAGAGCGAAGAACGTGAAGAGCATCGCTCCGGGGCTGAAGCCCCAGCTCATTGTGCGTGCTTTTGCGGGGGTTGAAACCCCCGCCTCACTCCTTGTTCCTCCGTGTTGATTGTGGTTGCGGCACCCGTTCGACTCCGCTCAGAGCAAACTCAGCGTTTGGCTTCAGGAGAGTTTTCAAAAAGCCAAAAGGGGTGGGGCGCCCGGCTGCGCGGTTGACTTCACTTTGTTCGGGGCTTGACTGTGAAATGAATACCTCTGCTGGCGGCATGGGCGTTTTCCGGGCCGATCGATGTATGCCAGCCTGGAAAGGTGCGTTGGGCTGTTCTCGTCGCCAGTTGAGCGCGGCCTGCGCCTCCGGAAGTGTGGATCAATTGGGTAACTTGTGCTGGCTCCTGACGCTACTCGCAGTAGAAAGGCAGGACCCCGCTTCAGCCGCGTGGCGAAGAGATGTTTGCCTGCAATCAAGCGTGTGACTTGTGTCCGAAGATCGGGCAATCTCGTGCTCTGGTCCACTGCCGACCGAGTCTGCTGCAGTGATGTGGTAGTTCCGGTACTCGATTGTCAATTCGGCGCGTCCACCGAGCCGGATTGAGGAGATGCTATGGTTCCGTTCGGGAAGCCAGAAGTCGTTCACTTTTACGTATGACAGTTCTATTTCGCTATTCTTCGTCCAGAAGGAGGGATTCTTTGCGGGTTCTACCTTAAGCCTGACCACGGCAAAATCGTTCGCGTCCACCCAGACTCTGCCGTGGAAGAGAAACTTGCTTTTAGTTTTGGGCTCCACGTCCAGGACGTACATCGACTTTGAGGGCGTAGTCTCATATCCCACCATCGTGAAATCGTAGTTTTCGCGGTTTAGAGCTGTACG
>DATKWA010000053.1:0-14647 GCA_035529815.1 Occallatibacter sp. | reverse complement strand
ACAGGCATGCTGCCACCGGCGACCCCAGCTCGTCATGCAACTTTGTTATGACAATCATTTCTTCGACGCAGACGATTAGGCACCATCTTGTCTGTGCCCCAAATCTAGTCGAGGCGCCAGAGCCTGGCTCTGTGCGCCTCGCCTATTTGCTGGGTTACGCCATTTTGCACCGCTGCGGATAATATGTCTCTCCCGCTTCGGCAGAGCCGCCCTGTCGCTCATCCCCCACTGGGGTCAGTGCCGGACGCACTCCATGGCAAGGGGCCTGGCATCTACGCCGGATATTGCACCGGACTTCCGGAGAGGTGTTGCCTACCCCCGGCAAGTTCCGCGGGCCAAGTGCGCTGAGCGCAACGGGTATCTCCCACGGCATCACTTCCCGCGTGCCTGGCGACTGTGCCCGCCTAACCTTGCTGGCGAACCGCCGTTTGCCGCCCCTCGCGGTAGGTCTCTCGACATTTCCAATTACGAACCATCGCCTGAATCATGTCAAGAGAAAAGAGATCAGGCGCGCATCAACTTAGATGCGCCAAAGGCCGACATCCTCCACAACTTATCGCAACCACACGTGTTGCCAGGAGACTTTCCATGCAAACTCCCTGGGGGCCGTCTCAAGAATGCAAATCCTGCGGAGACGGCCTCGTCTTCGTAAGCACCGCCTCTCATGGCGGCTTCTACGTTCCCCCCGAAATGCTCGCGCAGATGCCCGAGTACTTCCGCCGCAATAATGGCTGGTACGAGGAAGACTGCGAATGGGCCATGGTTGTTATCTCTTTCCCCAGTCGCTTCTCCGAAAAAGAGACCGTCGACGCGTCAGGCACTTTGCAGAACTGGTTCCCAGACCTGTATGAGCGGCACTTCGCAGTCCGCCTTTTGCCCGGAGAATCGTACAAGCGCGACCAGGCGCTGTTCGATGAAGAGAACAAGGACAAGCTCGTCGCCACCTGCGCCTGGGGCGACTGGCACAAACAGGTTCCTGCCGACATGGTTGGCGTCTTCGCCACCAAAGGCGGCAGCCGCAACCCCGAGCGCGACAACTCCACCGACCGTTACTTCCTCGTGCCGGCAGCCGAATACGAAGCTCGAGCGCACTTCGGCTTCGTTGTGGACCCGTCAAGGCATACCGAGTGTGCCCCGCTCGCCTGAGTAGCACCATCCTTCAAGACAACCCAGAAAAGCCAGACCGATTCATGCTGTGCTGCCGGGAAGGACCTGAAATGATCGGATAGATCCGGCCACCGCGCGCACAATGATCTGCGGAAGGATCTGCGGCTTTTGACCCGAGCTGCGGCGCCTGCGGGGTAGCAGCCAATTGTTCAATCCAGCGCCGCATCCGCCGGCAGTGCGGGCCATACCAATACACTCGCCGGCAGCGGGCGCACTCTTGGAACCGTCCGGCCTGATGACGGGTTTGAGCCCGCCTCCATAACGTCGTCGGGGGCGGCGCACGCTTACATGGTGGACGGGCTGAAATCAAAGATGGGTCCTGCTCTCTGACTTGGCGTAAGCTATTGCAAGGAGAACGATTATGGCTGACGAGATTTCACGGGTTGAGTACTATGTAGCAGCGGTACCTCACAAGGCAGGAGAAGGCGCTCGAGTCTTGACGGCTTTCAAAGAGGCAGGAGTCAACTTGACTGGCTTGCTGGGCTACCGGAAGACGGCTCGGAACGCCGAAATCATCGTTTTTGTGGAGGAGAAAACGCCGGGAGTCAGCGCGGCAGGCAAGAAGGCCGGCGTTACTTTGGGCAAGAAGCAGAAGGCGTTCCTAGTAAAAGGTGAAGACCGTCTCGGCGCAGTTGCCGAGCTGGCGTGCAAATTGGCGGAAGCAGGTATCAACGTGACCTCGCTTCACGCCTTGAGCGCAGGTGCGGGCCGCTTCGGTGCATTCATTACAGTCGAGCCGGCCGACGTGCGCAAGGCAGCCAAGGCTCTGGCCCAGGAAAAGATTGCTAAGGTGACTTAGCGATTCTCCTTTGATCTCATTGAGAGGACCAAGCTCACCTCAATGCGGACGTTGTTTAGCCCGACGGCAACGACGGTCGCCGGTCCGACCTATGCACTGGACATATGCATGGGTCGGATTTACACAAGATTCGCAAACTGTGCTTCGAGGGCGAGCGGTCGTGGAAACGCGGTTTGCCCTGTTATCGCCAACGGTACTGACGATCAGTAAACTGAAGCCGACTTCAGCATTACGAATCGTTTGGTCGGGTCTGAGCGTGTTCTCGCCGGTGGACCTTGGGAAAATGAAGCGGCTAACAAATGGTAGACTTTATGCCAACGTTCGCGGATTCGAATAGCCGTGTCTCAAGCGTTAAGGAGATTGCGCGATGGAGATGATCCAAACCCTGGCGATACCGTTGAAGCAGAGCCAGATCGATGCCGCGAAGGAACTCTGGAAAGAGGATGGTTGGGAAAGCAAGGAATTTGAGCAACTGAGGACGGCTTTCCCAGACCCTCTCGATGCGGTGAGAATCAAGGCGATTGTGCTCAACGATCTTTACCGCACGAACATCATCGCAATCACGCAAGCCGCAGACCGTGTTGAACGAGTATTGAAAGCGAATCTATGGACAGGGCCAGATTTGGTGGAACACCTGGTTAACGAGATTCGCGGGGTGACCAATCAGAGCAATTACAGCTTTTCTGCTAAATATGCTCACTTCTTCATCGATCCGAATCTTCCCATTCTGGACGGGTTTGCGGAGTGGATGGTTGGAAGGCATCTCGGCCGCCAGATGCAATCCAAAGACGCGAGGCGTTACCACAGGTTTGCAGAAGACATTGAGACTCTCAAACGAGTTGCTGGATTGACTTGCAATTGCGCTGAGCTTGACGCCTACCTTTGGGTGGCTGGGGAATATTGGTACTGGGAAAGACACCCGAATTACAAGATCAACAACGACCTCAGGCTGCGGTTTGAGAAGCTACAGAGGAACATTGCAAACGAGCCGACGATGGCTGCTCTCTTGGGTCTGGATTCAGACCCAGGCAAGTAGCTGGCGGGAGGGAAAGATCATGCGCAGGGGAGTCTCGTTGGCTGTGACTGGGGCCGTCCTGGTAGCGGTCTGCTTGGGCGGATTTCTTGGCTATTACCTGTATCAGCGGCATCTGAGTTCGGACCTGAAGCGAATACTTGTCGCGGCAATGGACCCGCACTGTAGCGTGGCAGATGTGCAGCAGTACCTCCACGCAGCGCGGCCACTCGTTCGCACCAAACGCGATTGGGATGTATTGGCACAAACGCAGAAAGCTTTTGAAATGGCGGTGGATGCCCAGCAAACTTCAGACGAATACTTGCAGTACCTCCAGCAGACTTTGGACGATGGAGTGACCCGCCAGAGCGCATTCTGGAAGCTCGAACAGATCGAAGAGCAGTACCGAAGCGAAGGGCTGCGTGTGCCCGCCGATCTCAAGGCACAAGAGGCGGAGGCCCTCAAAGAGGAGAAGCGGGAGTCGGACGAGTGGAAGCAGCGGGACAATGACGCAGATAGGGAACAGGCTGAGGCGGGTAAGCTCTTCAACCAAGTCCGTGCCGAAATAGGGATGCCGCCGCTCCCGCAAAAGTGAGAGTTCCGCGCAAATGTGACCAATAGGCAGGTGGTCACGATCTCGGGAACCTTTCACAGCCCAAAATGAGGGTGTCGGTGAGACCACGGACCTCACCAGCCGGGAATTACCATGATCGGCCCCGGCAAGCGGACTTTTTGTCAGTTGTCGCATCATCGCCGAGGCACGTTTCCATCGCACCTTTCCCTGTTAACGCTCGTCGCCGCCTTCGCAAACAGCTTCGCATGACCAGGGCCAGAGTGGTTCGCTAATCCATCATCGGATGGAACTTTCATTCACTACATCTCGCCGGTTTTACCGGCGCACCAGGAGTCCGCCCATGTCCACCCACGCGACCGCGGCGGTCCTGCCGGTCACCCGTGCCCAGGCCGCCGAATACATGCTTCTCTTTGCCAACCGCAGAGCCTATTTACGCCAGAGCCACTTCCCAAGCACAAAATCTGGGCGCTTCTACTTTTACAAAGCTTGTGACCGGGAGTCGAAGCAGCCTTTCAGCATCGACATTGCGACCATTCACAGCCATCTCGCGGGCCATCTCACCGTCGGTATTTACGCCATCAATCCCCAGTCGCAGACCTCAAAGTGGATTGCGATCGATGCCGACTACGCTGACTCCCGCCGCGATTTGCTCCGGCTCCAACAGGCTTGCCGCGAAGACGGCATAGAGGCCTTGATGGAGCAGTCCCGCCGGGGTGGCCACCTCTGGATATTCCTGGCGGAACCGTTGCCGGCGAAACTGTGCCGGCTCTATGTCCTGCATGTCGCACGCCGTCTCGGCATCGCGGTCAAACGGGACAAAGAGGACGGCATCGAAGTATTTCCGCGCCAGAACGAACTCCAGCCCGGCGAATTTGGGAACGCAATCCGCGGCCCGCTGGGGATCCATCGCGCCAGCATGCAACGTTACTGGTTCGAGGCGGCCGAGCCCACCCTTGACGCGCAGTTCCAGTTCCTTCGCCAGGTAAGGCGGCTCACACGGGAGCACCTGGACGCCCTCACCGCCGGATTGGCACCCATCCCGAACCCAGCCCCAGCGTCGCCGTGGGCCCAACTGCCCGCCGTTCGCGGCCAGAGTCAGAGCTTTCAGATTCTCCGCCACGTCTCCAACACCAAACGCAGCGGCAGGAACTACATCGCACGGTGTCCGGCATGCGCCCAGCGCGGCGAAGACCGGCGTGGAACTCATCTCTCAATCTCTGTGACCGAACCCCGCATGTACCACTGCTGGGCCGGCTGCTCTAAAGAGATGATTCGCGCCGCCCTCGGCTGCCCTATTCCCTCCAGCGCGTGGTCCCCCCGAACCGCGTGACTGGGGGAAGTTAGACAGATGCAGATTTTGTTCTCCTGGCATTCCCTCTCGCCACGTTTTGCGATAGTTTCACCACCATGAGCACCGACGCCACGCTCATTTGCATTGACTGCGGCGGCATCTTTCCGTTCACCGCCAAAGACCAGGATTATTTCCGCGACCACAACTACTCGACGCCTATCCGCTGCAAAGCTTGCAGACTGAAGTGGCGGCAGCAGCGCGCCACAACCGAGAGCGGCGGCGCAGACCCGCAACCAGCGGTCAAACCATCGGCAAAGTCTGGTTCGCGCGTGACCTGCTCGGCTTGCGGCCAGGAAGCGGATGTGCCTTTTGAGCCGCGGCCTGATCGGCCCGTCTATTGCCGCGGCTGCTACAACGCGCACAAAGCGAAGCGAGCCAGCTGAGAACGACCACCACCCCAACTTCATTCCACACAGTGGAGGTCCCAGCACGAGACCTGCGCAACTTCAGGAGTCCCCGATGGATGCCAAGAAGAAGTACACCATCGAATTTCTCTACACCGACAACAATCAGCTTTACCAGGAAGACGTAGAGCTGACCGATGCCGAGTACAAGCGCGTCAACGCGTTTCTCACAAAGCTCGAGCGCGCCGGCTCAATCGAGCTGACCGTCGAAGGCGGTTCCGTCATTTACCGATACTCTGAGCCAACGTTCATCGGCTTCGAACAGCTCAAGGCGAATTGGAAGGCCGGCACACTACTCGACTGGGGAAAGATCGACGGCTTGCGCCTGTGAACCCCTGCGCTTAAGAGGGCGTTTGGCCGGGTTCCAAATCTGAGCAGCGAACATGACGGTCCAACTGCACAACCACGGATGTGTCGGCGAAGAAGGCGCCAGCATTCTCTTTGACCAGGAGGATGGCCCGGTGGCCTTGCACAAAGACCACCTGGATGCTGTGGCCGCAACTGAACGTGAGAGCGTCACTCTGCGCGGCCTGGCCACCGCCATCGGCCTCACGCGTGCCTGGTTTTAGAACCACGCACGTTTGCCTCACTACGATCTCACCCGTGCACAGCGCGAAGGCGCCCCGCGCTTTGGCGCGCAGGAGCACACCACGCGGGGGATGGTTGCCTTCATACGAAAGTAACCATCGCTTGCCAACACCAGACAAGCACCAGCATCTGCTGTGTGCTTGACGAGGTCCTTATGACGATCGGCTCAAGGAGCATCCTGTTTGGAGCTCACCAGTTTCTTCTCCATCCCATCATGGTCGCCATTGCGTGGACAAAGCTGTACGGCGTCCCGCTTGACCCGCGGCTGTGGTTTGCCTTCTTTCTGCACGACATTGGGTACATCGGTTGCGCGGACATGGACGGATCAAGCGGCGAACGCCACCCGGAACGCGGAGCGCACCTGATGCGTGTGCTGTTCGGTGCACAGTGGGGCGAGTTCACTCTGTTCCACTCCCGCAGCTATGCAAAGGCTGCCGGGAGGCCCGTGTCTCAACTGTGTTTTGCCGACAAGCTGGCCACCGCCCTTACCCCTGCATGCTTGTATCTGCCCCTGGTATGTCTGACCGGGGAGATCGACGAGTACATGCGCAATACTGCCCAGCCGGAGGGTGATTCGTTCTACAGCGCAGTTGGAGCAAGAACCGGCGACGTGGGCGTGTGGTTTGCAGAATTGCGCGAATTCAACCAACGGTGGGTCCAGCGGAGCACGAGTGCCGCCATCCTCCCCGCTCAACTCCGCGCGACCTAACACCCGGGAGGGTCTCGCCATCGACGGACTCTTCCTCGCGCATCTGAGTGGTTATTTTGTAACCACAGATTTCGGAACTCGCCACACCGGAGCACACCGGAGGTGCCTGTGAAGTATTTCCCAGTACGAGCCCATTTTCTTGTCCAGGCCCCCGACAGAGCCACGCTCCAGCGGCGAATCGAGAAGGACGCCTACGGCGAGGTAACGGGCAAGCGTTCCCAGTTGGCAGACATCGCCCTCGACGATGGCAACCAGCAGACCAGTACGGCCGGTACAACAGCCGGCCCCGGTGGAGAGAAGGAGCCCCAAAAGAAGAAGGGCCCTCTGAAAACTGCCCTTCTCATTCTGCTCCTCTTGGTACTGGTCCAGCTCGGCCTCGGAGTTCTGCTGCTGCTCGTCAAGGAGCACAGCCGTGCCGCGGTTGACAGCGTACCGTACACGACCTACACCAGTGACCGCTTCCAGTATTCAGTGTGCTACGACCCGAGACTCTTCACCCAGCAGCCCTCGACGCCGCAAAGCGATGTTGAAACCTTCGTGTCGCGGGACGGCCATGCAACGTTCAGCGTGTATGGATCGTATCTCGGTTCTTGGGGAATCGGCCAGATATTCGATGGTGACCTGAGCGCGTTCACCGAGGAAGATCCAGATACGCTCGTGACCGGACGAGAACTGGCTCCAATGGCCTATGCCATCACCGCCAAGAGTATCCACACCCGCATGCTTGAGCGGGCGCTTGTGCAGGATGGTGTGGTGAAGAGGCTACGCATTAGGTACGACAAAGACACCGCCAGCACGTACCAGGCCGCAGTCGACCGGATGACCGGGTGTTTCAGCAACACGCGCAAATAGTAGCAGTAGACACAGTGGCCATCACGCCACTTTCAGGAGAACCTGTCATGTCCCAGTGGATTGGTGCAGCCAGAACCAACTTCTTCCAAGTAATCGACGAAGCAAAGTTCCGTGAATGGGCCGCCGAACGCGAACTAAGTGTAGAGACCAAGGCCACCGGCGGCACGACCCTCTTTGGCATCTACTCAGAGACCGACGACGGAGGGTGGCCCACGCAAACCTGGCCCGACAGCGAAGATGACCCGATCGAGGTTGACATGGTTGCCGAACTGGCCGCGCATCTTGTCGAAGGACAGGTCGCCGTCTTGATAGAGGTTGGCCACGTCAAGTGTTGCCACCTCGACGGCAATGCGGTCGCGGTGAACCACACCGGCGCCCGGGCTACGGTCGAGCTCTCCCACATCTACCAGTTGGCTGCGGAGACCTTCGGCATCCCGGGCGACCAGATTACTGACTGCCGCAACTAGGATGAGACTGCGCTTGCTAACAGTTAGCGATGTGGCGCGCAGACGCCCGCCTTCCCACGCACCTTTTAACGTCGTGGCCTATCACCACGACGTCTCCGGGGCGGCCCAGTATTGGCATGTTGGGCCGCCGTTTTTCCCATTACTAGGCCACTCGCAACGACGAAACCGACTCGCAGTTGCACACGACAGGAGTTTTCATCATGAACACGGGTCTCTTCATCACGTTTGAAGGAGCCGACGGCCTCGGGAAGAGCAAGCAGGCCGACATGCTGCGCTGGAAGTTGGAAGGCCGCGGCCATAGAGTCTATTTCACGAAGGAGCCGGGCACCAAATTCGGCACCGGGTCCCCGTTGGGCGCAGTTGTGCGCGAAGCGGTGTTTCACCTGGAGGACTCGGGACGCACCTTGCCCGCAGGCGCGCAGCAGCTCTACCTGCTGCTGGACCACATCGACAACGTATCGCGCCTGGAGCCGCACCTGCGCGCCGGCCACACCGTGGTGTGCGACCGCTATTCGGATTCCGCCTTCGCTTACGCCGCCGTCTACAACCCTCCTACGCCCGAGTCGATTCTGAGCCTGTGGGAGCAGTATCGCGGGCCGGCGCCGGACATCACGATCCTGCTGCTTGCCCAGGGCAGCATGGTCGATGACGGCGTGGGCGGGTGCTATGCGGATATCGGCTGGGCTCTCGCCCGCGCACGGAAGCGCCTCGACGACGAAGCGGGCAAACAGTCGGGAAAAGCATGGAACGATTACCACGCTCAGCGCCTGGTGCAGCGGATATATCTGGCGCTGCTGGCCGGAGAGCCTCGCACCGTACTGGTTCCGGTCGAGGAAAAGGCCACGGAGACCGATGTGCATCTGCGCGTCATGGCGGCGGTCGACAGGCGGCTGAAGAAGCTGACCGCGCAGAGCGCGGCAGGTCAATACACAGACGGGTTGCCGACGGTGCGTTGAGCGTTACCGGCAGTCTGCCCACCGGCCTTAGGACGGTGGAGGCGTGCTGCCGTCCGGCGCGCCGGTACTGGGAGGAGAAGAAGAAAGTGGACATCAGACAGTTCATTAACCTGATAGCAGCCGGGAACACCGAGTACGACCGGCTGCAAGCGATCGCCAGGGACTTGCAGAGCGCCACGCCGACGGTCCCGGCGCCAAACCGGACCTTGCGTGTCTGGACCCTGGCCTGCGACGACAACCGGAACGGCACCTACGCCAGCGTTCATCTGACGGAGCGGGCGGCCTGGGAGAACCTAGCCCGTCTTGTTACGAGCGAGCAGGACACCGTGATCCGCGAGAAGGCTGCAACGTTCATCGAAGCCGAAGAGTACGGCGAGCTGCATGAGTACCTGAAGAACGAGTGCTTCGACCTGAACGACACCTACAATGTGGACTATGACGACTTGGAGCTGCCGGGAACCGAAGGGCCACCGGCTACGGCAACCGAGAGCAGTACCGGGCCGGTTCGAGTTTTTAACGACCGGGAGTTGGCAACGGTTCTTCACGCGCTACGGTGCTTGCAGGAACTTCGCCAAAAGTTGAGTGGAACTCCGGCGGACCCCGCATGCACGTTCTCCGAGCACTACGGCTGTCTTAGCAAGACATCAACCGCTTGCGATCACTTCGAGGACGTTGAGCCTTTGACGGTGGTGGAAATAGACGCCCTCTGCGAGCGGCTGAATCTGGGCCCGGCGGAGACACCCTCCCCTGCAAAGACCGCGCTTGATGCGCAGTTCGATGCAGCCTATATCGCGGCTGCGCAAGAGAAATTGTCCGGTTGTCTGGACGATGAGTGCGACATCCTGGACAATGCTACGGTGAGCGAAGGCGACGGTGGCGCATTTGTGTCGGCGCGTGTCTGGGTAAGTCACGAAGACGCCGGCCGGTGCAACGGTTGCGGGGCGCTGGCCGGTCAACTGTTCGAGGGCAAGTGCAGGAGCTGTTCGGGCCCCCCGGCACACTGACCCCACTACACCGAGGAGACGATCCGCGGAGGAAGCATTTCCAGGGCTGCCCCCGCTCGGCCGCCGCAGAAAGGAACTGAACACCATGGACTATCTGGTCAGCTGGGAAATCGACGTGTTCGACGCTGCCACCCCGATTGAAGCCGCACTGCAGGCGCGCAAAGCGCAGACCCGCCAGGACACCATTGCAACTGTCTTTACGGTACTGCCGAAAGATGGGAGCACTCCCGTCCAGGTGGACCTTGCCGAACTGGCGGAGGAGGGAAAGATCGCCAGGATTCAACCAAGAGCGCCGAGTAGCACAGTTGGCAACTGCGACGACTGCTCGGAACTACGGCCAAGCCTCCATCGGCCGAACTTGTAAACATGGCTTACAGGTTGGGATTCGATACCGCTCCGTCGCGGCTTTCACCGCGGTGCAGCGTTGAGTTTGCCAACCGGCATCGCGTATCCCGGATAATGCCTGTTCCGGAGTAGCGCGACGTATCTCTCAGGCCGATACTCTCTTACCATGGAGCATCCTATGCGCGGGAACAACACTTCACGCCCGGCTGTTCCTGCGCGGTCCGCTCCGCGTCAGGGGCAGCGCGACACCCACAGCCAGCAGCGGCTTCACCTCACACCCAGGCAAGCCGCTCCCTTGATTCTGCGCGGCACGTTGCCGCCACGGTCGGTAGTCACCGGCAACCTCACCTTCCAGGACAATCGCGAGCCGATCTTTGCGCCCGGCACCCACATCCGCGGCAACTTGAGGCTGTTGGGTTGCGGCGAAGGCACCAGGCTGGCGCCCGGCATGACTATCGACGGCATCGCCGACTTCTCGATGACGCCCTTGAGGGCGCTGCCCGAGCGCTTCACGGTGGGCATGTGCCTGGACGTGTCGGACACGCACATCCAGGAGTTCCCTCGGGACCTCAAGGTGGGCTGGAAGATACAGGTTGGCAAGAACGCCACGCAGTCGATGAAGGCGCGCGTGGCGGTGCTTGACCGGAAAACCTGCCAACCGGCCAGGGCATCCGGCCGCAAGGCAACCACCTGAGATCCCCGGTTCGCGGCCGATTGTCGCAATTGGTGTCACACGTTATCTCGCGATTTGAGTGGCACCTGGTTGTGGCTGGTGACAGTTCTTCCATTTCCAGACCAGACTCTCTACCCCACTTATGTAGCTGTACAGCCCACAATCCCAATAAGACCAACTTCCCCGGCGTCCTTTCTCATTCCCTGCAGACACACGCACGCGCTTCTCCCCTCCCCCCCGCGCTGCGCGAGCGCGGCGGCAAAACCCAGTTCTTGGAACAGTGGGTGACATGTGGTTGGCTGCGGGCTGTACAGCTACATATATATGGTGGGAAACAGTGAGGGTTCCCGTCAGTCCTAGTGACGTGCGACTTGCACGAGCAGGCCTGGCCGGCCAGAGAAGACGTCCAACCCCGCCTTCCAGGGGGCCGACTGTGCCTCTCCTTCTGCTCTGGATCGCACTATCCGCACATAATGCTCTTCGCCCTTGCTTCGCCCCAGCACCCGTGCTAACGTCTTCTTGAAAGGGGAACAAATGGAGAATGCCTCCGATACCTTCGACCGTCTCGACGCCAGCGCCGACCATGCCAAACCCTTTGCCCTCGTTCCCCCGCCTCCCGGCGAACACGAGGAACAGGTCCTGCTCAAAGCCCTCAACCTCATTGGACAGGAGAATCAGGCTCGCGCTCGGCGCCGCGGCAAACAACCCCTGCTTTGCTTCTCCGTCAAACTCCCCATCTCCGAGCTGAACCGCATCCGCATCCAGGCCGAACGGTGGAAGTTCACTCAAACCGACCTCGCCCGCTTTCTCCTCCAGGCCGTCCTGCCCCTGCTGGAAGCTCCCACCGAAACCGTCCGGCCCGTTCTCGACACCATCCTCGCCGACCAGGCAGCCCGCGAAGAAGCCACCAAGCGCCGGCGCCAGCAACACCTCGTCGAGTTCGCCTCCTGAATCTGACGCCGCCCCGCAACTATCCGGACTTGCCGGATAGTTGCCCCAGGCTGACTGCTTCCCCGTTCCCCATCCATTTGGAATGAACCTCTTCCCTGCATAAGGGGTGGCAGACACGGTTCGATCCAGGTAGAACAATGACCACCCACTTGCGGCATAAGGTTCAGAAGACGGCCAGACCTTTATGTACCCTGAATCGTCTCATCGCAGGCAAGGAAACAGTTGCGAAGCCGCTCGATTTCGAGAGCGGTGAATCCATTGCTTACGCACAACTTCTCCCAGCTTGCTTTCACGGTTCTCTGCATCATCTGAGCGATGGAAATGCCTTCACTCCGTGAAAGGCCAAAACTTGCTACATCGGTCAATGCGTTCTCTATCGTCGCCCGGCGTCCATTGCGACCGACACCGATAGCAAGATCCCGCTCCGTGCCCACCTGAGGAAACGAGACGATATCGTAGCCGGGGGACAGCCTCCAGCCGCGGCCGTCCCACAGAAAGCCATGATTTCGCAGGTGGTCGTCGTTGTTGTTGCAGAGAATGTTGAACACCATTCTGCGCCAAAGCTGCTTCAGATCTTCTGTAGGCTCTGACCCAAAGCGACGCAACTGATCCGCCAGCCCACGGTAGCTCTGGCGTGACGACTCGCTTTCATGGGCACCGAGGATTGTCAGTCCCGAGATAAAGGGGAGGCGACGGTACCCTGCATCGTTCGGCACCCGGTCGAAACGCTCAATCAGGTAGATGTCTTGTCCGAGTGCCTTTTCGAGCCGTACCGGAGGTACCGCGATGCCCACCTGTTCAGCCAGCTTCATCGTGACAAATTCGATGCGGCACATTGGGCTGCGATCATCGGCACGGCCAAACTTCGCGATCCATTGCCTGCCGTCGTATTCCGTGGTTGCCTTCGGCCGGGCCCCACCAAGTGAGGACCCGCGCAAGAGGAAACGCCGATACTTCCTGGGCAAACCCTCAGCGGTATCCAGCTCACGGACAGCTTCAATCATCCCCGCTAAGTCGAGAGTCTCGCCTTCAACCTGCTCCTCGGCCCACGGAACAATCCGCCGCGGTCCGGACAGATCTGTACCGAATGCAAGCGCACCAACGCGAGATTCTCCTGTCGCCACCAGGTAATCGAATTCCGAGAGGGCCTGTGCGCCAGCGGCGCGATCCATCAGATGACGGCCCCAACCGTCAGGGGCTGCATCCCGAATACCGTTGAAGAGGACAAAGCCTTCTTCGGTGATGTACTCCCGGTCTGCGTCAGGGGCCGTCAGAGGCAACTGAACGGGATCGACCGCCAGTCGGTCTTCGCGCTGAAGATACCGCCGGCCATACCGAAAGCGAGCTCCTGCCTCGCGGCCAGTACCACTTGTTTCCAGTATCCCGGCGGGAACTGGACCTTCTTCCAGAAAGACATAAACGTAGGCTGTTGGCATCGCTCACTCAAAAATCGAATTTGTCCGTTCGTTTAGTTGATCTCCGAAAATCGCGCGGCAGCTTCTTGATGTCTTCTTGAAGAGCCACTGTGTCGCTTTCCGGTGTGACCAGGTCACCGAGGCGCCGGTGAAGGCCCAGGACCCAGAGTGCCGTGGCTACGATTCCGATTCCCACGGCAGGATCGCCCTTTTCCATTCGTTGCACCGTTTTCAGGTTCACCATCATGCGCTCCGCCATTTCGCTCATAGACATGTGTCGCCGCTTGCGGGCGACAGCAAGGTCCTGACCCAGCTTCTGGATCTGGCTGGTCGCGTTTTCGGATAACGCCGGGTATGCGCGAGTCGCCCTGGCCATAGGATTATTATACCTATATATAGGGTATTTGCAACTCTATTATCCTTTATATAGGTCATTTAAGGAAGAAAACAAGCTCCCGCCGATCTTAAGTCTCACATCACTTAACCGAGCTGCGCGGCTCTCTCCGAGCGCCAAGGAACCATCCGTATGCCCAGCCAAATTCATGAACTTGAAGGCTTTTGGGATCGGGTCAATTTCGCTAGTGCCGTTATCGCACGAAATGGCGAACCGACCCGCAATTTCGATACCTGCTTTGAGATGTATGACGGGGATGCCGTTGCCGCTGCTGTGGTGCGCCGGGCAAAGGCCAACCCGAACGGACCCTTGGCGCGAAACCTCTTCCCGCGCTACCTCGGCCCCCGTGCGATCGAAAGCTACGAAGCCACCAAACACCTGAGCCGGAAGCAACTCGAACAGTACGCCGCGGACCTGCGCACGGAAGCTATTCGCGCACGCGATGCTTGGTGGGCTGCCGAACGCGCTGCAGGAAGACTGGCGCCGCGGCCCCAGAAACAAGCATAGCGTCACATTTTACGTCGGTCGCACTGGCCACGAAGGACACCCATGAAATTCACACTGAACATTGAATGGAGCAACGATGCGCCTCGTACCGGCGCAGACGTAGCGAAGGCATTACGGGATGCTGCGAAGGACATCCGCATTCTAGGACCGGGCCTCTTCTGCGAGGAATGTGGGCAGAACATCCTCGATGAGACCGGCAACAGCATTGGAAAGTGGGAAATCGGTGACGATGTGCGTCCTGCCGCGCCCGCCCCCGCCTCCGGGACCCCGAGAAATGGCGAGATCGATGCGGCCTACGTCTCATCCGCGAAGATACGCGCCCACGGTCAAGAGAGGGACTGACCATGGAAACCCTCGGTCCCAAACTCTCCGACGCGTACTCCCCCGAGCAGATTGAAGCCCTGCGCGCCGAGATGGTGCCGTACTCCCAGGCCACTCCGGTGCGCTTCCAACACCACGGCCAGACACTTTCCATCCAC
>DATKWA010000052.1:0-24610 GCA_035529815.1 Occallatibacter sp. | reverse complement strand
TGCGGTTCGGATGGGGCGTGGCTGGGGCTCACTGAGGTAGTATGCGCCGGTTGGTGTTAATGATCGGCAAAGCAGCGGTCAGGGGGCAGGTTTCGCGGGTCAGGGGGTTGTCTATTTTGATGTTGTGTCCTGTTCATCGCGATGCACGGAGCACGGCTTGTTAAGCGGCATGGTGATTGTTTGCAGGTCGTGAGCGGGCCGGGTTCGAACGGGCCGGAAGGGGTAGCGAGAAAAAAGTGGGCGGCAAAGGGGTTGCCTTTGCCGCCGCCCGTCCCTGGGTTGTCTTGAAGGTGTTACAGGTTTGCATTGACTGCAAAAATTGACTAAAGCGTGTTACTGGAGGAGCTTGAGGACTTCCTGCTGGACGCTGTTGGCCTGGGCGAGAGCAGCGATGCCGGTCTGGCTGAGAATTTCGTATTTGGACATGTTGGAGGTGGCCGAAGCGTAGTCGGTGGCCTGGATAGCGTTCTGGGCGGAGACGACGTTCTCCTTCTTGGTGCTCATGACCTGGCTGATGGAATTGAGGGTGTTGATCTGCGCTCCGAGGTACCCGTCCTGAGCCGCGACATAGGTAATGGCCTGGTTGAGCAAGGTCAGAGTCCCCTGCGCGTTGGCCGGGTTGGTAAGGCTGGTGGCACTGAGGTCCAGCGATCCTCCGGCCATATAGCTGATGGTGGCGACACCGCCGGTCGCGCTTGTGTCCTGGGTCAAGGTGGAGGATGCGGTGGACGGTGAGCCGGAGGTGAAGGTCTGTCCGGTGGAGGAATCGTAGACCAGGTCGGTTGCCGCGTTGGTCTGGTCCTGGGAGAGGCCGACATGGTAGGTTCCGGTCGTGGGGGCAGAGCCGACGCCGACGGCGCCCTGAATGATGATTCCGGTCTGGCTTTCATCGGCAGCGCCGCCGGCGGCCGCGATGGCCGCCGTGCCTGCGGTCAGTGCAGTTCCGAAGCTGGCGGTGAGGCCCAGGCCGGAGCTATTGATGGCGCTGATCAAACCCTGGGCGGTGTTGGCTGCTCCGGTTACGCTGATGGAAGTGGTTGCGGTGTTGGAGGTGCCTGCCACCAGGTAGGTGACGTCCAGTGTGGTGGTGCCGGCGGCGGCGAGAGTGTCCGTGGATTGCGCGTTCTGGGTGGCTGTTGAGAGGTTAATGAAGACGTTGGTCTGGCCGTTGGTGTAGGCCATGGTTCCGCCGGCGTCGCCGACCGTGCTTGCGCTCAAGGCAGAAAATGTCAACTGGTCGATAGAGGAGCCCTGGGCTGAGGAGTCTCCGGTATAGATTGCGACCGTGCCGCCATTGAAGACCTGCTGCTGGTTATAGGTGGTGGTGGAACCAATGTTTGTGACCTCGGCGAGAATCGACTGGTACTCCTGGTTGGCGGCGGCCGATTGGGAGCTGTTGAGGGTCCCGTTGGAGGCTTCCGTTGCCAGAGTCACGGCGCGGTTGAGCAGGCTAGTGACCTGCGAGAGAGCGCCATCGGCGACTTCCAGCAGTCCTACACCCTCAGTGGCATTGGTGGTTGACTGGGTGAGGGCGGTGGAGTTGGCCTGGAGGCCGTTGATGAGCGAGAGACCGGCGGCGTCGTCGGCACCGGAGTTGATTCTGGACCCGGACGACAACTGCTGCAGCACGGTCTGCAGGCTGTTGCTGGTGTTGTTCAGATTGTTCTCTGCGTAGATAGCGGATAGGTTGTTCAAAACACCGAGGGCCATGGGATTCAACTCCTTCTGGGATGCCCTGTTGCTCGCCGGTCCGCGCTAATTGAGTGCGTCATCCGGGTTTTGAGTGCGTCGTCCGGGTTCCAGTTTCGACTCCGGAGGGCATGTTGGCATCCACTCCCTTCATCGGAGCGGGGGAGGATAACTTTAGTCATAATTTTAAGAATTGTTCTGGCCATGTTTGTCGCGGGTTGAATCAGAGTGTTCAGCTTTCGATCACTGAGTGTCTGAAAGCGCGGCAATCGATGTTCTGGTTTGCGACACGGGACTGTTCTGGTTCGAGACAGGGCGGAGGGGGGATGATGGGCGTAGGAGGCCTTGCTGACGGGATGTGTGGAGCACAAAAAACGGCGGCAGGAGGATGACTTCCTGCCGCCACCGGTATGAGCCACAACCGAATTTACTCTCTGCCTAAAACTCTTTGGGTACGGCGTTGCGATTGGGATGCCTGGCCGAGAGTGCCGGGATTGGATTTTCGGCGCTCTCAGGGGGCGGTTGAATGCAGTTACTGCTGGTCTCCTGAGCCTGGACCTGTAGCCGGAGCGCTTTGCTGTTCCGGGGTCGGTGGAGGCGGCTGCTGTCCGCGGAATCGTCCACCTGGCCCTTGCATTCCTGGACCCTGTCCTCGGCGCATATCGCGGTTGTCTCGGAAGGCCTGGACCTGCTTCCACTGATCGGGGGTGAGCTTGTCTCGGATGGCGAGGAGGAAGAGCGAGTTGGCGCGTTCCAAGTCGCCGCGGGCCTGAATGATTTTGTCGATCTGCGCGGTGATTGCGGCGTCGTCGGGGGTGTCGGCGCTCATGAGGGGCTGCATGGCGAGTTCCGCCTTATCGAGGTTGGCGTGGAGGTCGATGAGCTTGACCCTGTGCTGCTGCATGATACCGTCCATGGCCTTGCGCTGGTCGTCGGTGAGCTTGAGCCGCTCGACGATTCTGGGGTTGTTCCACCAGCTTCTGCGGCCACCATCCAGAGCGAATGTCCGTTGCAGCGGGGAGCGGTGTGAGCCAAACCCGGAGCCGGGGCCGGGACCGCCGCCAAAACCCTGGGCGCCCGCCGCGGTACCTGCGATCAATAGTCCGGCAATCGCCATTCCCGCAATTGCCAAGGTCGACCGTGCTACAGTTGCAGCCTTCATTCTGTTATCCTCCGCCCTGTCCATTCGAGGGGTCCAATTCGTTTTCCAAACTTAACTTTATTGAGCGTCGTCGCCTGTCATTGATTGAGGATCGTCGCTTGTCATCAACTGCGCCAGCGGCTGCATGGCTCTGGGGACCTGGCGGGAGACGTCGCTGTCGACCTTGGCAAGCAGATCTTCATTTTCTTTCTGCCTCTGGAGTTCAGCGGCAATTTTCTGCTGCGTGGCTGCCTGGGCGGCAACGATCTTTGCCAGTTCCTTATTGTGGTGGCGTTGATAGAGTGCGCCGGTTACGCTGCCGACCGCCAAGACGCATCCCATGACCCAGCCTGCGGCCATGCGCCAACTGGTGTAGTGGACGCGTGTGCCGGTGCGCGGCTTGCTGTACTCGGCTTCGCTCCAGGCATGGACACTGGACTGGAAGTTCTTGAGCGCTTGATGGAGAACCGCATCGGCGTCCTTATCATGTTTTTGTTCGGGCGATCCAGTTTGAAAATTCATTGTTTCCCTTTCAATTCCGCGCGCACTTTGACAAGGGCGCGCGACAGGTGCGCCTTGATCGTTCCCTCGCTGAGGCCGGTAGCGAGCGCAATTTCGCTGAGGTCCAAATCTTCTATGTAGCGCAGCAGAAAGACCGATTTTTGCCGTGGGCTGAGTCTTTCGACCGCCTTCCAAACTTGGCCCACCTGCTCGCGGGCGATCATTTGCTGATCGGCGGAGCGCTCGCCGCTGGGCAGCCATTCGCTGGCGGCGTCCAGGTCGACCGCATTGGTCTGTGTGTGCCGCCAGAACTGCATGCGGCGGTTGCGCCAATGGTCCTTCTGAAGGTTGATGGCGATGCGCATCAACCAGGTCATGGCGCTTGAGTCGCCTCGGAAGCTGTCCCAGTTTCTGTGGGCTTTAAGAAAACACTCCTGCGTCAGCGTTTCTGCCAGGTCGACGTCGCGGGTGGACGCCAGCAGAAAGCGGAAAATCTGCAGCCGGTGGGTGAGAACAACGGTGGAAAAGTCCTGCGCGGCAGCCCCCCTCTCACGTCTGGCTGTTAGGCCGGACGCGGCCGATGCAATTGGTTCCAATAATATGCCGGCTGCCATCACATGGGTAGACGCCCTCATTCTGAGCGAGTTTACAAGAAGTGCGGCATTTCGGGGCAAGATGGGCGGACGGGCCTGCAGAGGGGCGATTTAGGCCGAGCGCCAGGAATGCGGGATTGGGCGTGTAGGACGGTTTTGGGCGGGGTGGGATGGTACGGGGACAGCATTTCGGAGATATAATTTGAGGCGACAAAAAAAGGGCGCCCCGGGAGCGCTGAAATTGAACGCTTCGACTTTGTCGGTTCACGGAGATTTGACGGCGGCCAGCGAAGGTGGTGGCTGGATGCACGCAGTCCGGGTTGCGCCGTTGCACAACTTTTTACCTGGCAGCTGGAAGGCAATGGTTTTCCATTGCTCTGACTGACCCTTGCACACAAATCGGAATGGAGACAGGGATGATTACTCGGCGAACTTTTGTAAATGGCCTTGCGGTGGGCGTGGCGGGCTCTGCGCTGGCCTCGACGGCGAAGAGCTATGCGCAGATTATGGGCTCGAACGACCGCGTGAACTTTGCGGTCAACGGTCTGAACGGACGTGGCTATGCGCATCTATCCGCACTGAAAAGCAATAGCAAGACGGCCCGGTTGGCGTATTGCTGCGACGTTGACACGAAGATTCTGGCTCGGTTTGCCGGACGGGCGGAGGCAGCTCTGGGGTATGCGCCGAAGGCGGAGCAGGATTTCCGGCGGATGCTTGAATCGAAGGAAGTGGACGCGATTACGGTGGCGACGCCGGACCACTGGCACACGCCGCTGGCGGTGCTGGGTCTGAAGGCGGGCAAGCATGTTTACGTGGAAAAGCCTTCGAGCCAGAACGCGCGCGAGGGCGAACTGCTGGTGGAGGCACAGGAGAAGTACAAGAAGTGCGTGCAGGTGGGCGACCAGCAGCGGTCGTCGGATTACACGATCGAGATGATCAAGAAGATCCACGACGGGTACATTGGCGAGGCGTATTTTGCGAAGGCGTGGTATGCGAACGATCGGCTTTCGATGGGCATTGGAAAGCCTGTGCCGGTACCGGAGAATCTGGACTGGGATCTTTGGCAGGGTCCTGCTCCGCGGAGCGAGTACAAGAACAATATCCACCCTTATAACTGGCACTGGCTGCGGCGCTATGGAACGGGCGAGGCGCTGAACAACGGCACGCACGAGGTGGACGTTTGCCGGTGGGCGCTCGGTGAGGAGTTCCCGGAGACAGTGACGGCGACGGGCGGTCGGTACCAGTTCAAGGACGACTGGCAGTTTCCTGACACGCTGATGACGAGCTTCAAGTATGCGGACAAGATGCTGAGCTGGGAAGGGAGAAGCTGCCAGGGGTTGCAGGACTACGGTCGCGACCGCGGCTCGGCGATTATGGGAACGAAGGGGTCGGTTGTGATCGATCGGGATGGGTACGATGTGTACGACTGGAAGGGCAAGCAGATCGACACGTTCCGGACGGGCAAGACGACGAGCTCGGCCGACAGGCTTGGGATCGACACGATGACGGACGCGCACTTTGCGAACTTCATCGACGCGATCAAGACGGGAGCGCCGCTGCACTCGCCGATCCAAGTTGCGAATGTTTCGGTGACGATGCTGCTGTTGTCGAACATTTCCTATTTTGTGGACCGGACGCTGCATCTGGACACGAAGAACGGGCACGTGATGAACGACGCTGAAGCGATGAAGCAGTGGGGACGCACGTACGAGAAGGGATGGGAAGTGACGGTATAGAACCGGCGCTGACCATCGAGCCACAGTGAGAGGCGCCACACCTGGGATGCGCTTTCACTGTGGCTTTTTCGCGTTTGTAGATTTTGTTGTGGAGAGCTGAGATCTTATAGTTGAAACAGGAGATTGGATGATGGCGACGGAAACTGGAACATTGCCTGCGGCCCAGGCGGGGACGTTTACGCTGGGCGGAGATTTGACGGTGAATCGCATGGGGTATGGGGCCATGCGGATAACGGGCAAGGGCATCTGGGGACCGCCGGAGGACCGGAACGGCGCGCTGACCACGCTGCGGCGGGCTGTGGAGCTGGGCGTGAACTTTATCGACACGGCCGACTCGTATGGGCCGTTTGTGTCTGAAGAGCTGATTGCCGAGGCGCTGTATCCGTATCCGAAGGACCTGGTGATTACGACCAAGGTGGGCTGGACACGGCACGGCGTTGGCGTGTGGCAGCACAACGCCAGCCCTCGGCATATTGACGAAGCGGTGGAGGGAAGTTTGAAGCGGCTGCGGCTGGAGCGGATTGACGTGTATCAACTGCACGTGCCCGATCCGGCGGTTTCGTTCGATGCCTCGATGGAGGCGCTGGCGCGGTTGAAGGAGCAGGGCAAGATTCGCCACGCGGCGCTGTCAAATGTGACGCTGGAGCACATCCATCGCGCAGAGCGGATTGTGCCGATTGCCTCGGTGCAGAACCGGTACAGCTTCAGCGACCGGGAGTGGGACTTTGTGCTGGATTATTGTGCCAGCAAAGGGATTGGGTTCATGCCGTGGGGACCGATGGCGCAGGGGCGCAAGGCGAACGAGGTGGTGGAGCGGATTGCGACCGATCGCAAGGTGTCAACGGCGGTGGTTTCGCTGGCGTGGCTGCTGCGGCGCTCGCCGGTGACGTTGCTGATTCCGGGGACCAGTTCGGTGAAGCATCTGGATGAGAACGTGAGCGCGGCGGGGTTCCGGCTGACGGATGCCGAGTTTGCGGAGCTAGGCGCGGTGGTGCCGCAGCCGTACTGGCTGCGGGCGTAGGGGCTGCGCCGGCTCAGGAGACTATTGGGGCGGCTGGGGCGCGGCGGACAAACGGACGGGTTGATCCTTGCCGTGCTCGGGATCGTAGTCGTGCTTGATCATCCACTGCCTGAACTCGGCGGCGGGCTCTTCGCCAAGCAGGCCGTTGTGACGGGTGTAGGCTGTGTCCTTCATGAGGACTTTGAGTTCGCAGCCTTCGGCGGCGTCTGGCTTGCCGAAGACCGGGAGCAGGATTTCCAGGCTCTTGCCGGGCTTCTTCCAGCGCGCCATGTAGGTTTCAAAGCCGGGCGAGACGCGGAGCCGGTCCGAGCAGCGATAGCTGAAGTCGAAGCCGCGCGGCTCGCCGTTCTCATAGAGGTTTGCGCGGCCTTCGCCATCGACCAAATCGAGAGATCCGCCGTAGTAATGGGAATGGCCGTTGTAGCCGAAGACGTGCACGCGCAACGGATAGTTGGCAGCGTTGATTTTGCCCGCGAACGCGGCGGTGGAAAGCAACAGGCAAGCGGCCATCCCGCTGATGACCGTTCGGTAGACACGACGCATGAAAAGACTCCCGACCGCAAGGGTCTCTCTGGTGATTTGGCATCCATCGTAGCGCATTCGGAGCCGAGTTGAGCAGCGGAGCGAAATTTTCATGGAGAAGGCGTCAGACAGGTCTTTGATCGACCGGGCCGCTGGTACACTGTATTCGGTAAACGCTTACCATCTACGATTGCATAGACGGGAAAAACGCCATGCTTCTCAAATCGCTTCGCGAACAAGTGCTGCGCGCCAACCAGGAGATTGCGCGGCGGGGTCTGGCTCCGCATACCTTTGGGAATGCGAGCGGGATAGACCGGTCAGGCTCTGAACCACTGGTGGTGATCAAGCCGAGCGGTGTTGATTATGCCGGACTGAAGCCGGAGGACCTTGTGGTGACGGATCTGGCCGGCAAGATTGTGGAGGGTGGGCTGCGGCCTTCGAGCGACCTGGACACGCATACGCTGCTCTATCGCGAGTTTCCTCAGATAGGCGGGATTGTGCATACGCACTCGGAGTTTGCGACTTCGTGGGCACAGGCCGGGCGGGCGATTCCCTGCCTTGGGACCACGCATGCGGACTACTTTCACGGGCCGGTTCCGGTGACTGCGCCGCTGACGGCGGCCGAGGTGGCCGAGGGGTATGTGCGGAACACGGGAGCGGTGATTGCGCGCCACTTTCGCGAGGGAAATCTTGACCCGCTGGCCGTGCCTGGGGTGCTGGTTGCCGGGCATGCTCCGTTTGCCTGGGGCAAGGACGTGGCCGAGGCCGTGGAACACGCCGATGTGCTGGAGTACATAGCGCGACTTGCGTTCCGCAGCGTTCTGCTTGGGGCACCGGAAAATGGAATACCCATCCATGTTTCTGAATACCACTACCTGCGCAAGCACGGGCCAAAAGCTACGTACGGGCAGGGTTGACGGCACGCTGGGGCGAGGCGCCGGACGGGCAGCTTTGGTTCCGGTTTTCCAGGCCGGCAGGGCGATGATTTGGGAAGGGTTTTTGGATTTAGCGGGCCAGATTGTGGACAGTCGGCGTTCTACAAAGGGCGCGGGGTTTTCTGGAATGGTGCGTTAACCTGTCTCCGATGAGAGGCCTACCGAATGACGTAGAATGATCCTCAAGCACGTAGACAGGCTACTATTTTCTGCATATTGGAGTAGACTTTGTTTACCAAAAAGTTGACGTTTTATTGAACCATGAGTCAATATCACGCGTATTCTCTAACGATTGTCGATTGCGATTGCGCCCACCCGGCACAGATCCCCATAGTGGTTATGTACGTGCAGCAGAATTAATGTAGTGCGCTCCCGTCATGGAGACCAATTTCTATAATCGCGCGCAGGCAACGCTGCTGGCCCTGGCCACGGCTGCGGTCTTCCTTTTAGCAATTTTGAATCTGCAGCAGGAGCGTCACTCCAAGCAGCCGGACGACGGGGTGTGGTGGCGCGAGGCAAGCGGAGGTTTACGAGCCGAACGGGTGTTGCCGGGATTGGCTGGTCAGGTGGCCGGCATCCAGGCCCACGATCTTCTGACCGGTGTTGCCAATTGCGCGTCGTGCAGCGAGGAGCCCGTTACGCGGCTCTCGGATCTGGAGCGGGCGCTCTACCGGACGGGGCCTTACGGGCAGGTTTACTACACGCTGACGCGCGACGGGATTCGGCTTGATACGCCGGTGAAGGTGATTCCGGAGCCGCTGGACCGAAGCCTAGCGCAGGGCCTGCGGGTGATTGGGCTCATTTACCTGATTATTGGATTTTATGTGCTGTTCCGGCGCTGGGGCGCGCCGCGGGCTACGCATTTTTATCTGTTTTGCCTGGTTTCTTTTGCGTGGTACGCGCTTAGATACACGGGGCAGCTGGACGGTCTTGACTGGACGGTTTTCTGGGTCAACACGGTGGCGGAATCGCTGCAACCGGCGCTTTTTCTGCATTTTGCGTTGAGTTTCCCGGAGGAGCGGTTCAAGCAACTGCGGCGGCGGTGGCTGTTGCCGCTGGTGTATGCGCCGGGCGCCGGGCTGCTGGGTTTGTGGCTGTGGGCGATTGAGACGCGGCTGGCGACGGGGCTGCTGAAGCACCGGCTGGATCAGACGGCAACTGCTTACGATGCAGTATTTTACGTTCTGGCGGCGCTGCTTTTCCTGCGCAGCTACAGCAAGGCAAACACTCCGCTGCTGCGCCAGCAGTTGAAGTGGGTTACACGTGGAACATTATTGGCGGTGGTGCCTTTCACGCTGTTCTACGCGGTTCCGTTTCTGCTTGATCTGAACCCGCCCCGCCTGCTGTGGAATCTTGCCGGACTGTCTCTGGTGTTTTTGCCTTTGACGTTCAGCTGGGCGATTGTGCGGTACCGGCTGATGGACACGGACCTGATCTTCAAGCGGGGCGTCGCGTATACGCTGGCGACGGGGCTGATTCTGGCAGGCTATTTCGGGGCGATTGCTCTGATTGCGGTTTGGGCACACAACGTGATTCCGCAAGCGGTGCGCGAGTGGGGTCTGGGGATTGCGATTGTAGCGACAGCGGCGCTCTTCGACCCGCTGAAGCGGAGAATTCAGGGGTGGGTGGACCGGGCGTTCGACCGTCATCGCTACGACTACCGGAAGGCGCTGGTGGAGTTTGGCCGAGGGCTGAGTTCAGAGACAGACGTGAAGGCGCTGCTGGCATCGATTGTGGAGCAGTTGCCGCGGACGCTGCTGGTGGCTCGGGTGGCGATTTTCCTGAAGCAGGAGTCGGGGCTGGTACTGGCCGCTTCGCACGGGCTGCCGGCGGAGTTCAGCGCGACCGAGCAGCGGCTGGACCTTGGCTTTCTTAACTTCGACCATGTCAACGACCACTCGCACATCTTTTTTGAAAATGCGCAGGCGGCGCTGCACTTGCCTGAGGAGCAGCAGCGCACGGCGGCACAGCTGGACCTGAACTACTATCTGCCTTGCCGCGTGGCGTCTGGGCAGGTTGAGGGCGGCGCGGCGGCAAGCCGCACGATTGCGGTGGTTGGCCTAGGGCGCACGATGGGCGGGGATTTTCTGTCGAGCGAAGACGTGGAACTGCTCGAGTCGCTGGCCAGCTACATCGGCATCGCACTGCAAAACGCGAGCCTGTATGCACGGCTCGAAAAGAAGATCGGCGAATTCGAGCGGCTGAAGGAGTTCAACGAGAACATCGTCGAGTCCATCAATGTAGGTATTCTTGCCATCGACCTGAATGACCGGATCGAAAGCTGGAATGCGCAGATGGAGGCCATGTATGCGATGAGCCGCGGCGAGGTTCTTGGCCAGGCCCTGAGCGATGTGTTTCCGGCGGAGTTTGCCGAAGCGCTGGATGGTTTCCGCAACGAGCAGGGCGTTCATCATCTGTACAAGTTCCGGCTGACGACGCGCGCCGGCGAGTTGCGTACGGCCAATATCGCGATTGCGCCGCTGCTGTCGCGCGACTTTGTTTCCGTGGGGCGCATCATCCTGGTGGACGACATTACGGAGCGCGTGACGCTGGAGACGCAACTTGCGCAGGCGGACAAGTTGAGCTCGATCGGGTTGCTGGCGGCTGGGGTCGCGCACGAGATCAACACGCCGCTGGCGGTGATTTCCTCTTATGCGCAGATGCTGTCAAAGCAACTGCGGGGCGATGCGCGGCTGGTGCCGGTGCTGGACAAGATTACGCAGCAGAGCTTCAGGGCGGCGGAGATTGCCAACGGGCTGCTGAATTTCTCGCGCACGTCGACGACGGAGTTTCGCGATACGGATCTGAACCAGGTGATTCGCGATACGCTTTCGCTGCTGGAACACCAGTTCAAGACGGCGCAGATCGATGTGTATCTTGATCTGGCCGAGCAGTTGCCTGGAATTCACGGGAATCCCGGCAAGCTGCAGCAGGTTTTTCTGAATCTGCTTTTGAACGCCAAGGATGCGATGCCGGGCGGCGGGAATTTGCGCGTTTCTACACTGGTGAACGGAAATGTTGAGGCGCTGATAACCGACTCAGGTTCGGGGATTGCGCCGGAGCATCTGAAGCGGATTTACGATCCGTTCTTTACAACGAAGACTACTCCGAAGCCGGGCGACAGGCGCGGCACGGGGCTTGGACTCTCGGTCTCCTACGGAATTATTCAGGAGCACGCGGGCAAGATTCATGTCGAGAGCGCGATCGGCGCCGGCACAACGTTTCATCTTGAATTTCCCCTGTTGAGGAATTCAGTGAATGCCTGATTCCGTGAAAGAGACAACCCAGGACTTGAGCGATTCGGCCATCACCTCCGCAAGCAGCGGCAATTCAGCGACAGCGAACACGGCCGCCAGAATCCTTGTGATCGACGACGAAGCTTCGATTCGCGAGTCGCTGGAGTTGCTGCTTTCGCTCGAAGGTTATTCGACCACGATGGCTGTGGACGGCGAGGAAGGCCTGCGGACGATTGAGGGCGACCACTTCGACCTGGTGCTGCTGGACCTGGCACTGCCCGGCCAGAGCGGACTGGAGCTGCTGCCGCAGATCAAGGAGCTCCAGCCGGAGCTTCCGGTGATCATGATTACGGCCTACGGCACGGTGGACAACGTGGTTGAGGCGGTGCGCGCCGGGGCGGAAAATTTTGTCCAGAAGCCGTGGGACAACGAAAAACTGCTGGCCGATATCCGGTCTGCGGTTGCGCGGCACAAGGCCGAGGAAGAGAACCTTCAGCTGAAGCGCGCGCTGAAGCAGCGCTACAACTTTGCCAACATTGTGGGCAAGAGCGAGATCATGCTGAAGGTGTTCGACCTTGTGGCGCAGGTTGCGCCGAGCCGCTCGACGGTTCTGATTCAGGGCGAGAGCGGGACCGGCAAGGAGTTGATCGCCAAGGCGATTCATGCCAACTCGCCGCGGCGCGATAAGCCGTTTGTTCCAATCAACACGGGCGCAATGCCGTCGGAGCTGCTGGAGTCGACGCTGTTTGGGCACGTGAAGGGTGCGTTCACGTCGGCGGTTGCCGCGAAGAAGGGACTTTTTGAAGTCGCTCACGGCGGGACGCTGTTCCTGGACGAGATAGCGACCATGGGAATGGACACGCAGGCGAAGATTCTGCGCGTTTTGCAGGACCGGCGCTTTATGCATCTGGGCGGCATTCAAGAGATTCAGGTGGATGTGCGGATTCTGGCGGCGACCAACGTCGATTTGCGCAAGGAAGTCCGCGAGGGGCGGTTCCGCGAGGATCTTTTCTACCGGCTGAACGTAATTACCGTCGATCTGCCTCCGCTGCGGGCGCGGCGCGAGGATATTCCTCTGCTTGCCAGCCACTTCCTGGATTTCTATGCGACGGAGAACAACTTTGGGCCACGCAGCTTTTCGGCCGACGCACTGCGTGCGCTGGTGGATTACGACTGGCCGGGGAACGTGCGGGAACTGGAAAATGCGATCGAACGCGGCGTGGTGTTGTCTTCAGGACCAGTGATTGGCTCGGACCTGTTGCCAGGACATCTTACGGGGCGGAGCTTTCAAGATGCGCTACTGGAGCACAATCCGAATGCGTCGCTGTTCGACATCATGGAAGTGATCGAGCGGCGCATCATTATTGAGAAGCTGGAACACTGCAACTGGAACCAGACGGATGCGGCCGAGCAGTTCCGGGTTCCGCTCTCGACGCTGAATCAGAAGATCAAGCGGCTGAATATCGAGATACGGAAGAAGAGCAGAGAGTAGGAAGCCGGCACCTAGCTGCCAGGCGTTGGTTGCTGAGCTCTATCCGCTTTAATCCAACTGTCGAGAAACTCCAACAACTCATCTGGTGGGCGAAGCCAGACATCTGCGGCGGTTTCGCGCCACTGCTGGCGGACGAGCACGCTGAGGTGCGGCCCCTGGGCGCGGTTAATGGAGCGCAGGGCGTCTTCGTCGGTGACGTCGTCGCCGAGGAAGGAAACGGGATTGCTTGCGCGCGGATCGTCGAGCGCGGCTTCTTTGAGGATGGCCTCGATTGCGTCTCCCTTGTCGCGGCCGGCGCGGAGTTCGAGACCGGCTTCGAATTTGAGCAGCTTCAGCCCATCCAATTCTGCAAGGGGTTCGAAGAGAGCGCGAGTCTGCTGCTCGATGTGCTTTGCCTGTTCAGGCGAGGCGGAGCGCCAGTGCATGACTGCGCCATTGGCCTTGTCTTCGAAGAGTCCGCCAAAGCTGTCGTGGTTGAGCTGCTGGCGCAGCTGGTCGAGCCGGGCGCGGGTTTGCGGCGGAAGCTGCTCGAGCTCGCGGCGACCGTCTGGATAGAGCCGCTCACCACCGTGCAGGCCCCAGACTTCGAGCGGCTGTTCGAGGCCAATCAGCGGCGCAACTTCGGCTGCCGGCCTGCCGCTAACCATGACGATGCGGGTGCGTCCCTGCTTTTGAATCCGCTCGATCCGTTCCCGCACGCCGGGCCATGGGAAGGCGCGGAAGCGATCGAGGCAAAATGGGGCGAGGGTGCCATCGTAGTCCAAGAGCAATAGCGGTTTTGGTGCGCCGACGAAGGCGCCAAAGAACTTGTCCAGCTTTCCGATTGTTTCTTGGTTCACTCCTGCTCGCTTTCTGTTGTGGCGTCCGTGGGCTGGCTCAAGGTGCACCCATTTGAAACGGGACGACTCAGGGTAGGGTTTCCGCGAACTCTATGCAAGTTTCTCATACGCGACGTTTTCAGCGGGCTAACATGGGCGGGTACAGGGCGGTCCGGTTTCCGCATGGACGCCCTGCAAATTCGAACTGTTTCAGGTGGTTGTCGCGCGCCAGCTTGCGTCCAATGCGCTATTCTCAAGGAGACAGAAGCGAACCCCTTTCAGGCGCGGACCGGCAAACCCATGGCGATAGACACGATCGAACAGACAGCGAAGAATATCGTGTTCACGGTGCAGGACTACTCCCTGTTTTCGTGGCGCGCGTTCAAGAATCTGTTTTCGCCGCCGCGATACCTGACGGATTTTCTGATTCAATCAGACATTATCGGGGTGGGGTCGACGGCGATTGTGCTGCTGTCGGGCTTCTTCACGGGCGGTGTGCTTGCGCTGCAGTCGGCGGCAACTCTTTCGCAGTTTGGCGCGACTGCGGTGACGGGCCAGTTTGTGAGCATCACGATGATTCGCGAACTGGGTCCGGTGCTGACGGGAATCATGGTGGCCGGGCGCAACGCTTCGTCGATGGCCAGCGAACTTGGGTCGATGGTGGTGACGGAGCAGATTGACGCGATGCGCGCCCTGGGCGTGGACCCGATGCGCAAGCTTGTGACGCCGCGAATTTTTGCGTGCATTTCGATGCTGTTCTTTCTCACCATTGTTGCCGATGCTTTCGGGATTCTGGGCGGCGGCGCGGTGACGGTATTTCTGAATCACCAGAATGGCACGCAGTACTTCTCGAAGGCGTGGGAATCGCTTCGCTATCCCGACATTATTCAGGGACTGGTGAAACCTCTCTTCTCCGGCTACATCATCGCTTCGGTGGGGTGCTTTTATGGCCTGAGAACCACTGGAGGAACACAGGGCGTTGGCCGTTCCACGATTCAGGCTGTGGTGAACTCTTCAGTGCTGATCATTCTGGTGGACTTTCTTCTGACGCGACTCCTGCTTGCCCTCTTCCCCGCACTATGACGCAACCCATCGATTCCGGCCAGCCCGAACCCGCCCAGAGCGATGCGTTAACGCCGGGCGGGAGCGCGGGCGCGCATAAAGAAGCCGTGGTGGAATTCAGCCATGTCTCGATCGCCTTTGATGGCCCGCCTGTACTCGAAGACGTCAGCTTTTCGATAGCGCCGGGAGAGACGCGCATTTTGCTGGGGCCCGCGGGCGTGGGTAAGAGCGTGCTGCTGAAGCTGAGCAACGGATTGCTGGAGCCGGACAGCGGAAGCATTCGGCTGTTCGGCGAAGAGATCACTTCGATGCCGGAAGAGAAGCTGTTTCCGCTGCGCACTCGTATCGGGATGGTTTTTCAGGAGGGCGCACTGTTCGACTCGCTGACGGTGCGCGACAATGTGGCCTACCAGTTGATTCAGGAGCGAGTGGGGGACGAGGAGATTGATGCGCGCGTGCATGAGGCGCTGCGATTTGTGGGCCTTGAGGAGACGTTCGCAATGTTTCCTGCAAGTCTTTCCGGCGGAATGCGACGCCGCGTGGCGATTGCGCGGGCCTTTATCAACCACCCTGATCTTCTTCTCTATGACTCGCCCACCGGCGGGCTGGACCCGGTGACGTCGACGACAATCATCGAACTGATCGTGAAGGAGCGCGATGTGCATCGTACACCTTCGCTGCTAGTGACGCACCGGCTTCAGGACGCGTTTATTCTGTGCACGCACCGCTACGACGAAGCAGAGGGGGGCATGGTCTCATTGCCCAAGGGACAGACCGACCTCAATACCACGTTTCTGATGCTGAACGAGGGACGTTTGATCTTCGACGGGTCGCTGTATGATCTGTTGCACTCGGAGGATGCGTTTGTGCGGGAATTTATAGAGTAGCGAGTTTTTCCGCGGCATCCCCGGCCGGCCAGGCTTACCTATTTTTCAGTTGCAATTGAACGGCAGGTGCGTAATGGCATTTAAATCTCAGAATTTCGATTTTCTTCATCTTGACGCGAGCTTGAGCGAAGACGAACTGTTTGTTCGGCGGACGGCGCGCGCGTTTGTGGAAGACAAGGTGACGCCGATCATTGAGGACTGCTTCCGCGAGGGACGTTTTCCGCGCGAGCTGGTTGGGCCGATGGGCGAGATGGGCTTTTTCGGCGCGACCATCGAGGGATATGGATGCGCGGGCATGTCAAATGTGGAGTACGGGCTGGTGATGCAAGAACTGGAGCGGGGCGACTCGGGACTGCGCAGCTTTGTGAGCGTGCAGTCGGCACTGGTGATGTATCCGATCTACACATTCGGCTCGGAGGAGCAGAAGAAGGCGTGGCTGCCGGCGTTAGCGAGTGGCGCAAAGATTGGCTGCTTCGGGTTGACGGAACCGGGGTTCGGGTCGAATCCGGGAGGGATGACGACGCGGGCGCGGAAGGTTGGCGACGAGTACATTTTGAATGGCGAGAAGATGTGGATCACGTCAGGGACACTCGCGGATGTAGCCGTGATCTGGGCGAAGCTGGAGGGCGAAGGCGGCGGGAATGAGACAGTGCGCGGGTTTCTGGTTGAGACGGAACGCGCCGGTTTTTCTGCGCAGGAAGTTCACGGGAAGTGGAGTTTGCGGGCTTCTGCGACGAGCGGGCTGACGTTGCAGGATGTGCACGTGCCTGAGGCAAACTTGCTGCCTGGCGCGAAGGGATTGAGGGGGCCGCTGATGTGCCTGAATCAGGCGCGCTATGGCATAAGCTGGGGCGCGATGGGCGCAGCGATGGACTGCTACTCGACGGCGTTGCAGTACGCGAAGATCAGAAAACAATTTCACGACTTGCCGATTGCGGGGCATCAGCTTGTGCAGGAAAAACTGGTGTGGATGGCGAGCGAGATTTCGAAGGCTCAGCTGCTGGCTCTGCATGTGGGCAGGCTGAAGGATGCGGGCACGGTGGGGCACGAGCACATTTCGATGGCCAAACGGAACAACGTGTGGATGGCGCTGGAGTGCGCACGGATGGCTCGCGATATTCTGGGCGCGAACGGGATCACGGAAGATTATCCGGTGATGCGGCACATGATGAATCTGGAATCGGTGAAGACGTACGAAGGGACGCACGATATTCATGCGCTGATTCTGGGGCAGCATCTTACGGGGATTGCGGCGTACTGAGAAATTCTGCGTCCCATCCTTTGCGCTTAGAACGCATCAAGGATGGGACGACCGCTCATGCTGTGACGAACGGATATTTCCGGCACATTTCGCTTGATGAATTCATTTTTTGTTGGCATTCCATTTTTCGAGGAAAGCGGCGAATTTTTCGTTGCGGGGGAGTTGCTGTGCCGCGGCGGGTTTGGCAGCGGGGCGCGCGGGAGGTGCGGTGAGCGCCTTGATGGAGAGCGCGATGCGTTTTGCTTTTGCATCGACGTTGAGGACCTTCACCTTGACGATTTGTCCGGCCTTGACGGCCTCAGAAGGCTCTTTGATGAAGCGGTTGGAGAGCTCGCTGATGTGGACCAAGCCATCCTGATGAACGCCGATGTCGACGAATGCGCCGAACTTGGTGACGTTGGTGACGACGCCTTCGAGGACCATGCCGGGCTGCACGTCGGTGAGTTCGCGGACCTGCTCGTGGAAGACGGGGGCGACGAATTTGTCGCGCGGGTCGCGGCCAGGCTTGCGCAACTCGGCGAGGATGTCGTCGAGGGTGTAAGCGCCGGCGGAGAGCTGCTTGCTGTCGACTTTTTCGAGAAGCTGCGGCTGCTGGATGATTTCCTTGACTGAAGTGTGGAGCGAGAGCGCGATTTGCTCGACGACGGGGTAGGACTCGGGGTGGACGGCGGTCATGTCGAGTGGGTTGTCGCCGTCGCGTATGCGCAGGAAGCCGGCGGCCTGCTCGTAGGTTTTGGGGCCGATGCCTGCGACTTCAAGAACCTGCGCGCGAGAACGAAAACTTCCCTTCTCATTGCGATGGGTGACGATGTTTTGCGCGGTGCGCTCAGTAATTCCGGCGACGAAACGGAGCAGGGTCCATGACGATGTGTTGAGATCGACGCCGACGCGATTGACGCAACTTTCGATGACATTCTCAAGCGACTCGTGGAGCTGGCGCTGATCGACATCGTGCTGATACTGGCCGACGCCGATGGATTTGGGATCGACCTTGACGAGTTCGGAGAGCGGGTCCTGAAGGCGCCGGGCAATGGAGATGGCGCCGCGCACGGTGAGGTCGAGATCGGGAAACTCCTGGCGGGCTACGTCGGAAGCTGAATAGACGCTGGCGCCGGCCTCGCTGACGGTAACGGAAAAAATGCCGTCGATGTTTTTCTCGCGCAGGAAGTCGCGAACGAAGGCATCGGTTTCGCGGGATGCGGTTCCGTTGCCGATAGCGATGGCGCGGACGTTGTGCTGGCGCAGCATGGCTTCAAGTTTGGGGATGGCATCGGCATTGCCATGTTTGGAAGTGTGGAGATAGAGGACGTCGTGGGCAAGCATTTTGCCGGTGGCATCGACGATGGCGACCTTGCAGCCGGTGCGGAGGCCGGGATCAATGCCGAGGACGGAGATTGGGCCGGCGGGCGGGGCGAGAAGAAGGTTGTAGAGGTTGTCGCGGAAGACCTGAATGGCGTCGGTGTCGGAACGGCGTTTGAGCTCGAGACGAATTTCTGCCTGGATGGAGGAGTTCAAGAGGCGCTTCCATGCGTCGTCAATGGCGAGTTCGAGTTGATGGGTCCAATCACCCTGCTGGCGCAGTACGTGGCGGCGGATGAGGGCGAGCGGGCGCTCGGGTTCAAGTTCAATGAGGAAGTAAAGAATGCTTTCACTTTCGCCGCGGCGGATGGCAAGCATGCGATGCGAAGGAATGGTTTTTACCGGCTCGCTGTACTCGTAGTACATCTTGAATTTTTCCTGCTCGTCGATGGCGTCGGTGACTTTGCGGCTGACGATGACGCCTTCTTCAAACATGATGCGGCGGAGGGCTTTGCGGAGGTCGGCATCTTCGCTGATCCACTCGGCGACGATGTGGCGCGCGCCTTCGAGGGCTTCGTCTACTGTGGCGACGCCGAGTTCGGCGTTGATGAAGCTAGCGGCGAAGGTTGCGAGAGGTTCGGCGGCGGGCTCCTGCTGCCAGAGGTAGAGCGCGAGGGGCTCGAGGCCTTTTTCGCGGGCGATGGTGGCCTTGGTGCGGCGCTTGGGGCGGTAGGGGAGATACAGGTCTTCCAACTCGCTTTTGTCGAGCGTGGCTTCGATGCGGGCCTTGAGCTCGTCGGTGAGTTTGCCCTGCTCGGCGATGGAGGCGAGGATGGTGGCGCGGCGCTCGGTGAGGTCGCGGAAATAGGCGAGCTTTTCTTCGATGTCGCGGATCTGGACTTCGTCGAGATTGCCGGTGACTTCCTTGCGATAGCGGGCGATGAAGGGGACGGTTCCGCCGTCGTCGAGCAATTCGATGACGGCGACGAGTCCGCGCATGGGGATGTTTAAGGTTTGGGCGATGTGGAGAAGGATTTCGGGGGAGAGGATCAGGTTTTCTTTCATAGATGTTCTTTGTCCATGGTAAATGGTGGCGGGGAAAAGTTATCGACAGGGCGGGGGCGCTGGCTGCATAGTTTTATCCATGCGGAAAGTTTTTCGAATTGATTGGACGCTTTGTGCTTGCGCGTGTTTTGCGTTGACGTTGGCTGGGATGGCGGGAGCTCAGCAGACTGCGCCTGCGGCGATTGTGCTGCATGCGGCGCGACTGTTGCAGGTGGATACGGGGGCGATGCTGCGGCCGGGAGAAATTCTGGTTGAGGGCGAGCGGATCAAGGCGGTGGGAAGTTCGGTGGAGCATCCGCAAGGGGCGACGGTGATGGACCTTGGGGATGTGACGCTGCTGCCGGGGCTGATTGATGCGCACGTGCATTTGTTTTTGCATCCTGGAGCGGAGGATTTGCAGACGGTGGAGGAGTCTGTTCCGTGGCGAACATTGCTGGCCGAGCAGGCGGCAAAGGCTGACCTGATGGCTGGATTTACGGCGGAGCGCGATATGGGGACCGAAGGCGCGGGGTCGGCCGACAGCGCGATTCGAGATGCGATTGATGAGGGGATTATTCAAGGGCCGCGGCTGCGGATCAGCGGGAATGCGATCGACATACTGGGCGGGCATGAGGATGCGATTGGGTTTAATCCGGCGCAGCATGTGCTTTCGAATGCGGACATCGCGAACAGTGCCGAGCAACTGGTGGAGGTGATTCGCGCGCAGCACAAGCAGGGGTCGAGCTTTGTGAAGATTTATGAGACAGGGCCGGACACGATGATTGATGGCGTGCTGCACACGCCGTATCAATACACCGAGGAGCAACTAGCGGCGGCGGTGAAGGAAGCGCATCGGCTGGGGATGACGGTGGGCGTGCACGCGATGGGTGAGCCGGGGACGCTGTATGCGGCGGAGGCTGGAGTGACGACGATTGACCATGCGACGCAATTGAGCGATGGGACGATGCGGCTGATGCGCGAGAAGGGGATTCCGGCGATTCCAACGTTTGCGATCTTCGACTATTTTGCGCACCACACGGGATCGCAGGATCAGGCGGCGGGTGAGGCGGCGATGCTGGACTACAAGATTGCGGAGTTCAAAAGGCAGATTGCGGCGGGGATTCCGTTTGCGGTGGGTTCGGATGTGGGGCCGTTTCCCCACGGGACGCAGGCGGTGGAGATGGAACTGATGGTGCGCTACGGGATGAAGCCGCTGGCGGTGCTGCAGGCTGACATGATTGAGGGCGCGAAGGTGCTCGGTTGGGCGGGGCAGATCGGCGCGTTGAAGCCGGGCTACTATGCCGATGTTGTGGCGGTGCCGGGAAATCCGCGGGAGGATATTACGGCGCTGGAGCGGGTGCGCTTTGTGATGAAGGGCGGGGTGGTGGTGCGGCGGCAGCGCGGAGCCGATGCCATCCCGATTTCCTGATGTGAGCTTCAGATCCTGAACGGCAAAAACTACACGGCGACGGTGAAGCTGTCTTCGGTGCGGGTGACGGCGTGGTAGAGGGTGTCGCGCTCGACGGGGACGCGACCAGCTTCAGTGATGAGGCGGCAGAGCTGCTTGCGGGTCATGCCCTGGGGGGTGGTTGCGCCTGCGTCGTGGTAGATTTTCTCTTCGACGACGGTGCCGTCGAGATCGTCTGCGCCGAAGCGGAGGGCTATCTGAGCGATTTTTGGGGTCATCATCTGCCAGTAGGCCTTGATGTGGGGGAAGTTGTCGAGCAGGAGGCGGCTGACGGCGATCTGGCGAATGTCGGTGAGGCCGGTGGTGACGGGCAGGTGGTCGAGCGGGGTGTTTTCCGGGTGGAAGGCGAGGGGGATGAATGTCTGGAAGCCGCCGGTTTCGTCCTGGACGGCGCGGAGCTTGAGGAGATGGTCCACACGGTCGGCGTCGTTTTCGATGTGGCCGTAGAGCATGGTGGCGTTGGAGCGGAAGCCTAGCTTGTGGGCAAGGCGGGCGGTATCGAGCCACTCTTCGCCGTCGATTTTGTGGTCGCAGATGATGGAGCGGACGCGGGCGGAGAATATTTCCGCACCACCGCCGGGCATGGAATCTACGCCGGCATCGCGGAGTTGGATAAGGGTCTGCTCGATGGTGAGCTTGGCGCGGCGGGCGAAGAAGGCGATCTCGACCATGGTGAAGGCCTTGATGTGGACCTTGGGAAAGCGCTGCTTGAGGCCGCGGACGAGATCGAGAAAGTATTCGAAGGGCAGGTCGGGGTGGAGGCCGCCGACGATGTGGAACTCGGTGACGGCTTCAGAATAGCCGGAGGCTGCGGTTTGCCAGGCTTCTTCAAGGGCCATGGTGTAGCCCGCGGGGTCTCCCTTTTTGCGGCCGAAGGCACAGAGCTTGCAGGCAGCGACACAGACGTTGGTGGGGTTGATGTGGCGATTGACGTTGAAGTAGGTGACATCGCCATGCATGCGCTCGCGGACGTGGTTGGCGAGCCAGCCTACGGCGAGGACGTCGGATGTGCCGTAGAGGGCAAGGCCGTCGTCAAAGTCGAGGCGCAGGCCGGCCATGACTTTGGCGGCGATTGGAGCAAGCCTTGGGTCGTGGCTGCGGAAGGGGCTTTGCTCGGTGGAAAGGGTGGCCGCTGCGCTCATAGAACCATGATACAGAAAATTGGGGCCTGCCACGCCACCTGAGTCCCAAAGGCAAAGAGGTGGCTCCCGGCGCAGGGGCTCCCCGGCACCTATATTGGGCACCTGCTCATTTGAGCCCTATTGGGCTGCTTTCGGTTGGACGAGAACGCCGTCGTCGAGGGATGCAGCGACGAGGCGGCCGCCGGCGGCGCGAATCTGGGCGACGCGGAAGCCGGTTTGCCACCAGTTCCAGGTCATGGTTTTGGGATCGATGGCGAAGATCTGGCCGTTGGTGCGCGAACTGACGAGAATACGGCGCGTGGAGGGGTCGTATTCTAGATCGTCGACATCGCGGAAGGGGAGGCGGCCGATCCAGAGCCATGATTTGCCGAGATCGCGGGAGAAGTAGACGCCTTCGCGGGCTCCGAGCCACAGGGTGCCGTCGGGAGAAAAGAGGATGCGGTGGATGCGGGTGAGCATGGTGGGCAGGCCCATGGGCCACCAGGTAAGGCCGGCATCTTTGGAGAGGACGACACCGTCGGCACGGGCGGCGGCCATGAGTTCGCCGTGTGCGGTGACGGACAGGTACTCACCTGAGCCGAGGACAGGGCCACCCTGCCAACTTGCGCCCTGGTCGCGACTGGTGAGGAGGCCGAGCGATGTGGCGGCGAGCCAGAAATCGCCGGAGACGTCGAGCGCGTTGACGCGGCTTTCGAGTTCGACGACTGGAACCTTGACCTGCTTCTCGATGTTGACGCGGGTTCGGCGCACGGTCTCGGTGGAGACTTTCATGATGGTGTTGGCGATGATGTTGCGCGGCTCCCAGGTGAGGGAGGAATTGAGTGCACTGGCGGCGGGAGTGGCGGCGGGAGGGTCGAGAAGGAAGATGCCGCTGCTGGTTCCAGCGAGTACGGTTCCATCTTTTGTCTGCGCGAGGGCGAAGACGTCGCGACCGTCGAGACCGGCGGCGATCTGGGTCCAGGTTGCGCCGGAGTCGGTAGAGACGAATGCGCCGCCGTATTGCTTGTCGTTGGCGACGCCGGCATAGAGGTGCGCGGGATTCTCGCGGTCAACGAGGAGCGCGGTGACCTTGCGCTGCGAGATTCCGCGGTTGGAAGCAGTGAAGGTAGCGCCGGCATCGGTGCTGGCGAGGACGCCGCCACGGTCGGTGGCGAGGAGCAGATGGTTAGGATCTCGCGGATCGATGAAGACATCGTTCACGATGACGTCGGGGCCGGTCATGCGCTTGAATGTCTTGCCGCCGTCGATGGTTTTGTAGAGGCCTTCTGTAGTTCCGGCGTACAGGATTTGGCGGTTCGCGGGGTCCTGCTTGAGGACGCGGGTTCGGCGGGCGGTGGAGGGGATTCCCTGAATCTTGCGAAAATGCGCGCCGGCGTTGAGGCTCTTGTAAATGCCGCTGCATGCGCTGAGGAATACAGTGCCGGGGCGCTCCGAGTCGAGGATGATGGAAAAGACGTCAGAGTCGTCGATGAGTCCTTGCTTGATGTTTTTCCAGGTCTTGCCGCCGTTGACGGTCTTCCAGGGCAGATGCCATGTGCCGGCGTAGAGGATGTCAGGATCGGCCGGGTCGACGGCCAGGGACTCGACCTCGTGGACCTCGCGGCTGCCGCGCTCGCTGATCTGGGTCCAGGTTGCGCCCGCATCATTGGAGCGAAAGACGCCCTGGAGGGTTCCGGCAAAGAGGACGCTGGGATTGGAGGGCGCCTGAACAAAAGAGCGAATCGACTGACCGTGCATGCCGGGGAGTTCGGCCCAGGTGCGTCCCTGGTCGTGGCTAACCCACAAGCCGCCGCTCGCGCCCTGCCACGCGGCGACATAGATGGTGGCGGGATTGGCTGGGTCGACGATGATGTGGTCGAGGATGAGGTCGTCGGAGTTTCCGATTTTGGCGAGACGATGCCAGGAGGCGCCTGCGTCCGTTGACTCATAAAGCCAACTGCCGGTGGTTCCGAGGTAGATGTGGCTGGGGTCGCCGGGAACGAAGGCAAAGGCACGCGCGTCACCGCCGGAAGGGCCGACGGGAATCCAAGCCAGCGAGCCTGCGGCGACCGCGATGGACGGTTGCTGGGCTTGAAGGGCGGCCCCGGACAATGCACTGAATAGGACTGCGAAAGCCAGCGCCGGAACAGCGCGGCGGCAGCTTAGGAGCAGAATCTTCCGACAGTTCTTCAAACAATAAACTCCGAGACAAGAGGAAAAGCCAGCATCACGAGACACAATAAGCCAAAGTGGCGCAAAAGACCAAAAAGGCCAACCGGCTTGCCGGTCAGCCTCGAAAAAAATCAGGAAGAATCGCATGATCTTGCTTTCGTCGGGCCTTCCATCCCGAAGGATGGAAGGCCCGACTTGGCGGTAAAAGCCGGTTAAGTCCGGCGGACTTTACTTGGCGGCGTGCTTGCGGGCGTGGTGCCTTTCGGCGAGCGCCTTGCGCGTCTCAGGCTTCACGGATGACTCGTCCACTGGGGTGGTTCCCTGCACGTCGTTTGTGAAGGTTGCGCCGGCGGGCACGAGGTAGTTTTCTACCGTCTGGCCGTCGGTTGTCCCGGTCATGACGCTGACGCGCGAAGCGTCAATGCCCTTCTCGGTGACGAGGTAGTCCTTGGCGTTGACCGCGCGCTGTGCGGCAAAATACTCAACCTTGGCGCGCTTGTGCCTTGCAGCGATCTTCTCCTGCTTGGCGGTGATTTCCTTCTCCTTGGCGTTGGACTGTCCAACAACCACGGCCTTGGCATCCGCCTGGCGCTGGAGGTCGAGGGCAACTTC
>DATKWA010000051.1:0-15982 GCA_035529815.1 Occallatibacter sp. | reverse complement strand
TCCGGCAATGAGTTTGGCATGAAAGTAGCCTCCATTGACTGAGTGTATATCAACACTCAGAAACAGGAGATAAAAAAGAGAATCCAAGCCAATTGCCATTTCTGTGTCGCGCACCCCTCTTCCTGCCAATCGTTGCAATTGTCTGTCTCACAGCCTAGTTTTGCTTCTGTCTTCCAGCTTGGATGCCGACAATGTTTGATTCGATGCCATGTGCTGTCTTGGTGTTGCCGTGAGAGTTCGCACAGGATAGGTTTCGCGCCTAATGCTTGATCGATTACAATTTCCGGCAAATGCGAATCTCTGTTGCTGCTCGCTCCGTCGCTTCCCCTTTTGTTTCACTAGCAATGCTCTCCGCCTGTGTACTCGCCCTTCTTTTGCTCCTCTCATCGAAACACAGCCAGGCACAAGCCAAAACGCCAGCGCGTCTACTCATTTACTCAATCGATGTAGAAGGCGGGCAGTCTACGCTGCTCGTTGCACCGTCCGGCGCCGCCCTGCTTGTGGATACGGGGTGGCCCGATCATGACGGACGCGATGCCGCGCGTATTCAGGCAGCGATGAAGGATGCGGGCATTACGCGCCTTGACCACGTGTTGATTACGCACTTTCATACGGATCATGTGGGGGGGGTGCCGGAGCTGGTGAAGCGGGTGAGTGTTGGGGAATTTCTTGACCACGGGCCGAACCGGGAGGACTCTGACATTACGCGCCACGATTTCGCCGCTTACCTGAAGGCGATTCAGGGCAAGCCCAGGCGAATTGTTCACCCTGGAGACACGATCAAGATTGCGGGGCTCAGTGTTGTGGTGCTTACCGCGGACGGCGAACACCTGACGGCTATTCCGGGCATCAAGCCCAGCCCCAATCCATACTGCTCCACGGAGCGGAAGTGGCCGGTTGACGTGAGCGAGAATGCGCGCTCTGCAGGGATCCTGGTGACTTTTGGTAAATTCAGATTTCTTGACCTGGGTGACCTGACGGGGGCAAAAGAGGTTGCGCTTGTTTGTCCTAACAACCCCATTCCACCGATTAATCTTTACCTAGTGGACCATCATGGGATGGATCTCTCGAACTCGCGCGCGCTCGTCGATGCTATTCATCCGCGGGTGGCAATTATGAACAACGGCGCGCACAAAGCGGGAATGCCCGCGGCATGGCAGACGGTTCATGACAGTCCTGGAATGGAAGATCTGTATATGCTTCACACGGCGGAGGGCTCGGATGCTGCCCACAACAGCCCCGAAGCGCTGATCGCGAACCCGAAAGGGAGCGCGACCGATGGCGCATACTTCAAAGTGATTGCTTTGCCCAGCGGCAGTTTCTCTGTTACCAACTCGCGCACGGGGAAGACGAAAGAGTATCCGCAAAAATAGGTCGATGTTGGGCATGCATGCGACTGCGCAGTTTGGAATCTTCCGCACCGAGCGGACTATAATCGCTTGCGCACGCTGAGCGCCTGTTTGCAGCGCACTGAAATCTTAAGGAGAATCCTATGTCCTCATCGCGCCGTGAGTTTATCGCGGGCCTGGGAGCTGCGGGTGTACTAACCGCTGTTCCTCGCATGGCTCAAGCAAGTACAACTTGTCCATTTCGTCTATCCGTCATCAACGACGAGATTTCGCCGGATTTCGACCATGCCTGTTCTGTCGCGGCCAATGACTTTGGCCTGCAGTGGATTGAACTGCGGAGCATGTGGAGGAAGAATGTTACGGACTTGAACGACGATGAGGTCGAAAAGTCCCGGCAAATCCTGGAGAAGCACAATCTGCGGGTTACCGATATCGCCAGCCCGCTGTTCAAGGTGAACTGGCCGGGCGCGCCGCAGTCGAAGGAAGCCCCGAAACGCGACGAGTTTCACGCCGACTTCGACTTCAAGCAGCAGGATAAAGTTCTGGCACGCTGCATTGAGCTTTGCAAAGTCTTCAAAACGGATCGTATCCGCTGCTTCGACTTCTGGCGCCTGGAAGACCCGAAACCTTACCGCGCCGCCATGAACGACAAGCTACGCGAGGCGGCCCGCACCTGCGCCAAGCACGATCTGATTCTTCTGCTTGAGAACGAGATGGCCTGTAATACCGGAAGCGGCAAAGAAGCGGCGGCGGTGCTGCACGAGATTCGCGAGCCGAACTTCATGCTGAACTGGGACCCAGGCAACTCCGCGACCTTTGCGGGCGATGTGCCTTACCCGGACGACTACAACATGCTTCCCAAGCACCGCATTGGTCACTGTCACTGCAAGGACACGATACGAAAGCCGGACGGTAAATTCGAGTGGGCACCGGTCGGCGGCGGCATTGTGGATTGGGTTGGCCAGTTCAAGGCGTTTGAGCGCGACGGCTATCACTATGCTGTGAGCCTTGAGACTCACTGGCACGGCGGAAAGCCTCCTGCGGGCAGCGACATGAGCGTGGGAGAAGCTTCTTCACGGATCAGCATGAAGGGCCTGAAGGAAGCGTTGAAAAAAGCCGGAGCGAATTGTTAGTGCATACCTGATTCAGGTTGGCGATCCCGAGCGGAGCAAACAGGGCTTCGCCTGGGACGGCTGAATTGGTTCGCTCAAAAATGCCCCCAAATGGTCTTTTGGGGGCATTTTTAGGCCTAAAAAACGTCGAAAAACGTCGAAAAACAACGACCTCGTTACTACTTGTGCACTTAGATGCGTCTGTATTGTATTGATTATGAATGGTTTATTTTTTGACTGCACCATAATCGGTGCAATTGACGGGGAGGGGGGGTGGGGGTAGGCGGTTTTTGGGGGTCAGATTGAGCCCGATGAGGGCCTGATAGGGATAGTATGCGCTGGTCGGGGGTAATTGTATGCAAAAGCAGGGACTAAGGGACTGAGGGACCAGGGACTGGGGATTGGTGATCCGATCAGGACGGCGGGATTTCAAAATCGGGCTGAAAAGTGGCAATTTGGGCTGTTTTTGGGCAAAAAGCATGCGAAATTGCGCATGGGGTTTTTGCGGTGAATGTGCACCTAAGTTGTTTTGTATCTGGTGGTTATCTCCTGAGTTTGGTAGTTTTTCTGGCGCAGAATGGCGGTTTTCTGGGTTCTGGCCTGGGTTGGCAAGTGATTTGATTTCATCGGTTTGACGGAAAGGTGTTTTTTTCGTGTGGTGGCGGGGTGGGGTTTGGGGGTGGTTTGGGCGGGAAGGTGCTGCGAGGTCTTGATCGTCTGCAGGCACTACGCATTCGCGCGGAGCGAAGTTTGCTGTCTCCCAGGTCTCAAAAGCGAGCCCTGGTCCACCCAGAATTTTTCGAGAGGGTCAGATCCGGGCCACCCGGCTAGCGCTGCGGCTGGAGGAACTTCGGGTTGGCGTAGTAGCCGTCGGTTGTGTGGGCGGTCAATGCGCGCTGGTCAAGCCGGATCTCGATGTGGTGGTACTCATTGGGCTTGTCGGCGGATAGGGGATCGAAGGCGATTTGGTACCAGGAGCGGAGTTCCTTGAGACATTTTTCAATGCTGCCCACCACGTCGGTGCTGGACTCGATGAGTCCACCGCTGTGGATGGCGAGAACCTGGAGGCTCAGGGCTGCGGGTTCAATGCCGTTGGGACTGACAGGGGCCTTTAGGAATGATTCATAATAGTCTTCGCGTTCAAGCGGCTCGCCGACGCCCCACGGGTTGACGTTATAGAGCGTGAGGTTGCCCTGTCTAAGTTGATTTGAGATTGCGATGACGTCGTTGAAGATTTGCTGCGAATCCTGCCTGCTGAGGTCGATGTTAGGGCCTGCGATCAGGGGCCATCCGGGCGAGATCCATATGACAACTTTTCGGCCGGGAATCCCAGAGGCAAAGCCGGCAAGCTGGTGGAAGGCTTGAAGGGAGATCTGCTGGCGCTCGAGTCCACCCCGCTGGGAAGAGCGATTGATTTCGCGCAAGCCGATTTGCTGGTGTTTGAAGATGTCATTCAGTGCATTGCCGTCGGTGAAGAAACCTTCGACGATTTGCGCTCCTTTATCAGTGAGGATGGCGAGGGTGGTGGGATAAGCAAGCTTTCCTTCGTTGGATTTCAGGTATTCTTCGATGCTCTGCCGGGCGTAGGCAAGCGCCTGAAAAGGCATGTTGACAGCGTCGACGAGCAGGATGACGTGGATGGATATGTTGGCTGCGCTGACGACTTTGAAGGACGTAATGGGCCTTGGGGTTTTGTTATCGAGAATAGTGAAGTCGTGCTTTGCGAGGCCGGTGACGGGTTGACCGGACTTTGTGTCGACGGCAACGGCGACGCTGATGCCCTGAGAGGGCATCGAGTTCTGGGCAGGGGCGCTCGCGGGAGCAGCCAGCACAAGAGCGAAGAGCAGGCAGGCGAATTTTTCTATGGTCATAAGAGCCTCCGAAGGGCATCTTGCGGAAGGGGATGCAACGAACCTTTAGCAGGGTAATGATACAAGGAGGCAAGACTGATGGCATGGTAACGCGGCAAACGGAGCAAGTGACCTTCGGAATGCGCGGTCCAAGAGGGAAATCTTTATGGGAGCTGGATTCAAACGGACTTGCGCGTCTCCCCGGAGAGCCACAAAATTGGACGAGACCAAATCGGATCGAATTGCGGTTCTGGCCGCAGGCGGTGTGGTTGTGTTCTCTTCAAAGGAGGGCATCGTTGGGGTTGCGACCTGAGCATACGGATAGCAGAATGATTGCCTGGTTCGCTGCCGACTGGCGATAACCCCTGAATCACCGTCATGCCGGACGTAACTTCGTAACCGCCCCCTACATGTTTGCAGGAACAGGGCCAATCCGGCTGCGGCCAAGCTCCTGCGCGGGGATGCCAATTCCGGCACATGTGATGGAGATCACTGAATGGGGCTCGAAAAGGGGGCAGACTGCGGGCAAGTAGGAGGTGCGCCATGCTCTTCCTGATCTGGCTCGCGATCTTCGTGGTCGCTGCCACCATGATGCTGCTTCCCCTGGGACTGCGGCTGCGTGAACTTTACAAGCGCTATGCCGACGGCCGGCTCGTGCAATGCCCTGAAAACAAGCAATCGGCCACTGTAAACATTGACGCCCTCCATGCGGCGGAGACAGAAATGGCGAATGGCGGTGCGGATTTGCGCTTGTGCCACTGTACGCGCTGGCCTGAGCGCGCGCTTTGCAATCAGGCGTGCATGTCCCAGGCGCTAGAAGCAGGACCCTACACTCCGGGTGAAGGGAAGGTGGGATCGAAACCGATCTACCATCTGCCTATTCTTCTGGCGGCGTTTGCTGCGTGGGTCCTGGGAGCGGTGTGGCATTCGCGCTTTTTGTTCCGCACGGAGTGGATGGATTCTCTCAGACTCACGAATCCGCAAGTGAAGCAGCTTATGTGGTCGAACTCGCTGCATGTGCTTACGATCGCTGTCTGCTTCCTCTTTGCGTATGGAGTGGCGATGCTGCTTGCCGTGTTTCATCGCAAGGGCATTCTTCAGGGAATGCTGATGTCCGTGCTGCTTTGCGGGGCCGTGGTCGCGGCGAGTTGGTGGGGCATCGTGAGACTGCCTCATGCATTGCTTGCGATTGAAGCGGGTTACCTTGTTCTGGCTGCGGTGATCGTGGGCGTGATTGAGGGCGGCTTGTATAACAAGCTCGTGCTGCGGTCGCACTGATTGCGGCTAGGCGATTGAGCGGCGCGTACGCTCGTAGAGGTTGATGAGCGCGTCGCAGGCGGTCTTAACTCCATTCTCGGTTTGCAACTGCGCGGCTACCTGCGCGGCCTTCTCGGCATAGCTGGGCTCGGCGAGCATGGCGGTGAGCTTGCGGGCTACGCGGGCCGGGGTGTAGTTCGCCTTCTGAATGGTGCGCGAGATTTTTAGACGCCTCATGCGGCGGGCGTTGTCGGGCTGGTCGTGTGAGTAGGGCATGATGAGCATGGGCTTGCCGGCGCGGAGGCACTGGGCGGTGGTGCCGACGCCGCCTTGATGGACGACCATAGATGCTTTGGAAAAGAGCGCGGAGTAGGGCGCGTACTCCGCGAGGCAGATTGAATCTGGCAGCGCGGCTTGCGGGCGGTTGCGCGGGTCTGTGCCGATGAGGAGCACAGCGCGGACGCCCATGCGCACTGCGACCCGGGCGGAGACGTCGTAGAAGTTGCCGGCGGCGAGGACGGCGGCTGAGCCGAGGGTAAAGACGACGGGCGGTGGGCCTGCGGCTAAGAATTTTTCGAGATTGGGAGGTAGGGCGGCGTTGCCGGCGTCGGCGTCGTAGAAACAGAAGCCGGTGATGAGGGTGTGGTGGGGCCAGTCCTTTTGCTCTTGGCCGAGGACTTTTGAAAACAAGGCCAAGACCAGGTTGGGGGAGTGTTTGGCGTCGAAGAGGGGATTGGAGCCGGGAGGTAGGCCTAGTTCGCGGCGGAGGTCGTAGACGGGTTGGGGCCACTTGCGGCTTGCGAAACGGGCGACGCGCTTGATGACGCGGCCAAAGCCGGGGATGACCTGGTCAGCATGCGCGAGGCGCGGATAGGGGGGCAGGACGGGCGGATCGAATGCGGAGAAGAAGGAGAGGGGAGCGAGGACGTAGCTGGCCCAGGGGATTCCGGTGACTTCTGCGACGAGGGGGCCGGCGTAGTTAAGCTCGCCGAGCAGGAGCAGGTCGGCGCGCTGGGGCTGGGTGGCTGCGTGGAGAAGGTCGTCGTAGGTCTGGCGGAGGGCTGGAAAAAGGAATTGGCGGAGGCCGGTCTCCGTGCCTTTTTTTACGTCGTAGATCATTTCGACGAGGAGGGAGTTGTTGGGGTCGATATCGGGGCGGACGGGGTGGAACTCGAGGCCGAGGGGCTTGATTCTGGGCTCATAGACCGCGGGCAGAGCCATGACGGGGACGTGGCCGCGGCGCTTGAGTTCGAGTGCGATGGCGATGAGCGGATTGATGTCGCCAAGGGTGCCGATATTGGAAAGGACAATACGCACGCAGATTTCCCCAGGGGCCGTGAGAAAGGCCCGCAGCGATTAGGGTAATGCATGGAGCGCATCCGGGGCGGTTCTTCAGCGCATTGCGCGGGTTGCGGGCTGTTTGAGGCGGGACGTACCTGTTGAAGATGCTTTCTTGACTGCATATGGGGCAAGTTATGCGATTCTGAAGGAGCGATGAAGATCATCCTCGGCATTATCGCGCTGGTTATTTTGGCCGGGTCGCTGTTTGCGGACTATAAATGGCGGCGGTGGATAGCGGAACGGCGGCGTGAACGCGAGTAACCGCAACTATTCCCTCATTTCTGCCGTTACAATGAAGACAGGGAGTCGTCCAATCGATATGTCTCGTATCCTTTTCTTTGCCCCTTCCCCCCGGAATCGCCGCAGCCGCACTGGGCTGTTTTTTGGCCTCGCCGCAACTCTATTGCTGGGGGCAGCGACCGCGCATGCCCAGTATGACGCTCCGCAGACAACCCCGGTTCACGATCCTTCTGCGCTTCATCCGCCGGCCGGCGCGAAGGTGGCGATTGTTGAATTTGCAGATATGGAGTGCCCGGCATGCGGGCAGGCGAATCCAGTGGTGAAGGCAGCCGTAGAAAAATACCATATTCCCTGGATTCGCCACGATTTTCCACTGCCGATGCACAATTGGAGCTTCAACGCGGCGGTGTATGCGCGCTGGTTCGACACCAAGAGCAAGAAGATTGGCGACGATTACCGGGACTACATCTTCGCGAACCAGATGATGATCAACAATCCGGGCGATCTGACGCAATATACGGAGACGTTCGCCAAGAGCCGCGGACTTGCGCTGCCCTTTTCTGTCGATCCGCAGGGGAAGCTGGCGGCCGAGGTGAAGGCCGATTATGCGATTGGCCAGCGGATCGGGATTGACCATACGCCGACGATCTGGGTGGTGACCTCGGGCAGCCGAGGGGCGCCTTATATCGAAGTGACGAACACGAGCAAGCTGTACCAGATTATTGACCAGGCGATTGACGACACGCGCGGAAGGTAAGTCCGCAGGCAAATCATTATGGAGAACGGCGCATCCTTTTTGAGGATGCGCCGTTTGATTTTGCGGTGGGCGCCACACCGACGCCTTCAAAATGTAAGATGTCAGGATAAGGATCTTCCCCGATGTCTACAGTTCAAGCCGTGTCACGCCTAACGCTGAGCCAACTTGCCCCGGGCGCGCTCCAGTCGGAGATTCGCGCCATGACGACCGAGTGCGACCGCATCGGCGGAATCAACCTTGCGCAGGGCGTGTGCGATACGCCAGTTCCGGCGGTGGTGGAGGCTGGGGCGATTGAGGCGATCCAGCGTGGGGACAACATTTATACGCGCTGCGATGGGATTGCGCGGCTGCGGGAGGCGATTGCGGCCAAGCAACTGCGCGACTACGGGCTGAGCTACGACCCGGAGCGCGAGGTGATGGTTGCCTCGGGCGCGACGGGAGGCTTGCACGCGGCGGCGATGGCGCTTCTGAATCCGCAGGACGACGTGCTGCTGTTTGAGCCTTTCTACGGCTACCATGCGGTGACGTTGCAGTCGATGCGCGTGAATCCGGTGCTGGTTCCGCTGGCGGAGCCGGACTGGAGTCTGGATGTGGATGCGCTGAAGGCAGCGGTGACGCCGCGGACGCGGGCGATTCTGCTGAATACGCCGGCCAACCCGAGCGGAAAGATTTTTACGCGCGCAGAGACTGAGGCCGTGGCGGCGGTTTGCCTTGAGCACGATCTGTTTCTGATTACCGATGAGATCTACGAGTATTTTGTGTACGACGGCGCGGAACACATTTCGCCGGCGACGCTGCCGGGAATGCGGGAGCGGACGATTGTGCTTTCCGGTTTCTCAAAGACGTTCTCGGTGACGGGCTGGCGGCTGGGCTATGCGACGGCGGATGCGAAGTGGATGGCGACGATGGCCCACTTCCACGACCTGACGTATGTTTGCGCACCGGCGCCGTTTCAGCACGGAGCGGCGGCGGGACTGGAGCAGCTGCCGGCGAGCTTCTACAAGCAGCTGGCGGCGGACCACCAGGACAAACGCGGACGGTTGCTGAGCGCGCTGGAGGCGGCGGGCATGGAAGCGGCGGTTCCGCCGGGGGCTTACTACGTGCTGGCGCGGGCGGCGCGGCTGCCGGGCAAGAAGGCAACGGAGAAGGCGCGGCATTTGCTGGCGGCGACGGGCGTTGCGGCGGTTGCCGGATCGGCGTTCTTCCGGGCGGGTCGCGGCGAGGATTTGCTGCGGTTCTGCTTTGCGAAAAAAGATGCTGAGCTGGATGACGCCTGCGCGCGGCTTAGGAAGCTCTAGGATTGCGCGGATGCGTTAGAAACTGTCGGAAAGGTCTGCCAAAGCGGGATCAGTGAAAAGGACGGTGCCGCTGCCGCTCGGCTTGCTGAACCATCGTCCGGGTTTGGTCTTGACCCCGCCTAACAGTGGGCGCGGCCTTTCAGTGCTTTGGTAAAACGAACTCGAAGCCGTACCTGGGCGCAGCGGCCAACATCTTCTGTATCTCACTGTAGTTGAGTTCGGCTGGAGGCGGCAGGGTCATGGACGGCGCCGGTACACTGAATTCTTTGAAGAATCCTTCAATTCCGGCGGGAGTGTTCATTACGAGTATCCGCACCTGCTCCGAATCGATCGTAAATGAGTGCACGACATGGCGTGGCGCGAAGACCATGGTCCCAGGGGTGGCCTTGATCGTCTGATCGCCAATGGAAAAAGTCATCTCGCCCTCTTGCACATAGAAAGTTTCGTCTTCCCGATGGTGGATGTGCGGGGGCGGAACATTGCCTTTTCTTCCGACCTGCTCCTGTAACGCGAACTGCCCTTGAGTGTCTTCACCGGTTGCCAGGAACGTCAGCAACCAGCCACTGTACCAAACCGACTGTTCGAGGGAACTCCGCCCTCTACTGAATGCAAAGGGGCTCTTGCCGCCAGTCAATTCCGTGACTTCGGTTGCCATAATGATTTCCTTTCAATGTCTGAAGTTCTTGCCGTTGCCCGGCGCACATTCTCTGTTATCGAACTATCACCGTCGCCTTCAAACGCCAAGGGTCCCCTTCAAAATGGTGGCAGCGATGGAGGTGCAGCGCTGCTGCTCATGTTCTGCGATTTTGGCAGTTTGTCTAGCGGTCACCGGAGAGGAATTGCCGGAAAATGGATCTGAACGGCTGGGGATGCCGGCACGATTATCAAGACCTCTCTCCGATTGCCGGGACGAATTAAATCACAGTCCGATAAAAATCTGCAAGCGAAATCATGACAAGTTCGATTGCGCTCTGCGCCCGGTGAAGCGCCCTCAGTGCTGGAGTGAATGAGTTATCAAAAAGAACTGGCAGGACAGGCGAGCCGCTCTCTGTCACCATGATTCGGCTTGATCTGACGTGGGCAAATCAGGAGCACATGCAGATCTTAGCGCGGATAGTCGTGATCAACGGCCGTTTTGAGTTGCCGGAAGAGCGGAACAAACGGGCTGGCGAGGCCGCCTTCCTCGGAGCGCAACCACACCTGCATTCCGTTTCCATCGGAGTTGGTTGAGACGACCTTGAGCATGTCGTCGGGAGGACCAACGTCGCCGCCATACATGACGCCGGTTCCCATTGGGTGCTGTTGCGGTCCGGCATTGGGGTTGCCCATTGGACCGGCATTGGGCGTGCCAACGCTGCCGCCAACTTTGGCATCCGCCAGGCGCCCGGTGCGAACCACGAAAATGAGGTCCGCATCCGATCGTCTGGCTGTAAGAACATAGCGTCCCCAGTCTTGCAGCGCGTTCTGCACGTCGACGATGGCTTGGCGGTCCGCAGGCAGCAGGCCGGGCGTAAAGAGGTCGCCATCCATCGACTGCACCCAGACGTAGCGGGCGCTGTTGAAGACGGCTGGAACGGTGTGCTTTTTCTTGCCGTGTTTCTGTGCGAAGGCCAGAGTGGGCAGGAGGACGAGTGCAAGAAGCAGGGTTGATTTCATTGCGGCATCTCGCTTTCTTCCACGAGAATCCAATCTACGCCCTTCGGGTAATTTGTGTCACGGGGCGGAACCTTGCGTTTCGGGGCACGATCTAAACTTCAATGGACTTTCTTCGCGTTACCGGTTCGCTATTTAACGGGCTCTCCCAGACGCGGGAGAGGAGTTTTTTAAGCTGAGCGAAATCCCTGGGTCCGAGTTCGGCGCTCCATTCGCGCTCCACGTTGCGGAGGATCTCGCTGATTTTTGCGTAGGCGGCTCGTCCGCGTTTAGTGAGGCGGACAACGCGCGCACCGGTCTCGTTTGGCGCGTCGGACCTGATGACATAACCGAGATCCTCAAGGCTGCCGAGCAGGCGGTTCATGGCTTGCTTGCTGATGCCGGCACGTTCGGCGAGGATACCGGGGCGCACTCCATCCGGACCTGGATATTGCAGCACCGCAATATGCGGCAAGGTTAGCCCGCGAAAACCGGAGGCATTGAGATCGCTGATGATGCGCCGATGGATTGCCTGGGCGGGAACGCGCAGCAGCGCGCCGATGAGCATATCTTCGACTTTGAGCGGCGATTTTTCTCTCAATGCGGGCATTGACACCACCTGTAAACTGTGTTTACTATGATCCTACGGTAAACATAGTTTACCACGAAGGAGGGCGCCATGCTAAAGCCGATGATTGACCTGCACATTAATCCTGCCGAGGAAACGATCCGCGTGGGGCAGCTCGCGGTGCGCTTTCTGATTACAGCGGAGGACTCGACGGGCAGTATCGCGGCTTTTGAGCTGACTGTACCGGGCGCGGGACGCCTGACGGCTCCGGCGCATAGCCACGACCATTATGAGGAGACGATCTACGGGATTGATGGAGTGTTGACCTGGACGGTGGACGGAAAACAAATTGAGGTTGGGCCGGGGCAAGCGCTGTGCATTCCGCGCGGGGCCATTCACCGATTCGATAACAACGGGACTCAGGACGTGAAGGCACTGTGCGCGATCACGCCAGCCGCGATTGGTCCGGCGTATTTCCGCGAGGCTGCCGAGGTTATGAACGCGACTGCCGGTGGCCCGCCCGACCGGGCCAAGATGGTGGAGATTATGCTGCGCCACGGGCTAACGCCAGCTCCGCCGCAGGGGTAGCACCGGTTGCGTGGAGAGAAGCCGCAACGATCAGATAACCCGCAACTATCGATGCGGTTCTAATTGGTTTGAGGTTAGTTCGGGATTAGATCGGAGTTTCCCAAGGCCCATCCGCCGCGGCGGATGGGTTGGGACAAGACCCGCTGCTCAACTACGCCGTGCGACTGCGACGACTACGCCGTACGGCGCGATCCACTAAGCCAAGTGAAAACACTGCCCAGCAGGACTCCGACAGCAAAGACGATGCCGACGGCCTGGAAGGGCTTCTGCTTGATGGTGTGTTTGGTTTCGTCGATCATGTCTTCGGCAGCGTGGCTGCCGCGCTTGATGGCCCGGGTTGCCGAGCGGACGCCGTCATCCACAGCCTCTGTGACGGTTGACCTGATTCTGGAGACCTCGCGAAGAGCTTCATCGACCAATGTGGGCTTTTCTACTAATTCTGCTGGCATAATCTTTGTTTCCTTTCGTTTAAAGTTATAACTCGGCTTCGATTTGAGTCACGGTGATAGAAACCCTATACACACTAGGATGCGCTTTGATCTGCCGCTGTTGTACGCGCGGTGAAAGCGATCGGCTGCGGGTGGATAGCGCGATGGCTCAGGGCTGTTTGTCGAAGACGAGGCGCTGCGAGGTGTCGCCATAGATGTTGTGGGCTTGAACCAACTCGACGAGCTCGGAGCCGCTGGGAGAGAGAAAGTAACGGCGCTGGGTGGTGGAGGCAGTGGCAGTGGTTGGCGCGGTTTCTGTGATGAGGAGCGTTGCTGCCTGCCACTCGGCAGTGACCTGCATGTGGGCGGGGGGCATGCCTGGAAAGGATGGTGGGTTGGTGACGTCGTGTTCCTTGCCGTCGGTTGCGAACTCTACGGTGGATTTTGAATCGGGCAGGGGGATGTTGACGACGCTGACGTGGACGGCGACTTCGGTTTTTTGGATTAGGCCGGGTTTCTGCACGATGGTTGTGGTGAGTGCGTAGTCCTTATAGGGATGATCGCCGGCGAGGAAGCTTTTCTGGAGATTGAGTTTCCATGTGCCGCTGAGGTCAGTGCTTTGGGCGGCGGCAGGGGCGGGGACGGCGAGTGTGAGTGCGGCGGCGAGTGCGAAGGCGATGAATGTGCCGACCTTTGTGAAACGCATGCTTGTCATGATTGGTCTCCCTCAGCTTATTTTTCGAATTCGAGAAGCGCCACCCCGTTGGGAGGCAGAGTGATGGTGAAGCGCGAGGGCTCGCCTGGTTGGATCGGTTGGATTTGCGGAGCGGGCAGTTCGGCGGCGGCGACGAGTTGCTTGATCTGATCGGGCGAGGGGTAGCGTGGACTGCCCATTGCCTTCCATGCGGGGACGGCGGTGCCGATGTCGGCTCCGACGCGGCTGACCGATGCATGCCTGCGGCCGGCGAGGCCGTTGAGGCGCAGGGAGAGCGTGCGACTGGCGCCTGCTGTATGGGCCTGGCCGCCGCCGGCGGCGGTGGGATTGCCATTGGCAACGGCATTTGCCTCCGCGGCGGGGATGAGATTCCAGACGAGGACGGAGAGAGAGCCGTCGGACTTTTGCGTGGCGAGGACGGGACCGTCGGCGGAGTGCAGTTGGGTTTCGCCGAGCTTGTGCAGCAGGGCGAAGGCGTGGAGGGATGGGCGGGCGATTCCCCATTGATCGAGCATGCCGAAAGTGTTGTTGAAGATGCCGCTGGGCACGCCGCCCTCCTCGAAGACGTTGCTGAAGGTCCAGTAGGACATGGCCTCGGCGAGTCCGATGCAGTTGGCGAGCGTGTCGGCGATGAAGGCGGGATTCTGCGAGCTCCACTCGGTGATCCAGAGGGGCAGATGGGGCATGGAGGATGCCGCGACTTGATTTTTGACCAGCTCGACGCCGCGAGGAATGACCTGTTCGAAGGTGTAGAGGTTGTCCTTGCCGAAGATGTAGCCCTGCGGATCGTTGGGGTAGACGTGGGTGCTGACAAAGTCGAGCGGCACGGACTGGCTGACGCAGTAGCGGATGAGGTCTGGAATCCAACCTAGTTGCGCGGTGGAGGGGCCGCCGACCTGGAGGCGCTTGTCGACGGCTTTGACGGCGAGGGCGGATTGGCGGTAGAGCTCGAAGTATTGCGCCTGTGTGCCGGCCCAGAAGGAGATGTTGGGTTCGTTCCAGACTTCGAACTTCCAGGTGGCGACTTCGGTGACACCGTAGCGGCTGACACAGTGCCGGGTGAAGGCGTGGACCATGTCGTACCAATCCTGCCAGTTGCGGGGCGGGGAGACGTTGCCTTTGTAGGCAAAGATGCTGTTGGCGCTCGAGGCGAAGGCTTCTGGCATGAAGCTGAGCTCGACGAAAGGGCGGACGCCATGATCGAGCATGAAGTCGTAGATTTGATCGACGTAGAGGAAATTGAAGTGGCCAGCGCCGGCGGCGGCAATGCCCATCTCGTCATCGAAGAGGCCGTGGCAGCGGACCGATTGCATTCCGGTGTCGCGATGGGCGCGGATTAGATCTTTGCGCCATTGGTCGCGCAGGCCGACGACGGTGCGGTCCGATCCGGCGGCTTTCTCCCAAAAATGTGGAAGGGAACCGCGGACTTTTCCAAAATCGATTTCGATATCGGAGGCGGCGGTTTGGTCTGTGTTGATGCCTGCGGCGTGGGCCCGGCGGGTGACTGCGCCGGCGAAGGCCATGCCTGTGCCTGCGATGAATTCGCGGCGATTGATCACTGTGCGCTCCTGGCTGGGAGGGCTTACGGCGGTTTCGATTCAAGTATCGCCATTTGAAGATCATACGAGGTGGCATTTTCTTAAGAAAAATGCCACTTGGCATCTACGTTTCTGTAAAGAGCAGAATCGAAACCGCTGTAGGGCTGACCCAGGCCACTGATTGAAATTGCGTAGATCAGTCTAACGCGCCTGGACGAGGGGCGTACACAGAGAGGGCGCTGCGAGAGTTCTTATCGGATGGCGGGCCAGATGATGAGGTTGAGAGCAACCATGAGGACGGAGAAGGCGGGGAGGATGAGGAGGGCTTTCTTGAGTCGGAGTGGATCGTTGCCGGCGATGGCTCCGATGAGGCGGGAGCTGACGGCGAGGCCGACCCATCCGCAGGTGATGACGAAGCCGATGGCGGTTCCGGTCATGCGGGGGAAGGCGGTGGCGGTGATGGCGAGTGTAGTGGGGAAGACGGGGGCCATGGAGAGTCCGGCGAGGAAGACAAGGGCTGCGGCGAGGGCGGGCTTGACGGTGCGGAGCATGAGGAAGGTGGTGATGGCCATGGCGATGGAGGCGGCGAGAAGAACCTGGATGGCGGGGACACCGATGAGGATGGGTGCGACGCCGATGCGGCCGAGAAGAAGGCCGAGGGCGAATCCGAGCGAGAGGATGTTGAGGGCGCGGGCCTCGGGAATGCCCTGGGCGATGAGATGGCGGGGCAGCCAGTTCCAGACGCCGACCTCGCAGGAGATGTAGAGGAAGAGGAAGGCTCCGAGGAGAAAGAGCAGGGGGCGGCCGAGAACGGGGCCAGCCTGGGCGAGGACAAAGCTGGAGGCCGGGGTGGGCGCGGGCATTTGGGTGACCGAGTGAATGACGAGCGCGAGGACGGTGAGCGAGGCGACGGTGTAGCAGAGGCGGACCCAGTTGCGCTTGAAGAGATTGGCGGAGATGAAGGGCGTTGCGAGTCCGCCGAGTCCGAAGAAGAGATTGAGCAGGTTGAGTGCGGTGGCGCGATGGTCGGAGCTGACAGCGCTGACGAGGGCGTTGGCGCCAGTGACGACGATTCCGCCGCCGATGCCGAGCAGAAAGAGCAGGCCGGCGATGCTGCGGAAACCTTTGGAGCGCGGCAGAGCAAAGAGCGCGACGGCGATGAAAGCGAGGCCGAGGATGAGGCCGATTTTGTCTCCCTGCGAGTCGAGCAAGGGACCGACGGCGAGCGAGGCGACGATGAGGCCGAGAGCTTGTGAGAAGGCGATTGCGCCGTTCTGGGCGGGGGTGAGATGGAAGCGGTCGGAGAGAT
>DATKWA010000050.1:0-8504 GCA_035529815.1 Occallatibacter sp. | reverse complement strand
CAATGTCCTTGCGCGCCAGAATCTCGTTGTAATCGCGCGTGGTAAAAACATCCTCGCCCCAAAGTTCCTTGCTGTGCTCCAGGCGGCCGTTGTAGCAGTCCGCCACCGCCACCAGCTTCACGCCCGGAACCTGCACCGCGGTCTTTGTATCGTATTGCCCCTGTCCTCCAGCACCGATCAGCGCGATCTGGATATGATCGTTCGCCGAAATCGACCTGGCCGGCTCATTTTGCATGGCGCTCAAAGCGTGGATCTTCGTACCCAGCACTGTCGCCGCCGACGCCACCGATGCGGCCCTCAAAAAGCTCCTGCGATTCAACTCCTGCATTTCAACCCCCTCCAGCGCGCAACTTTTACACCGCATATAAACATACACGGGACCACCCACTCATCAAGTCCCCGCCTCCCGTTTGTCCTGCCTCCGCTAACCATTTAGCATCCAACATGTGCCTGGCTTGGACACTCCGGTAATGTACGTGCGCGGCGTCGGCCCGAAAGTGGCCGAGATGCTCGCCGCCAAGGCCATTCAAACTGCCGAAGATCTCCTCTACCATCTGCCCTTCCGCTATGAGGACCGCCAGAACCCGCGCAGCCTCGACGAACTCCGGCCCGGCGAGATGGCCAGCGTTATCGCCGAGGTGCGCGGCGCCATCCTGCTGCGCACCCGCCGCGCGCCCATCTTCGAGCTCACCGTTGGCCAGGGCCGCCATGCCCTCAAGTGCATCTGGTTCAATGGAACCTATCTCAACGGCAAATTTCACGCCGGACAAACCGTCGCCATCTACGGCAAGGTCGAGCCATCTCGCTCCACCAGCAACTTCAAAATGATTCAGCCGCAGTTCGAGTTGCTGCCCGACTCAAGCGACGACGCGGAAACGCGCCTGCTCGAAGTCGGACGCATCACGCCGGTCTACGAGTCTCTCGGCGGCAGCCGCCTCGCCTCCCGCTGGCAGCGCAAAACAATCTACAATCTCCTCGAGTCCGTCCGCGGCCTCGTGCCCGAATCCCTGCCGCGCACGATACTCGCCAAGCTCGACATGCCCGACCGCGAGACCGCCCTGCGCAACGTCCACTTCCCCCCTGAAGGCACTCCCTTCGCCCAACTCCAGAGCTTTTCCACGCCCGCCCACCGCCGCCTCATTTTTGAAGAGCTGTTCTTCCTCGAACTCGGCCTCGAACTCAAGCGCCGCCGCATGAGGGAGCGCGCCGGAATCCCCTTCGCCGCCACCGACAAGGTCCGCGAAGCCATTCGCGAAGTGCTTCCTTTCCATCCCACCAAAGCGCAAAAGCGCGCCCTCGGCGAGATCGTCACCGACATGCGCTCCTCCAGCCCTATGCGCCGCCTGCTTCAGGGCGATGTCGGCTCCGGCAAAACCATCGTCGCCTTTCAAGCCATGCTCGTCGCAATGGAAAACGGCTACCAGGCCGCTCTCATGGCGCCCACTGAAATTCTCGCCACGCAGCATTTTCTCGCTGCGCGCAAACTGCTGGAGCGCTCCAGCCGCAAGCCTCGCATCGTGCTCCTCACCGGCTCGCTCGACGAAGACCGCAAACGCTCCACGCGCGGCCTCATCAATCGCGGCGAAGCGCAACTCGTCATCGGCACCCATGCGCTCATTGAAGAGAAAGTCGAATTCGATAACCTTGGTCTCGTCGTCGTCGACGAGCAGCACCGCTTCGGCGTCCTGCAGCGCTTCAAACTGATGAAGAAACCCAACCAGCCCGCGCCTGACGTGCTCGTCATGACGGCAACGCCCATTCCCCGCACGCTGGCGCTCTCGCTCTACGGCGACCTCGACCTCAGCGTCCTCGACGAGCTCCCTCCCGGCCGCACGCCCATCGTCACCCGCCGCGTTTCAGGCGAGCGTTCCGATGAAGTCTGGGAGTTCGTCCGCAAGCAAGTCGCTCTCAAGCGACAGGCGTATGTCGTCTATCCGGTTATCGAGGGTGCCAAGGACGACCAGCCCGAGCTGGACTTCTCGCACGACCCCGACGCCAACGAAAGCGCCACGGAAACTGCTATTCCAGCCCAGCCCTCGCGCAAAACAGTCCGCAAAGGCAAAACCGCTGACCTTTTCCCGAAAACCGCGCAGGAAGCAATCCCGGGCGCAAAGTCCGGCCTCAAATCAGCTGTCGATATGCACGAGAAACTCCGCACCGGCCCTCTTGCCGGCCTGCGCGTCGGACTTCTGCACGGCCGCCTCGACGCCGACGAAAAAGAAATCGTCATGCGCCGCTTTCAACGCGGCGAAATCGACGTCCTCGTCGCTACCACGGTCATTGAGGTCGGGGTGGACGTGCCCAACGCCACCGTTATGGTCATCGAACACGCCGAACGTTTCGGCCTGGCGCAGTTGCATCAGTTGCGCGGCCGGGTAGGCCGTGGAACCGCCAAGAGCTTCTGCATTCTCGTCACCGGCCCCCGCGTGTCGCCTCTGGCCGAAGAGCGCCTCAACGCCATGGTCCGCACCCAGGATGGCTTCGAACTTGCCGAACTGGACCTCACACTCCGCGGCCCAGGCGAGTTCTTCGGCACCCGCCAGGCAGGCCTGCCCGATTTCCGCGTCGCCAATTTGGTACGCGACCGTCAACTTCTGGAACTGGCAAAACTGGAAGCCGAGCGCTTCGCCAACCATCCTGACACCGCACTCTCTGAAGCCGAGCGCGCACGCGTCTGGGTGCGCCTCAAAGAGGCATGGCAGCGCCGCTATGGATTGGTTGAGGCGGGTTAAGACCGAAACGTTCCTGACCGAAGCGTTCCTGATTGATGCCGGCTCCAGCCATCGCAACGCGCCTGTGTCCAATTAAACGGAATGAAACACCTGCGCCTCGTTCACGGCTTCCACCGGAAACGTCTGAATCTCCAGATCGATGCTGGCAATCTCCGTGCCGCAATTCTGCTGGTTGCTCCGTGTACACTGGCACAGTTCGGTAAAGCGCACATGCCCTCTTTGGCTCAGTTCCAGCCCGGTGGCGATTAGTACGCTGTAAATCTCCACGCACGCCTGCCGCTCAAACTCGAAAAGCATATTGATCGTGCCGCTATCATTTGCGCCGCGGCTCAGCACCCAGCCGCCACAACCCAGAATTGCGCCCGTAAGCGTCTGAATCAGCCGTCCCGGCTCCTCAATTGAGACCGCCTTCATCTGTATCGCCCAGGGAATGCTCATCGCCTGTCCCGCGCTCTTCTCAACCATGGCCTGCCTCACACTGTGCTTATCGGTGCTGCATTCGGCAGCATAAAATCTGTTCAGGAGTTGAACGGCCCCTGACCAGCTTTGACACATCCCTGGACTCAAGAGCCGCGCCAATCCCTCTCTGGTAATTGGCCGCCCACCCGCCGGCCCCTGCAACTCCAATTGCAAAATGTTGTAGCTTGTAAGGAACATGATCATTGGTTCTGGAATCGATATGGTTGAGATCCGGCGCATCCAGCACTCCATGGATCGTTACGGAAGCCGCTTTCTCAACCGCGTTTATACCCCGAACGAGCAGGCCTACTGCCTGCGCAAGCGCAATGCCGCTGAAAGCTTCGCCGGAAGGTTCGCCGCCAAGGAAGCCGGCGCCAAGGCCCTCGGAACCGGCATCAGCTTTGGTGTCAGTTGGCTTGAGATCGAGGTCGTTCGCGAGCCCCGAGGAAGGCCCAGCCTCTGCTTTCACGGGCGCGCCGCACAGATCGCTGCCCAAATGGGCTTCGCCCGCGCCGCGCTCTCCATCTCTCACACAGATGAACTTGCCTTAGCCAGCGTCCTCATTGAAGACGGAAAATAGGCCCCTCTTCTGGTATCCTCAAGGCGTCTACTCTGTTCGTTCCGATAGAGGAGTTTCGTGCCAAGCCGCAAAGAGATTCAGTGGTCGCAATTGAGAGTGGGAGCCCTGATCCTCACGGCCGCAGCCGTGCTGGTCGGACTCATTTTTCTCATGTCCGGCTCCAGCGGCGGCCTCTTCGCCCGCAAGTTGGTCCTGCGCGCCTACTTCGAAAATGCCGCAGGCCTCAAAAACGGCGCTCCCGTAACGCTGGAAGGCGTCACCATCGGCAACGTCATTCGTGTCCGCGTAGTCCCCGATCGAAACCCCACGCCAGTCGAAGTCACTATGCGCGTCGGCCAGGACTATCTCCCCAACCTCCACGTCGATTCCCTCGCCTCCATCGCCCAGGCCGGCGTACTTGGCGACAGCTACGTCGATATCGATTCAACCCACGCATACGGTCCCCCGCCCGCAAACAACGCAGAACTGAAGGCCTCAGGCTCGCCCAGCATTTCCGATGTCATCCGCACCAGCCAGGTCTCCATCGAGCAAATTAATACCCTCACCCGCAAGATTGAAACCCTCATCGATTCGCTCAACGGCAACAAGGGCACTATCGGCACACTGATCAACGACCCAACCCTCGCCAAAAAAATCTCCTCGATCGCCACTGACCTGCAGACCATCACCGCCTCCATCTCTCAGGGCAAGGGTTCATTGGGCAAGCTCGTCAACGACGACACCTTCTACACCCGCGCCAGCGCCGCCGTCGACAATCTGAACAAGATCAGCAACGACCTCAACCAAGGCAAAGGCAGCGCAGGCAAGTTCCTCAAGGACGATTCGCTCTACAATAACCTGAATTCGGCCGTCGCCAATGCCAATCAATTGGTGTCGCAGATTAATGCAGGCAAGGGAGCGCTGGGCAAGCTTTCCCAGGACCCCGTCTTCGCGCAAAAGCTCGACGACACTGTCACCCGCCTCGACTCCATCCTCAAGGGCGTCGACGAGGGCAAAGGCACAATTGGTCAATTGATGCAGAACCGCGCACTCTACGACCATGCCGACCAGGCGATGGATCAGACCCAGCAACTGGTCCAGAGCATCCGCGACAACCCCAAAAAATACCTCATCATCCGCCTCAAACTCTTTTAGCCTGCGCGACAGATCGGTCTAGCGTCCGTACTTTATAGCTATCCGGCCTCAAAACTGCAGATCGGAAGATGTCTGATCATACGATTCAAGTTGCAACTTGCCTCGTTCCCCTGCTTTGATTCATAGAGAACGCAGCCTTCGTAAGCGCCGTAATGGAGCGTCCAATGTTGCACGCGAGTGTTTCTGGCTTGTCCGGTATATGGATCATGGTTCCAGAGTGGTTCACATGGATTCAATCAAAGTTCACCTCCGCTCTGGACTGGTCGATATTCACGATCGGCGCGGTTCCCATCACCCCGCTATTCTTGCTCAAAGCCTGCATTTTTCTGCTGTTCCTGGCACTTCTGTCTGGCATCAGTCAGAAAATCCTGATCAAAAAAATCCTGCGGCGCACTCGAATCGACCCAGGCCAGCAGTACGCAATATCCCGGTTTGCGTCGTATTTGGTCTTCCTTTTCGGGCTGCTCATAGGCTTGCAAACCACCGGTTTGAACCTCAGCAGTCTGGTGGTCGTGGGAGGCGCACTCGGCATCGGCGTCGGATTAGGTTTGCAAAACGCCGTCAGCAACTTTGTCGCCGGACTCATTCTTTTACTTGAACACCCAATCAAGCTGGGTGACCGAATCGAGGTTGGCGATACCTACGGGGACGTCATCCAGATCGGTGCACGCAGTACGTGGGTTCGCACCAACGATAACGTCGTAATCATCCTGCCCAACTCCGAATTCATCAACAAGCCGGTCACAAATTGGACCGCAAACGATCGGCAAGTTCGAATCTCACTGGATGTGGGCGTAGCGTATAGTACAAATCCCGAGCTCGTTCGGGAAATCCTGACCGACGTCGCCAAACTTCATGAGGACGTCTTGAGTGATCCGCCCCCTGAAGTACTCTTCGTTGAATTCGGCGACAGTTCGCTCAACTTCCTGCTGCGCGTCTGGACCATTACCCAGGTTCAATATCCCGTCCGCCTCAAGAGCAGCCTGAATTTCGACATCTTCAAGGCATTTGCGAAAAACGGAATCGAAGTGCCATTCCCGCAAAGGGATATTCACATCCGGTCCGTCGAAGGAGAGATTCCGCTTCGCCTGAACAGGGAGGCGCAATAATCGGACCTGTGCGCGTGCCTGACAAAATGCATTGCATTCTGACGCATGGGCCGCTTAAGGATTCCTCGTCATAAGTTCTCAGTCCAACTTTATGACAAGGCAAACCTTCATCTAGCTCTCCATCCTCTGCCAAGGTGTAGAATTCCCTGTACTCCGAGCATCGGTCTTCCCCCCTGCTATGCTTTCCTCAGGCAGTAGCTTTCAGCAGCATGCAATACTTCACCCTGCACAGGACGGCCTGGCCGCAGCGAAGCACGCCATCGCTCAAACTAAGGTGGCCCATGCGTAAATTGTTTCTGCTTCTTCTCCCGCTTCTGTCGCTCGCCGCCTTCGGGCAGAGCGTCATCACGATTCCCATGCAGCAATGCGTATGGCACTCCGGCGATAATCCCGCCTGGGCGGCGCAGAATCTCGATGAATCGGCATGGCTGTCTTTCGACAGCCTTCAGCCGTCCCCGGCCCACATGAAAGAGGCCCACATCTCCAGGGCCCACTACTGGGTGCGGTGCCATCTCGATTTAAGTCCCCTGCGCGCCCTCGATCATCCCGCTCTTCAAGTCGCCAATTGGCTTTCCGCGTACCAGGTGTTCCTCAATGGAAACGCCATTGGCGTCGCGGGCAATCTGCACACCGGCTCCTTCAGCATGAATAGCATCCGGCAGTATCCGGTGCCGGCCTCAATCCTGGGAAACCAACCGGACACGATTGCCTTCAAAGTCGCAGCTAAGCTATTCGACGTCCCAACGCCAGAGCTGACTGCCGGGAACTCGGATGCTCTGAACGGAAGGCGCGCCAGCCTGGTTTTAGCGCAGAGCGAGAGCGCGCTGGCCCCAATGCTCCTTTACTTTGTCATCGGCATTGTTGGGCTCATGCTTTTGGGTCTGTTCTACTACGACCGCAGCCGGCGAGAACTGCTGTATCTGAGCATCACTTGCGTTTGCATCGCAGCTCTGCGCGCGAATGAATTCTGCGCAGCTGCACATTTCAATTACTCATCCAATTTGGATGGAGCCGTAATTTTCCTTGCAAACCTCGTTTCCACGGTGGCGAATCTTCTGTTCTTCTTTACGCTGGCGCGGCGTCGAGTTCCCCCGTTGTATTGGGTGGCTCTCGCATTCGTTTGGGCCCAAATAATGGTAGGGGTATTCGAACTGTTTCTCTCCCCACAGAATGCGTGGTTCCTTTTCGATCTCCTCGACCGCCCGATGACGTATTATGCTCCGTTAGCTCGGATTGGCTTTATTGTGGGTACGACAGCGCCCATTGTTGCGTTCTGGCCCTGGAGGCGGATCTCGCGCCGCATGCGCCCGCTGGCTACCCTATGCGGGTTGTGGGGTGCGGCCCAATTTGCCTGGTTCACTTTGCAATTAACGTCGGATCGTCGGCTGGGCTTGCCGGACTACTTTGCTTTATGGCGACCCGAACTGCTCGAGATGCTCGCGCTTGTGACGACCTTTGTCATTCTGGCATTGCTGGCGCTGCTGTTTCGCGATCAGCGCCAGGTTGCCGAGGAGCGTGCCGAATTGGCCGGCGAAATGCTCGCCGCCCGCAATATCCAGCGCATGCTGGCGCCAGCCACGCTCGACTCCGCTCCCAACTTCCACATCGAAGTCGCCTTCCATCCCATGCGCGATGTCGGTGGCGATTTCTATCTCTCCCGCGTCCTCGAAAACGGCTGCCAGCGCCTCCTGGTTGGCGACGTCAGCGGCAAAGGCACTGCCGCCGCCATGACCGCTGCCGTACTCATCGGCGCAGCGGAAAGGCGTGGGACCGACTCACCATCCGAACTCCTGCGCCACTTGAATCAGGTCTTCCGCGATAGCAAACTCAGTGGCTTTGCCACCTGCCTCTGCGCAGACATCGCCCCAGACGGCACCGTAACCCTCGCCAACGCCGGCCACCTCTCACCCTACTACCGTGGCGAAGAGATCACCCTTGAACCCGGCCTACCCATTGGTATGAATCCCGACTCCGCCAATGGCTACCTCCAGTCTTCCTTTCCCATCGCTCCAGGAGAAACACTCACCTTCCTCTCCGACGGCGTAGTCGAGGCCCGCAGTTCCACAGGTGAGTTATTCGGCTTCGACCGCGCTCACGCCATCAGCAAACAATCCGCCCAGCAAATTGCATCCACCGCACAAGCCTTCGGCCAGGAAGATGACATCACCGTACTCACACTCGCCTTCGCCCCAGCAAAGGTGGCCATCGCCTAACCAGAGCTCGTCGCTCAGTCGGGCCCTCTCACCCGCCGCTAACCCTTTGCCGAAAATTACCCCACAAAGGCGCACAATCAACACATGACCGCTCCGTCTAAAAGTATCTCCACATCAGGCTCAGGCAGACCTCCCAGGTGTACGGCCGGGGACATCCCTGACACTTTAGACCGGGCACATACCTGACAGTTTTTCCTTATCAGGAAGTTTTTGTTGTTGTTCTTGCTCTTGTTTTTGTTGTTCCGTTTCCGGGGCCGCGGCCCGGGAAACGGAGCGG
>DATKWA010000049.1:0-4276 GCA_035529815.1 Occallatibacter sp. | reverse complement strand
CATCCTCCATCCAGAACACGCGAAGGTGGTACTCAACATTCCAGCGTCCATGGCCCTGGTCGGCTACTTCTGCATGGGATTCGTGGAGCAGTTTGCATCTGAACCCGAGTTGGAAACCGTTGGATGGGAACGCAGACTAAGTCTTGAAGACGTGCTCCGGCGCGAAACATTCGACCGGGCATGGAGCGCAGTTCAAACATGACGAGCACACCCGCCATCATGGTACTGGGAACCGGCTCGCACGTAGGCAAGTCGCTGATCACCACTGCACTCTGCCGCGCCTTCGTGCGCGCAGGTTTTCGCGTAGCTCCGTTCAAAGCGCAGAACATGTCGTTGAACTCGGCCGCCACTCCTGAAGGGCTCGAGATCGGGCGCGCACAGGCCTTGCAGGCCGAGGCCGCCTGCATTCCTGCTTCCGTCCACATGAATCCAGTGCTTCTCAAACCCTCCAGTGACACGGCTTCCCAGGTCATCGTCAGAGGAAAGATTTTCGCACAGTTCACCGCAGAAGACTATTTCAAACGGAGAAACGACGAGCTTCTCCCACTTGTCCGCGAGAGCTACGAGATCCTCGCCGCTCAATATCAGTTGATGATCCTCGAAGGAGCAGGCTCGCCAGCCGAGATCAACCTGAAAGACCGCGACATTGTCAACCTGCGTATGGCACGGGTTGCAGCAGCGCGCTGCATCCTCGTAGGTGACATCGACCGGGGCGGCGTCTTCGCATCCATCTATGGAACGCTCGCTCTCCTCGATCCTGCCGAGCAAGATCTCATCGATGGCTTCGTCATCAATAAGTTCCGCGGTGACATTCGCTTGTTGGAGCCTGGCATTCGCCAACTTGAGCAGCGCGTCGGTAAGCCCTGCCTCGGCATCATCCCGTACATTCCGAACCTCCTCCTCGACGAAGAGGACAGCGTGGCACTCGAGTCCACTGCAAAAATACGATGGGACGATGACAACTCGCCCGAACGGCGACTGCGTATCGCCATCGTGCGGTTTCAGTCCATCTCTAACTTCACGGACTTCGATCCGCTACTGGCCGAGCCCTGCGTCGCTGTGCGCTTCTGTCAAACGCCGGAAGAACTGCAGTCCGCGGATCTCATCATCCTGCCCGGTTCGAAGCAAACATCTAGCGATCTTCGCTGGATGCGCGAGACAGGGTTGGCCGAGATGATCTTGGCTCTGTCCGATCGCGTGCTTTTGTTTGGTATCTGTGGAGGCTTGCAGATGCTCGGGGTTGCCATCGAAGATCCCCACGGAGTGGAAGCGGGCGGTAGCGAGCAGGCTCTCGGCTTACTCCCGATACGCACCAGGATGAATCTCGAAAAAATCACGCGCGAAGCCACGGGCAAGCTTGTCAGTTCACAACTATTTGGCCAATCAGTGGAATGTGCAGGCGTGGAGGGATACGAGATTCACGTCGGCGAAACCGAGTACCTGGAGCAAGCGCTTCCGTTTTCGCGCATTGTGCGCAAGGGTGATGCGCAATCCACCATACTCGACGGATGTGTCAGCTCGCATAGCCGCATTGCAGGGACTTATCTGCATGGGGTATTTCACCAGGACGAATTCCGTCATGCGTTCCTGCGCGCAGCCCGCTCCGCCCGCGGCCTCGCGCCTGCCGCCATGCTTGCATGGCAACGGCTCCGCGAAGGGGAGTTCGATCGGCTGGCACAGACTGTTTCCACCTCTATCGACCTCAGTCGCCTGCTCGGCTTCGTCGGCTTGAACTGGCCTGCGGGCGATCGCAAGGAGCGCGCATGCGCCTCGACACGCTGACGGCATCCTATCTTCTGGATTGGATCCTCGGCGATCCCGAGTTCCTTCCGCACCCCGTGCGCCTGATCGGCCATGCCATCCAGGCTGGCGAGCGGACGCTACGCCGAGTGGGTGACGGGCCAGAACGCGAATTGATCGGCGGAGTACTGCTGACAGGTTCCGTGGTCCTCGGCTCCGCCTACGCTGCGTCGAAGCTGCTTAGGATCATGAAGCACTGCAACGCCTCACTTGGCCGTGCAGCAGAGGTCTGGCTGGCCGCAAGTTGTATGGCCACCCGCAACCTGCTCGATGAGTCCCAAGCCGTTCTGCAAGCGCTCGAGCGTTCCGATCTTGATGCGGCGCGCCGGCAACTCGCGCGCATCGTAGGCCGCGACACTGCCACTCTGAATCGCAATGAAATTGCCCGCGCGGTCATCGAAACGCTCGCCGAGAGCCTCTCGGATGGAATCATCGCGCCGCTGTTCTATCTCATGCTCGGCGGCGTTCCGCTGGCGATGGCATACAAGGCGACGAACACGCTCGATTCCATGATTGGTCACCGCGATGAAACATACGAGTGGTTTGGAAAAGCGGCGGCACGTCTCGATGATGCAGCCAACTTCATTCCTTCCCGCATAGCCGCGCTTCTCGTCTGCGGTGCGGGAGCGCTCCTCGACCTCGGCAGCTTCGAACAGGCATGGACAACCTGGCGTCTCGACGCGCAAAAGCACGCAAGCCCCAACGCGGGGCAGCCTGAGAGCGCTATGGCAGGCGCACTGCGCGTTCAGTTGGGCGGGGTCAATACCTATCGCGGTGAGCGCGTCGATTCACCTTTGCTTGGCGCCGGCTTTCCGATCCCTGAGCCCCATGATGCGCGCAAGGCTCTGCGCGTCACGGCGCTCGCTTCCGTGCTGGGCTTCGGCCTCTGTTGCCTCGCGTTGGCCTGGAGACGAAATGCGTAACGGAGTGGCGGCATCACTACCGACGCACGGGGGCCAACTGCATGCGATCGCGGCGCAGTTCTACGTGCACGCAACCAAATTACTCGACTTCAGTGCCAGTATCGTTCCAGGTGGTCCCTCACCGCGTGTTACGCAAGCCATCGCCAACGCTCTTGGCAATCCGGAAGAGTTGCGCGCCTATCCTGATCTCGATTCACAGGCGCTGCGCCGGGCTCTTGCTAGTTACACAAACGTCCCTACATCCAATGTCGTGGTCGGAAACGGAATGGTGCCGCTCCTCTCGGCAACCTTGCGCGCTATGGGCGCACAAAGGTGTCTGGTTCCGATCCCGGCATTCGAAGAATACCGCCGCACGTTGCAGCACGAAGGCGTTGCCGTCGAACTCTGGCCGCTGAGCGAGGCAGCTGGTTTTCAGCTGGACCTGGAACATCTTATCGCTCACTGTGCAGAATGTGAATGCGACACCCTTCTCTTGACCAATCCGCACAACCCCACCGGAGCGGTGCTGCCGGCCACGGAGTTGTCTGCAGCGGTGCAGCGGGCACAGAGACATGGCATTCGCATTCTGCTTGATGAAGCGTTCATCGACTTCCTCCCGCAAGAGAGCATCTCTGCGCACGTGCCGGAGATGAGCCATCTCGTTGTCTTCCGCTCCGTCACGAAATTCTTCGCCATCGCCGGCCTGCGCATCGCGTATATGATTGCGCCAAAGCAGTTGGCGTCCGGCGCGAAAGAGCTGCTCGCCCCGTGGCCCATCTCGACTCTCGCCGCCGTGGGCGCGATCGCTGCCCTTGAGGATAAAGCCTGGATTGCCGAGACGCTTGCCCGCAATCGTCAGGAGCGGGAGAGATTAGCCGTGCAACTCGCCGCATTGGGCCTTACGGTATATCCCGCCGGAGCGAACTTTCTCTTGTTTCGTCTCGGCGATGGGTACAGGAATCACAATGTGTGGGAGCGGCTGATTCTGGAACACGGAATCGTGGTGAGAAACTGTGCCACGTTCGAAACACTTGACGACACATACTTCCGTGCCGCCGTGCTCGGCAGCAACGATAACCAGCGGCTCATTCGCGCTCTCGATGCAGTATTGAACGGTCAAAGTTGAGCATGGAGACAACAGCATTGCAGTTCAAATTTGCAGCACAATCTCAGGCATTTCCTTCGCGCATCGTATGCCTCTCCGATGAGGCCAGCGAATTGCTCTACCTCATGGGCGAGCAGGACCGCATTGTAGGCGTCTCCGGATTTTCGAAGCACCCGCCGGACGTGAGGACCAAGCCGCGTGTCTCCACGTTCCGCGACGCAAATTTTGAAGCCATTGAGAAGCTGGATCCCGACCTCATCATCACCTACTCCGATGTGCAGGCCGAAATCACCAAAGAGGCGATCCATCGCGGCCTGCCGGTCCTCAACTTCAACCAGCGAAGTGTGTCGGAAATCTTCGAATTCATCGCGCTGATCGCCCGGCTGGTCAATTGTCAGGAGAAGGGGAAGCAACTCATCGCCGCCTATGAATCAGAGTTGCAGCAGATCGCCGAAGCGGCGGCCGGTTT